>CAVLAC010000088.1:0-8995 GCA_963661055.1 bacterium | reverse complement strand
AATGCGAAGCAATTAGGCGAAGCGTTAGCGTAGCCCTTTGTCGCTCATCGGAGTTTATGAAAAAAGCTCAGCGGCTTTCTATTCAGGAAACATCGTGGTCATTTCTGACCACGCACCGGACCTCTTGGACGCACGAGGCGCGGCGAATCCGCCGCCCCGTGTCCGCCCGTCTCACTCCGCTCAACGCTCGCCCGCCCCTCCCGCTCCTCACCAACTGTCTTTCTTGCTGCGGTTACGCCCGCTTTATAATTCTCTAGGGCTACTTTTTACGGGGCGGAAGGGACTCCGCCCCCTACCAGCCCCACAGTGGCGTAAGGTGGTAGGGCGGGCAGTCCCTTGCCCGCCGTGTGACAGAGATTATGGGCGGCGAGGGGCGGGGGTTGCACGAGAGGAGCGGAGCGGCTCGCCGCCGTAAGAGAGACTCTCGTACGCAACCACAGACCTTGTCGAGGCAGGGCTGTCTAAATGTCGTTTCTTCAACACTCTTCGGTTAAAATATGGTATAATAGTGCCAATGAAAAGATTTGCTGTATTGATGACATGCCATAACCGAGCGGAAACGACACTTGAGTGCCTGCGGCACTTGTTTGCCGCGAGGTGTCCGTCGGGATATGCGTTCGATGTCTGGCTGAATGACGATGGCTCGACGGACTCTACGGGCACGCTCTGCCGCGAATTCTTCGCCGCGCAAGCTGTCGCAGGTTGGCAAGGCGCATCACATATTATTAATGGTTCGGGTAATGATTTTTGGTGTGGCGGAATGCGCCGCGCATGGTCCGCCGCTGCCGCGTATGCTGATTATGACGGATACCTCTGGCTCAATGATGACACCTTCTTGACGGACGACTCTCTCGAGGTGCTTTTGAATTCTCCCGACCACGCTACAGCCATTCTCGTTGGGGTTATTTCCTCGCGTGACGGTAACGAAGTGACATACGGAGGCGAAATCAACCGTTCTCTTGCCGCGCCCAATGGCTCTTGGCAACTGATAGACCAGATGAATGGCAATGTGGTGTGGATTCCGCGACAAGTCTATAAAGCACTTGGCAATCTTGACCGCCATTGGACGCATGCGATGGGCGATGCTGATTATAGCCGTACCGCCCGAGAACGCGGCATTTCGGTTTTGCTCTCGCCGAAATTCATTGGCACTTGCGAGAGGAACGCACGCCTTGCCGCGTGGCGCGATCGCCGCGTGCCACTCTTGAAGCGCCTCAAGAGCCTGTATTCTCCGCTCGGCTATGGCGAGCCGCAGAATATGTTCCGTTATTGCCTCAAGCATGACGGACTCTTCGTCGCCTTGCGCATTTGGCTCTCGTGCCATTGGCAAGTCATCTTCCCTAAGAAAGGCGGCGCGTGATGCGTGTCCTCATCAGTGCATTCGGATGCTCCCCCTATCGCGGCAGTGAGTGCGCCATAGGTTGGAATCTCGCTAAGGAATTAGCGAAATATAATGAGATTACTGTCCTATATGGTGATCTATCGAAGGAAAAGGGGAAAGAAGAAGATGTAAAGAGATTCTTTACAGAGAATGCCCCAATTCCTAATTTACGCTTAGTATATGTCCCACCATCAAAGGCTATTACATTCATAGAGAGACTCCATCGTGTACCAGGAATGTGGGGGATTTATTACCTTGCCTATAATCTTTGGCATCGCAAGGCTTATAAAGTGGCTCAAAAATTACATAGAGAACATCCTTTTGATGTAGTTCATAAATTGAATATGTTGGGGTTCAGAGAGCCTGGCTATTTATGGAAAATAGGAGCTCCATTTGTATGGGGCCCTGTGGGTGGCGCATCAAATGAATCTATTAAGTTCCATAGGTTCTTTAGCAAGAGCGGATGTATAAAAGTCTTAGCACGGACGATTCTGAATGAAATACAAAAGCGCATTCTAATACGACCAAGGCGTGCCGCGCATCGGGCAACGAAGATATGGGCAATTACCTCAGATGACATATATATGGTTTCTAAGATATGGGGGTGTAAGTGTGAACAGATGTTGGATGGAGGAACGGATTCGGCATTAAATGGCTCTTTGAAAGTATATTCACCGAAGGAGAAACTAAGATTGATTTGGAGCGGTATCCACACCTCCCGAAAAGCGTTGCCGATACTGCTTGAGGCTCTTGCGACACCAGCGATGAAGGGAAATCTTGAGAAGATTCATTTGGATGTTCTTGGTGCGGGACCTGAAACTAAAGGATGGGAAGCATTGGCTCAAAAACTCGGAGTTGATTCGTGCATTGAGTGGCACGGTATGCTTAAAAGGGATGCAGGATTAGATGTTATGCGGGAAGGGCATGCTTTTGTTTGTACATCTATTAAGGAAGCCTCGTCCATAGTAGTAATGGAAGCCCTCTCGCTTGGTTTGCCTGTAATTTGCCACGATGCGTGCGGGATGGGCGTGGAAGTGACGGAAACTTCGGGCGTGAAGATTCCGTTGCGCGACCCTGAGACGAGTATCGCGGGCTTCGCCGAGGCACTCCAGAGGTTTATCAAGAACCCCGAGCTCGTCGAAACACTCTCCCACGGAGCCCTCGCGCGAGCCCAAGAACTCACTTGGTCCGCCAAAGCCGCCACCCTCACCCGTGGCTACGAAGAAGCAGTAAAGAGCACCCAAAATGATTTGTCCACAAATAACACAAATAAGGACGCATATGAAAACTAATAATACTATTAACTTGGGTAGTCTTTCGGGGGGGGGGGTAAAAGAGACGCCTCTGGAGACTTCTATAGATGCTTACTGATGTTTGGCATTTGTATGTGCCACAGCGTAAGTGCCTGCGCGTATAGGTCGGACGCTTTGCGCAATATTTTTATGATGTGTGTAGTAGGCTTTGTGTTTATTACGGGTTGGTATGGTGTAAGATTTTCGTTGATGAAGTTAGCTCGGCTATTGGGTGTCGCGGCATTTGCAGTTTGTGTCGTCCGTTTGTCGGGATATCTCTTCCTTGATGGTTGGACGGATTCAAAGAGTTTCCCAAAGGCTCTTAATCAATGGTGGTTCTTGTCGTCTTATTGCAAGTTCTTGGTGCTGACTCCGTTTTGCAATTGCTTGTGTGAAGGGACTCTCAATGGCAATAAGAAGATTCGCCGCGATGCGTTTCTGGGAATTGCGATGCTTGTCGCGGCGGTTCACTTCTTAGGATGGTCGATTACTCAAGGTTGGTTGCCGTCTTTAGAAGAGCATACGCTCGCCTATTTTGCTTCGCCGTGCTCTTATGTGACAATGGCGTCTGTGTATTGTGTGGCACGGGTTATTAAGTTCCATAATCTCTATCAAAAGGTGTCCGTGAAGTTGATGGGGATACTCTTTGTGTTGTCGTGCGTACTCGCGGCACTTAGTTTTGATTTATCGCAGTACAATTCTCCGATTGCTCTTTTGTTTGCGATTACTTCTTTTTACCTTGTCCAAAAGATTCCGCTTTCGGGAAGAGTTCAACGCGCGGCACTTTTCTTAGCTCCGTTTATGTTCTCGGTTTATCTGTTCCATTCTCTGAAAGAGCCAGGATTCAAGATAATGAACAATCTTCAAGGGTGGATGATTGCTCATAGCGTGCCTGGTCCAGCAACTTGGTTGCTGATAGGTTTAATTGTCTTTTGTTTTGGATGCTTAGTTGATATGCCGCGACATTATGCCTGCAAGTATATCTTAAAGCTTTGGAATAGATTGTGGTAGCGCGGCGGGGCGGAAGGGACTCCGCCCCCTACCAGCCGCGGCAATCTGTTGGAATTTGTGGTTGAAAGCTGGGAAGGCGGGCGGGTTACCAGACGCGGAGTTCGGTGCAGGTGCGGGCGAGTTTGGCGACTTGCCATTTGCGGTGCCAACGCGGCAATTCTTTCCAGTACGCGAGTAGTTCCTTGAGGCGTCCGACCACCGCGTGGTCGCCTGAAAGCTCGCGCTGAGAACGGACGAGATACTCCTCCAAAAACGCGCCTATATCGTCCCTCTCGCCGAGTTGACGGATGAAGCCGCGTCCAATCATCGTGGGGATGCCCTCAAGAGGCGCGACGGCGTCGCCGTTATAAACGACGGGCATTTGGGCGACGCGGCGAATTTCCTTAAACGCGGCTTTGTCGCACGCGCCCTCATACATCTGCCGCGCCGTGCGGGCGTGGACAGTCAAGAAGCGCAGCGGGAAGACATTGAGAAGGGGCATAAGGTGCAGGAGCTCGTCCGTCTTCTCAATTCCAAGGCGCGTCTTGAGGCTGAAGTTGCCCTCGCCCATAACTTCACAGCCGACCTCGAGCATTTGACGGAGCACATCGGGCGTTTTGAGGAGTCCGCTACCGCGCCCCTTATTGCGCACCATAGGGAAGGGGCACCCCGCGTTCAAGTCGGCGGTGGTATAGCCAGCAGACTTAATGCGCAAAAGTGCCGCGCGGAGTGCCGCGGGGTCCTTGCCGATGAATTGGGGTGTGAGGCGGAGCCCAGAGGTTTCCGCACCGCCGCGCAATTCAGCGTCCCTTAGCGGGTCGTAGCCTATGTTCGCCGTGATGAAGGGCGTAAGTGCTTCCGTAAAGCCTGCCTCACGCAACGGCGCGGCAAAGACTTCCCGAAAGGTGCGGATGGTCACGCCTCTTAGCGGGGCGAGGATTAAACGCGGCAGTTCGCTCACAGTCCAACAGCGGCGCGGACCTTTTCCATAATTGGGGCGCTTGCCGCGTGTGCCTTTTTCGCGCCTTCGCGCAGGATGTCCTCCACGGTCGCGGGGTCGCGTGCCAATTCTTCGCGCTTGGCGCGGAACGGATCGAAGAGGCGGTGGTAGGCTTCGAGGAGTGCCTTTTTGGCGTGCCCGTAGCCGTAGCCGCCCTTGCGGAAGTTTGCCGCCATCTCGTCCGTTTCTTCCTTCGTGGCGAAGAGCTTGTAGAGTTCGTAAATGGCGTTGCCCTCGGGCACTTTGGGCTCTTCGAGCCCCTTGGAATCTGTCACAATGGACATTACCTTCTTCTTGATGGACTTCACATCCTCGAAAAGCTCGATGGTGTTGTGGTAAGACTTGGACATCTTCTGTCCGTCAAGCCCAGGAATGGTCGCGACGGTGTCGGGGATGTAGCCTTCGGGCAGGTGGAAGATTTCGCCGTAAGCATTATTGAACTTCTGGGCGAGGTCGCGCGTCACTTCGAGGTGCTGCTTCTGATCCTTGCCGACAGGGACGAGGTCCGCATTCATAATGAGAATATCCGCCGCCATAAGGACGGGGTAGGCGAAGAGTCCGTGGGTGGCGTCGAGCCCGTGGGCGAGTTTATCCTTATAGCTGTGGCAGCGCTCGAGGAGTCCCATTGGGCAGAGGCACGAGAGATACCACGCGAGTTCCTGCACCTCGGGGACATCGCTCTGGCGATAGAGGATCGTCTTCGCGGGATCGACCCCGCAGGCGAGGTAGTCGAGGGCGACATCGCGTGTACTCTCGCGAAGTGCCGCGCCCGAACGCACGGTGGTCATCGCGTGGAAATTCGCGATGAACATAAACATTTGGTGGTCGCCTTTGTTCTGAAGATCGACCATAGAACGCATTGCGCCAAAGTAGTTGCCCCAATGGAGCTTGCCCGAAGGCTGGATACCCGTCAAAATTTTCATACGCCTATTATACCATATTGCGCGGAAGAGTTGAAGTGAAGACTTTAACTTTCGTTGTTTTCAAGTTCGGTTCTTTATGTTATAATAGAGGTATGAAATTGACATTCTATGGCGCGGCACAGACGACGACGGGCTCGATGCACCTCGTCGAAGCTAATGGCAAACGCATCTTACTCGACTGTGGCCTTTATCAAGGTCACCGCAAGGAGGCGTTTGAGAAGAACCGAAATTTGCCCATAAAGCCTGAGACAATAGACTATGTCATCTTGTCCCACGCGCACATCGACCACTCGGGCAACCTGCCCCAGCTCGTGCGGCAGGGCTTTCGCGGACGCGTCTTCGCGCGGCAGTCGACGATGGAGCTCTGCGATGTGATGTTGCGTGATTCGTGCTTCTTGCAGAAGCGCGACTTGGAAGTTGTCAACAAGCAACGCCGCAAGCAGGGTAAGCACCTCTTCGAGCCGCTCTATGAAGAGAGCGATGTGACGGCACTCATGCAACTCTTTACGCCCGTACACCTGCATTCGCCGCGCGAGATTGCGCCTGGTATCACGCTCGAGTTCTTCAATGCGGGGCACATCCTCGGCTCGGCACTCGTGCAACTCGACATCCGCTCGGACCACGGTCACAACCACCGCCTTCTTTTCTCAGGCGACTTGGGGCAACCCGACCAGCCCATCTTGCGGCACTTTGAGTATCCTGCGGGCGCGGACATCCTACTCATCGAGTCCACTTATGCCGATCGGTATCATCCGAGCGCGGACGATGTGGAACTGCGCCTCGCGGGCTATTTGAAGTACATCGACCGCCACAACTCGAAGCTGATTATCCCTGCCTTCTCGGTCGGGCGCACCCAACAAATCATCTACTACTTGAATCGGCTCGCGGCACAAGGCAAAGTGCCGCGCGAGGTGCAGGTGTATATCGACTCGCCTCTCTCCCGTAAGGCGACGGAAATCTATGCCCGCCATCGCGAAGTCTACAACGAGGAAGCGCGGCGGATGATTGCCGCGGGCACCGACCCACTGACTTTCCCGGGTATGACTTTCATTGGCACGCCTCAGGAGTCAATGGCGCTCAATGATAAAGAAGGACCTATGATTATCATTGCCGCCAGTGGCATGTGCGAAGGCGGACGCGTCCTCCACCACCTCAAGCACGGCATTACGGACCCCGATAATATCGTCCTTATCGTCGGCTTTCAGGCGGAAAATACGCTTGGTCGCCGCATTGTCGAGCGCCGCCCGACTATTAAGATTTTCGGCGAGGAGACACCGCTTCGGGCACGCGTCGAAGTCATCAATGCACTTTCTGCTCACGCGGATAGGGCGGGGCTTGCCGAGTGGTTGGACGAAGTTAAGGATAATGTCCGTCAGGCATTTGCCGTCCATGGCGAACCTGAGAAGGTCGGGGCGATGGTGGAACTCCTGAAGGACCACGGGGTCAAGAATGCGTTAGCCCCATGCCCTGGGCAGACTTTCGTATTTGGCTAAGACAAAAAAGAAGAATTGAGAAAGAGAAAATCGTGATTCTAGAAGGTGTAAAGGGTAAAACAGTCGCCGTCGGGCTCTCGGGAGGGGTGGACTCTTCCGTCGCCGCGCTCATCTTGAAGGAAAGTGGTGCACAAGTCATTGGCGTCACGATGAAGTTGTGGCGCGGACAGTACAAAGGCGGCACGCGCGATGCCTGCTTCGGCGCGGGTGAGTCGGAAGATATTGCGTCCGCCGAAGAACTCGCGGCAAAACTAGGCATTGACTATAAGGTCTTCGATTGCTCTGCCGCGTATGACGAGACAATAGTCCGTTATTTTCGCGAGACCTATCTCGCGGGCAAGACGCCGAATCCGTGTGTACGGTGTAATGCGACAATGAAGTTTGGACTTCTGCCGCGCTTGGCGGCGGAGTCAGGGCTCAAGTTTGACCATTTCGCGACGGGACACTATGCGCAAGTTGTCCAGAAGGGTGCGCGGTGGGCTATCCGTCGCGCGGCAGATGAGGCGAAAGACCAGAGCTACTTCCTCTATCGCCTTTCGCAGGAGCAACTCGCGCGGCACATTTTCCCTCTCGGCGGGCTCACCAAGAAGGAGGTGCGGGAAATTGCCCGTGAGCACGGACTCGGCGCGGCGGAGCGTCCCGATTCGCAGGACTTCTATTCGGGCGATACGGATGAGCTTATTGGCGAAGTGCCGCGTCCGGGCGACATTGTGGATACGAAGGGCAAGGTGCTCGGACGCCACACGGGCTTTTGGCACTATACAGTCGGACAGCGCAAGGGGCTCGGCATTGGCGGCGCGGGTGAGCCTTACTATGTCATTGACCTCGATGCTTGCCATAACCGCGTCATTGTGGCGCACGCGGCGGATGCCGAGAAGGCGCAATTTCGTGTGGACGACCTAAATTGGATGGGTCTCGAGGAGACCGCCGAGCCTTTCGCTTGCCTTGTGAAAGTGAGGAGTGCGGGACGGCTTGTGCCTGCCACATTCACGGCGGGAGTGATTACGCCTGAGAAGGGCATTGCGGGGGTTGCGCCCGGACAGAGTGCCGTCTGCTATGACCCCGCTACAGGCGACATCCTTTGCGGCGGCATTATTCAGCGGGACTAAGGGCTATGGTTAGTCTCGCCGAACCCACTTGGCACTCGGCACTTGATGCCGAATTTGCCGCGCCCTACTTTCAGGAGCTCGCGGCATTTGTGGACGCGGCATATGCCCGCGAGGTGGTGTATCCGCCCGAGGAACAGATATTTGCCGCGTTCAATCATACGCCGCTTGATAAGGTTAAGGTCGTTATTATCGGACAAGACCCCTACCACAATATTGGACAGGCTCACGGACTCGCCTTTTCAGTGCCAGAGGGCGTGGCGCTTCCGCCCTCGCTACGGAACATCTATAAGGAGCTCGAGAGTGAATATGGAGGCGATTATTTGGGGCGCTCGGGTGACTTAACCGCCTGGGCAGAGCAGGGAGTCTTGCTCTTGAACGATACCCTAACTGTGGCGGGCGGAGCGAATACCGCGCTTTCACACCAAAAGCACGGATGGGAACAGTTTACGGACGCGGCAATTCGGTGCCTTGCCAAGAAGGAGCACCTCGTTTATATGCTCTGGGGGGCGTTTGCACAGAAGAAAGTCGCGCTTGTGGACCGTGAGAAGAATTTGGTGCTCACCTCGGCGCATCCGTCACCACTCTCTGCGAGGCATGGCTTTTTTGGCAACGGACACTTCCGTGCCTGTAACGCCTACCTCACCACCCACGGACTAGCCCCCATTAAGTGGTAGGGGTTTTATCTCACGCTCTCTATGGCGTTTTGTTTGTGCCTGACAACATTGCGGCACGGTTGCCCCCCGCCGCCCCGTACCCGCCCGCCTCACTCCGCTCAACACGAGCTCGCCCCTCCCGCTCCTCACCAAC
>CAVLAC010000087.1:0-9226 GCA_963661055.1 bacterium | reverse complement strand
AGGAGGGGAACGGGAAACCATCGCGTTGGTTTTGCAAAACCATCGCGTTGCTTTTTACAAACCAACGCGTTGCTTTTTACAAACCATCACGATGGTTTCCCATAGAGAAGCGCAGGCGCGCCCATAATCGCGCCTTCCCCGCCCCATTCTCCCCCTAACCTCCGCCCCTAATCTTCCCCGCCCCAAATCCTCAACTTCCACAACAAAAACGCCTCAAGTTCCACATCGCGGAGGGGCGGTTAAGGGCGATATATTGCTATAACGGCGGAGAAGCTGTGTAAAAGTAGAATATTTAAGAGTTTTGCAAACTTGGCAAAAAGGGGGGCTCAAATCACTTAATTTGAGGATGCCTTTTTTAGCCCTGGGCAGAGGGTGGGGGAGTCTGGGTTGGTCCACTCGTAGGGGAAGGTGCGGCATTTGTCGGGTTTGACGGGGTGTATACGGCAACGGTTATGTTCGTCGAGCCAGACGCAGGAATCATCGGGGCGACTCCGTAAGATAAGTCCTTTTCGGTCGGGGGCAATTTCCGTCTCATTTGCAATGAAGTCTGCCTCACTAATACCTAAAAACGCGGCAATTCGTGCGATTTCTGCCTCCGAGACACGGACGATTCCGTTCTTGATGCGGCAACACGCTCCGCAGCCCTGGCAGGTGAAGTCCATTAGCGGGAGCCTTTATAAAGGAAGCAATCGTCCGAATGAGAATAGATTGCCCCAATTGCTTGAAGGAACGCATAGATAATAGTCGTCCCCACGAACTTCATGCCGCGCTTTTGTAGGTCTTTTGAGAGGGCGTCCGATAATGGTGAGTGGGTTTTATCATTCTCATAGACCACTTTGCCGCGCGTGAAGGTCTTGAGATACTTGTCGAAGCTGCCAAACTCCTGTTGAATGGCAAGGAAAGCCCTCGCATTGGAGACGGACGCGGCAATTTTCGCTCGATTACGGATAATTGCCGCGTTATTCTGGAGCGCGGCAATCTTTTTCGCGGTGTACCTCGCCACTTTGGTGCAGTCGAAGTTATCGAATGCCGTGCGAAATGCCGCGCGCTTATTAAGGACGCATTCCCAGCTGAGTCCTGCTTGGAAGCCCTCCAGAATAAGGAGCTCAAAAAGTGCCGCGTCGTCGTGCTGGGGGCGTCCCCACTCCGTATCGTGATAGGCGACATAGAGTGGGTTCGCGAGATTACACCATCCGCAACGCTGTTTCCTCGTCATTGAGCTTAGACGCGGGCGCGAAGGTAGGCGGAGTAGGCGCGGTAAGTCTGCCACGCGTCAAACTTGGACGCGAGCTCCCACGGCGCGTGCATATTCAAAAGGGGAGTGCCCATATCGAGCACCTTCATACCGAAACGTGCCATAAACTGGGCAATCGTTCCGCCGCCACCCTTTTCCATCTTGCCAAGTTCCGCCATCTGCCAAACGACATCGCCCTCGTCCATAATGCGGCGAATCGTTGCCACGAACTCGGGGGAGCAGTCGCTCGCCCCGCCCTTGGAAGTTCCGCCCGTGTACTTGGAAGCGGCAGGCCCCTTGTGGAACTTCGCGGCATTTCCCGTGGAATCGACATCGGGGAAGTGCGGGTCGGCGACGGCTGTCACATCCGCCGAGAGCATAGAGCTCTTTTCCAAGGCGCGGCGCACGAGGATGTCTTTCGCATTCTTCTCTTGCCGCTCGATGAGTTCGGCAACCGTATTCTCAAAGAAGCTCGAAGTCATACCCGTTGAGCCAACGGACCCAATCTCTTCTTTGTCGCACATCAGAATCGCGGCAGTTTGCTCAGGGACTTCATCCGCCGCGTCCAAGAGTGCCTGCAAGCCCGCGAAGGAGCAGACGCGGTCATCGTGGCCGTACCCCGCAATAAGCGCACGGTCAAAGCCGACCTCGCGCGGCATTCCCGCAGGGACAATTTCTAGCTCCGCGCTGAGCAAATCTTCCTCGGTGACCTTGTAAGTCTTCTTGAGGTAGGCGATGAGGCCCGCCTTGTCTGCCTTTTCTTCTCCGTCCTTGGTGGCTTTCGCGTAGGTCGTCCAGGCGAGGACATCCAAATCCTCGGCAGGGAAGAACTCGTCGCGTGTCTTTTTCGCCTGGTCATAGCCGAGGTGAGGAAGAATATCGCTAATCATAAAGACGGGGTCGCCAGGCTTATCGCCGACTTCCACCTGAACCTTCGTGCCGTCCTTACGGACAATTGTCCCATAAAGTGCGAGGGGCAACACCAGCCACTGGTACTTCTTGATTCCGCCATAAATGTGGCAATCGAAATAGACATAGCCGCCCTTTTCGTAAAGCGGCCGCGGTTTCAGGTCGAGCCGAGGGGCATCCGTATGCCCACCCACAATCTTGAGCCCCGCCTTGGAAATGAGCTCGCTACCAATGACGGCGGCCATAAGCGTGCGGTCTTCGTAGCCGCGATAAACCTTGTCGCCTTTCTTAAGCGTCTTGAAGGAATCGAGTTCCTTGAAGCCCGCCTTCTTCAGGAGGCGGATACTTTCCGCATAGCTGCGCCGCTCGGTCTTGGCAATGCCCAAGTAGCGCATATATTCCGTGCAATAGTCTTCTAACGGACGATAATTAATCTTTTTCATTGTAATTCCTTTATTTTAAAGAGTTAGTTAGCAAACGCGGCGGTTTGCGGCAAGTGAGATGAGGACTGCCGCGACGAGGAGCCCCACGCCGCCAATGAGGAACGGAACGAACTTTTCGTCCCAGCGGTCCCAGACATCCACATCGAGCGCGGTAGTCTCGAGCTTATCAATTTCTTCCAATGCCGAGGCAAGTGCCGCGCGGTCATTGACGGCGAAGTAGCGTCCGCCCGTCTTCTTCGCAATGGACTTGAGTTGCCCTTCGTCAAATGTCGTATCGGCATAAGCAATCGTGGGGCGACCGAAGAAATCTCGCGAAAAGAAGGGGGTGCGCGTTGATTTTGTACCAATACCAATCGCATAGACACGAATCCCAAGCTTTTCTGCCGCGTCCGCCGCTTCCTCAGGCGTCACTGCGCCCGTATTGCTCACGCCATCGGATAGAAGAATGACTACTTTCGACTTCGGCTTCGCGTCCTTGAGTCGCAGAAGGGCGAGGGAGAGTCCGTCGCCGAGCGCCGTCATCTGTTCGTCTTGGGCAATGGCGTTGCCTTTCGCGTCAAAGGCGACGGACGGAACTTCCACGCCCCTCAGCACATTGTCGAGCGCGGCGTGGTCTGCCGTGAGGGGTGCACGCGTCGCGGCATAGCCTCCGAATGTGACAAGCCCAATCAGGTCATCTGGACGCTTATCCACGAATTCGACGAAGAGCTTCTTAACAATGGCAAGGCGCGTCGTTTCTTTGGAACGCTGCTTGCCGCGCGGCGTGAGGTCAAGGGCTTCCATAGACCCCGAGACATCGAGCGTCATGGCAATGGCAATCGCGTCCACTTGCTGAGAGCGGTGCGCGAGGGGGGTGCGGGGGCGTGCGGCGGCAATTACGAGTAGGGTGAGCCCCACGAGAAGCACATACGGAATGTGCTCCGCCACCCACGCCCGCCAGCCACCCGCTGTGCGCGGCAGACGCGCGAAAGCGGAAAACTTAACACCGCCTCTTTTGCGCCGCCGAAGGAGTCTCCACGCGGCAAATGCGAGGGGCAGGGCGAGAAGGAATGCCCAAGGCGCGGCAAAGTTCGGAATCATTTCGCACCTCCCTCTTTCGCGGCGGCGGAATCTGTTTTGAGGTAGGTACGCGCCGAATTAGTCGCCTCATCCGCCATTTCGGGGGTCGCTTCCACGCCCGCGAACTTCACGAGGTCGGCGGCTTCGAGGAATTGCTGCAGGTTCTCAAGCCGCGCGTTATTCTGAGTGCCGCGCTTCTTGATTTCCTCAAAGAATTCTTGCGTCGTCAGGTGTGGCGCACGGATTCCATATTGCCGCTGCACATACCGCCGTACGACCATCGTCAATTCCACATAAAAGTCCTTATAGCGTCCGCGCCCAGGCAAGCCTTTCTTGAGGAGGCGTTCAAGTTCCACCCACGCACGCTCAATCGGGCTCATACGGTGTTCCTTGACGCGCCGCGCTAGGTAGCGAATGCCTGCCACAAGTGCCGCGCCGACGAGGAGGATTCCAAGTAGCCAGAGGGCGATTTTGCCGACGAGTTTCCAAGAGAGGGGGGGTAAAACCTTTTGCGGATTGAGTTCATAGTCTCCCTCGACCGCAGGGCGTGCGGCGGGGGCTTCGAAACGGATGGGTCCCGCCCAGTAGCGCCCGACCACGAAAGGCGCGACCTTATAAGAGGTAGCGATGGGTTCGGGCACGAGTTTCCAATTGACGACTTGGGTTTTCGCGCCGTCCGCGTCAATTATAGGCTCCTCGGCATATTCCTCGGCAAGTGAAAAGCCACGAACCCGTGGACGGAAATCGGGTGGATCGACTTCGACTCCCTTCGGAGTCTTAAGTGTCACCGCGAGTTGCACGCTTCGACCAGGATCTATCTGGGCGGACGCGGCTTCCACGGTGAGCGAGAGGTCATCTTTGTGGAAGTCGAGCAGAATAACTGCTAAAAGAAGTATATTCCACATAGTTTTTAACGCTTACGCGCCCTCCGTTTAAAGAGTGCACGGATGTCATTGATGTAGGGACGGTCCGTGCTCAAATCGACGCGGTCCACCCCCGCCTTGGCGAGAGTGCGCACGAGGTGCTCGCGGTCTGCGGCGGCTTGCGCGGCAAATGCGCCGCGAATGGCGGGGTCGGAAGTATCGACGGCGGCTACTTCGCCTGTCTCGGGGTCTTCTAGCTCGATGAGTCCCGCCTTGGGCAAGTCGCTTTCGGTTGGGTCGGCGATGGTTGCGCAAATAACATCGTGGCGGTGCGCCGTGATTCGCAAGGTCTTCGCGTAGTCCTGCGGGGTCATAAAGTCGCTCACGAGAAAGACGACCGCGCGGCGTTTGCAGACACGATTCAAGAAGGCGAGTGCCCCCTCGATATCCGTGCCACCTTCCGCCGTTTCACCTGCCGCGAGCACTTCACGGGCAAGGCGAAGGACGCTATCCCTGCCTTTGCGCGGCGGTAGATATTTGACGATGTGGTCAGAGAAAAGGACAAGCCCCACCTTGTCTTGGTTGCGAATTGCCGTGAGGGTAAGGAGTGCCGAGGCTTCCGCCGCGAGTTCCGCCTTTGTGCGAGAGCCGCTACCATAGTTCTGCGAGCCCGAGACATCCACCGCAAAGAGAATCGTGAGTTCGCGCTCCTCTGAATAGCGCTTGATATAAGGGGCGCCCGTCCGCGCCGTGACATTCCAGTCGATGGAACGGACATCATCGCCAAAGGCGTAGGGACGCACTTCCTCAAACTCAACGCCCTGCCCCTTAAAAGAGGTGTGGTAATCGCCGCTGAGTTCGTCGTCCACGAGGCGTTTGGTGAGGACGCGAATGCGCCCCACTTTCGCCATCAACTCTTTGACATCTTGAACCATAATTACGGCACAGGCACTTCGTTGAGAATCTTGTCGATAATCGCGTCGCTGGTGAGCTCCTCGGCTTCCGCTTCATAGGTGAGGAGAATGCGGTGGCGAAGGACATCGTGCGCGACTTCCTTCACATCCTGCGGGGTGGCGTAAGACCGCCCGTGCATAAGCGCATTGCCGCGCGCGGCAAGGTTAAGCGCGAGTGTGGCACGCGGGGAGGCTCCGTTTTGGATGCTCGCGCTCTTCTCGCGTGTCTTGAAGATGATGTCGAGGATATAATCGCCGACTTTCTCATCGCAGTAAACCTGGTCAAGTGCCGCGCGCAGATTCGCGATGTCCTCGCGGGTGCAGACGGTCTCGACTTGGGGCTTCTCGATATTCTCGGCGAAGCGTTGCATAATGCGCCGCTCATCGTCCTTGGAAGGCGACTCAACGAGGCACTTGAACATAAAGCGGTCGACCTGCGCTTCAGGAAGCGGGTAGGTGCCTTCTTGCTCAATCGGGTTCTGAGTCGCGAGGACGAGGAAGGGGACAGGCAAAGCGCACGTGTCTTCGCCAATTGTCACCTGCCGCTCCTGCATCGCTTCCAAGAGCGCGGACTGCACCTTCGCGGGGGCACGGTTAATTTCGTCCGCCAAGAGGAGGTTCGTGAAGACGGGGCCTTTCTTCGGCGTGAACTCGCCTGTCTTGGGCGAATAAATGAGCGTGCCCGTGACATCCGCTGGTAGGAGGTCTGGCGTAAAGGAAATGCGCTTAAAGTCGAGCCCGAGAACCTTTGCGAGCGTATTGCAGGCGAGCGTTTTCGCGAGACCTGGCACGCCCTCGAGCAGGATGTGCCCATTCGTAATTAGGGCGAGAACAAGACGGTCAATGAGCTTTTCTTGCCCCACAATGACTTTGCCGACCTCAGCACGGATTTTCCCGACGAGTTCCTTTTGTGCCGCGATACGGGCAGTGGCTTCTTTTAGGTCCATTTTTGGAGTTCTCCTTCTTTAACTGTTAGTTGCTTTAAAATGTTTTCACGCGCGAGAGCCCACGACTTCGTGCGGATGAAGCTAATTGCCATTGTGAGCCTCAGGCGTTCGCGGGCGACTTCGCCCGTCTCTTCTTGTGCGGGCAATTCCCCGCGGCGGCGCGTTAGATGCGCCACCCAGAGGCTACGGATGTACCCCCGCGCCATTTCGAGCGCCGTGAGCCCACTCGCTTCGCCGCGCGGACCTTGTGCAAAGGCGGAATCAAACCACGCCCGCATTCGTGGCGGTAGGCTCTTCACATATTGCGCGAGCATATCCTCGCCCGCGTCAGCAGAAATGGTCTTGAGCCACTGCGTATAGACTTCGCGCGAAAGTTCGTGAGCGAGCACATACGGCGGCAGTAGCTCCTGGACTTCTTGAACGACATCGCCTATCGCTTCGCTTGAGAGTAGGAATCCAAGGAACGCGCTCTCGCCTGGCGGCGGCGGTATGACATCCGCCGCGTCTATGCCTTCATTGGGGAGGTCATCTTCTTCAGGTACGGCTACCGCCTCTTCGGGCGCGGCACTTTCGGGCGCAGGTGCCGCGCTTGTCGAAGTTTTCCTCGTCCGTGAAAAGCGCGTGCGATTTGCCGTTTCGGCTTTCGCTAGGTCGTCCGTAAGTGCCGCGCTGGGCACATGCAAGAGCTTCGCCGCTTCACCAAGAAGGTTTGCCTTGAGGACGGACGATGCGCACGCGGCGAGTGTTTCGATGAGTCCCTTAGAAATGCGGGAGACCGCGTCTATGGAATCAGGATTCTTCTCGGCGAGCCGTGCCGCACGATATTGGAAGGCGACAATGGACTGTGCCGCGTCGAGTAGCTTCTGAAACGCGGCAGATCCCTTCGTACGCAAATAAGAGTCGGGGTCATCGCCATCGGGTAGGCTCACGGTGCGGACAGGGATTCCCGCCGCGAGAAAGAGCCGCGCCGTGCGGATTGTCGCCTTATGTCCCGCCGCGTCATCATCAAAGACGAGGACAACCGAATCGGCGACGGTTTTGAGGAGTTTTACATGCTCCTCAGTGAAGGCTGTCCCTTGTGAGGCGACGGCGACGGGGAAGCCGCTGATGTGGAAACGGATAGTATCAATTTGTCCCTCGCAGACAATCGCCTCGCGGTGCGGAGACTTCGCGATATTTGACGCGGCTTTATCGAAGGCAAAAAGGACATGTGATTTCTTGAAGATGAGCGTCTCGGGCGAGTTTACATACTTGCCCGAGTTCTTCTTTTCCACGAGTTGGCGTCCCGAGAACGCCACAACGCGTCCACCCTTGTCTTTGATGGTGAACATGAGCCGCCCCGCGAAGCGGTGATAGCCGAGGTCGTCTGGCGTTTCGCCGCGACGGATGACTCCCGCGTTTTCGAGTTCTTCTGGGGTATAGCCCGCTTTTTCTGCCCACGCGAGGAGGGTCGTCATGCCCGTCGGCGCATAGCCAATGATGAAGTCCTCGCAGACCTTGCGGTTTAAAGCGCGCGTCTTTAGATACTGCCGCGCTTGTTCGGCTTCTTTCGTCTCTAAGAGGCACTGGTGATAGAACTGCGCAAGTTCCCCCATCAGCGCATAGAGCCGCTTGCGCTTGCCTGCGTCGGGATCGGGCTTCGTTTCCTCAAGTTTAATGCCACAGCGTTCGGCGAGTTTCTTGACCGCGTCAATGAAGGTCGCGCCTTCCATCTTCTCGACGAACTTAATCGCGTCCCCCGATTCGCCACAGCCAAAGCAGTGGTAAAACCCTTTGACGCGGTCAACATTAAAACTCGGCGTCTTCTCGTTGTGGAACGGACAGCACGCTAACAGAGACGCCCCAGCGTGCTTCAATTGCACGCCGTATGAGGCGATTAAGTCAGCGAGGTCAATTCGCGACTTAATTTCCTCAATAGTGGCATCTGAGAGGTTAACTGCCATAGCCGAGAGTGATTACGCGACAATTTGCCGCGTAATTAGCCTTTAGAAGGGCATGTCGTTCAGGTCTTCGCCACCTGCGGGCTCGGCGAAGTCAGGCTCTGCGGGCGTAGGGACGGGTTCCGTCGAAGTGCCATCGCCATTGAGAACCTCAAGATTCAGGCCTGTCAAATCGGTGAAATACTTGACCTGCCCCTGGGGGTTCGTCCACTCGCGTCCGTCAATCGCAAAGCGAATCTTCACACGCTGCTTTTCCTGCACTTTCTCAAGGATGCTTGCGGCTTCCTTCTTGAAGGTGAAAGCAATGTGATTGGGCCACTTGGCGTTCGAATCAATATCGTCCGTAAGCACAATATCGCGCTTCGAGAATCCACTCTGAAACGTCTGTGTCGGGAGGATTTTCTCGACTACACCCGTGTACTCATAAATAGCTGCCATTTTTATAGACTCCTAATACTTTTTTAGTCCTCATATTATACCAAAAATTCCCCTCCTTTGGTAGCCCAAATTTCAGTAAACTGTAGCTCCAACTGTAGCATACTTAGGTCAAAGAAACAAGCCAAAACGCTTAGCTAAACGCGCTTCCGTTCGGGTATTTGGCGATAAGTCACCACCTTTTTTAAGCTTGAGTTATAAACTCCGTCGGGCAACAAAAGCTCCGCTAACGCTCCGCTGATGGCTTCGCACGAACTGCTCATATATTTTAGCTTGTCTTGTGTTTATGCCTTACAACGTGCGGCACGGCGGGCGGCAACCGTGCTAACCCGCTCTGATGCGGGCGTCTTGCTTGTCCACGCCCCACTCGACAATCTAGAGATTGCCGTCGGGGGCGTGTCCTGCGCAATCCGCCGCGCCTGAGGGCGGGCGCTCGGCTGTCG
>CAVLAC010000086.1:0-9493 GCA_963661055.1 bacterium | reverse complement strand
GACAAAGGGCTACGCTAACGCTTCGCCTAATTGCTTCGCATTCAATGCTCAAACTTTTACCACTTCTCTGTGCCTCTGTGTTAAAAACTGTATCCTATTTAAACGGCGGGCAAGGGACTGCCCGCCCTACCACTTGCTTGGCGCACATTAGGTAATATGTGGACAAGCAAGACGCCCGCATCAGGGTGGGTTAGCACGGTTGCCACCCGCCGTGCCGCACGTTGTCAGGCACAAAACAAACAGATAAATTTATGCAAAGACTTAAAGACTTCGCGTGAGATAAATCCAAAACTTACAGCTTTTTCTGTAGCTCATGGAGTTTGACCCCATAGTCACGCAATTGCCGCTAAACGATGTTCGCATCAATCAGAAAGTCCGTGATGGCAATATGTAGAATGCCATTCTGGTCAAAAGAACGCCGCCCTATATCGCCTCGAATAACAATCCTACGAAATGCATCTCCTGTCAATAAAAGCGGACGCACCTCTTGCGCGGACTTTTCTTCGTCATCCATTCGATAGGCACTCTGAATATAGACGCGCTCATCTCCCTTGTTAACCACAAAGTCTATCTCACAGGTTTTCTTAACGGCATTCCCCGCTGCATTCTTTTCCCATACAGGAACAACCCCGACATCAACCACAAAGCCTCTTCTTATAAGCTCATTGTAAATAACATTCTCCATTAAATGCGGCTGGTCTATCTCACGGAAGCCTGTCCGTGCATTCCTAAGCCCCACATCCTCACAGTAGTACTTGTTCGGATAATCAAAATAGGACTTGCCACGCACATCATATCGTTTTGCCTCAGTAAAAAGAAAGGCATCCTTCAGATACTCAACATAAGTGCGAACCGTTGCCGTATTGACCGCAATGCCTAACTTGGTCGTAAGTACATTCGCAATCTTATTCGGATTCGTCAAGGAGCCAATCGTGGACGAAAGGAGGTCCAGTGTCGCATCTAGGACTTCCCCTCTCTCAACTTGTTTGCGCTCGAAGATATCCTTTAGGTAAACTTCATCAAAAAGGCCTTTAAGATACTTCATTCTCGCCTCTTCCGTACTCAATAGCGCGGCATGTGGCATTCCTCCAAAGACAAGATAAGACTCAAGAGCATCCCGTTTATCGCCACCCATTACACTAAAGTATTCTGTAAATGAAAGTGGATGAACGCGTATTTCATCACCGCGTCCGCGAAAATCTGTCAGGATATCCGTTGAAAGCATCTTTGAGTTTGAGCCCGTGACATAAATGTCTAGGTTCTCAAGCACACGGAATTCATTCAGCACATCGTAAAATGTGATTTTACCACCCTGCGGCAAAGCAGGATTAGGAACGGCCTCACACCGCTGAATCTCATCTATAAAAAGATACCTCTTTTTCTTATCCTCCCCCAACTTTCGCCGAATATAGTCCGCCAAATTCAAGGGGTTGCGCTCATTTGCAAATTGAAGTTGGTCAAGATCAATGGAGATTATATCCGCCTCAGAAACACCCTTCCCATACAAATATTCACGGAATATCTTATCCAAAAGATAGGACTTCCCGCACCGACGCAAGCCAGTGATTACCTTTACCTGACCGTTCCACATAGAATCAATCAGTTGCTTTAGATAACTATCACGCTCAATTCTCATATTGACAACTTTTGCGGTTTGGCGCACAAGTTGTTAATATTATACCATATTTCGGGGCGCATTTCACTAAGAAAGAGCCAATTTGCATTCGGAATCTCCATAAATAATTCCAATAAATCGAGACCTAAGGTCTGACCTTTATTCTCGATTTATTGGAATTATTGCTATGGGGTCTGACCCCATAGCAAAAGAATGTTGATAACTCCACCAATATCACACCTCTTTGTCTCAGTGTCCTTTTATATGACGAATTAAGCGTTTCAATCACAGAACACACTCAAGCCGCCTTCGGCGGTCACGGAAGAAGAAGAAGGAATAACCCCTTATACAGTTTTAGACAAGATTATAGTTTGGCAAGGACGCGCGCCGTTGCGTCCATATTTCTCACGCAGAGGCGCAGAGTTCGCAGAGAAGAGGAGGGCGGCTCGGGGCGGAAGGGACTCCGCCCCCTACCCCTACCTGCGACGGGCAAGGAACGCTGCCCTACAATTCTACAACTCTACACGGTTAAAAACAAAAAAATCCGTAACAATCTGTGAAATCCGTGATGATAGCGGTCCCGCGGGGACGCGTGACTGGCATATTTGGGTTTATAATCCGTAAGAGGCGCGTTGGAGTTCGGCGCCGTCGCGGTCGAGGAGGATTACCTCGAAGCGTGTGCCCTTCGGCCAGGTGCGCGGCAAAACCACATAGGCGCGGGCATTCGCAGGGACGAGATCTCCGTAATTCTTCCACTTGAAGATACAGCCATTATCGTCCACAAGCGGAAAACATGAGGTCTTCAGCGATTCGTGCTTGCCATCGGGTGTCGTCACCTCGATGTACAAGAAGTTGCCGCCCGCCTCAATAGCCCCCGCCTCCAAATAGAAGGCGGTAGCCTTGCCGTCCGTCGTCACCTCGAAGACGGACGCGGCACTTGCGAGGCTCGTCCCCAAAAGTGCCGCGCAGAGCAAAATGCGCTTACTCACTGACTTCATAACGAATCTTCAGCTTTCCGTTCGCGGGGAGTTTCAGGCGCAAGTTCTCACACCAGCCGCGTGTACAAGGGGTATCCGTCACGAGCGAGGCGGAAACTTCCTTCGGCCACGTAATCGTCAGCATACCCGTCGGCGCATATTGCACATACCGTCCCGAGCCTGTATCGAGGATGCTCGGACGCCACCCGAGGTGCGACCACACGGTCTGCCCCTTCTGACGCAGAATCGGCAAATTCACGACCGCTTCTTGCAAATCAGGGAACTTCGATTCAATCGTCATCTCAATGACATCATTGGAAATAACATCCGTCATCCAGCTCAAAGTGCCGCGCTCGAGCTTGGGGGCGTTGCGTGACTTCGGCGGCTGATAGCAAGTCGCCGTCACCTTCCAACTCTTAGCCTTCTCAACCCATTCAAAGATCTTGTTCGCCTGCCGCGCTTCAACAAAAAGCTTGCCGTCAAGCTTGCCGTAGACAGTCGGGAAGGTTATGTCGCGCTCCTCCATTTCCGCACCAAACCAGTGGGGCTGACGATGATAAGAGTGCTTAATGCCGCAAAGCCCAAGTCCAACCTTCTCGTGCCAGAGGAAGAGCGGACCCAAAAAGCCATCAGGCGTCTCGTCATAGACCTTATAGAAGTTCATCGCGTAGAAGCGTCCGCGCCTAATCGCCGCGAAACCATCGAGTTGCTCCAAATAGCCGCGCTGAGTATAGGGCAGGGGAACAATCTTCGACTGGTCCACGCCTTCCTTCGCACCAAGTTTGAGCATTGTATAGGCGAGATTGAACTCATTTGAGAGGTTGGCAAGCCCATTATGCGAATCGAAGTGCGTGGGACCGTCCGTACGGTGGTTCATCGCGTAGGCGAGCTGATAGGGTTCGCCATTGGCGGGGTTCACAATCGCGAAGAGCGAGCGCCAATGCAAGTTCTTCTCAATGCACGCCTTCATTTTATCGACGAGAGCCTCGTCGTGTCCTGGCACCTTGCGATAGGTGTTGTAGATAACGCTCATCGGACGCAGGGACATCTGGTCGTAGTTGCCGTCTGGACCATATTCCTCAAGGAAGAAGCCCGACGGATGCTGCCCGTGTTTGCCGTGGAAACTATTATCCATAAATGCCTCAAGTTCCATCTTGATGCACCGTCCGAGATGCTGGTCGCCCGTCACGCAGTAGACATCATTCAGGCACTCGCGAATGTGCATAAACTGGTTGGACTGGTAGCACATAAAGCCCAGTTCCTTGTAGCAGACATCTAGCACCGCCTCGCGATAAATGCGCTCTATATCGCGCGGAAGGCGGTCTTTCAAGAGTTTATAGGCGCGCCCAAGTCCCGTCATAGTCTCAAACATCGTCGCACAGTCAATGCGCTGTCCGTTCAACGGACGCAAGGTGAAGCCCCTCTTCTCAAAGTCTGGTCCTTGCGCCGTCTCGCGCATAATTGCCGCGCCATCCATATGCGCGAGTTCTACAAATGCGACTATCATCGCTCGCTTAAGAGCACGTCCATCCTTGGGATTCTTCGCGGCATAGGCGGCGAGATCGCCAGGCAAATACCGCAATGTATCGTAGTGGTAGAAATCAAAGCCGCGAACCTTCGCATAGCCGCCTTTCATAGAATAGCCCAGCGCAGGACTTTTAACATCATAGACCCGATTCGTATACAACATCTGCGCCCACTTATCTAGTTTTGCGTCTATGAGGCGCTCAATTTCTTCAGGCGTATAAGTAAGGTCTTCGCTTGCGGCGAGTTTCTGGCAAATATCCCAGAGTTTCGCTTGAATGGGACCCTCGCAAAGTGTGCCGTCCTTCGCGTATACGGCACCGCCCATAATGCGCTTCGCCATTTCGGGCGTAGGAGAGAGCGTATTGGGGAGACCATCGCAGTAAAGCGACATCCAGCCCTTCTCCGCGTCAATCGTAATCTCAATGGTGTCTACACCCTCAGGGCGCACACCCTGAATCGCCTTCGCGCCGTGCTGGGAGCGTCCCTCCTCGCCTTTCACATCCCAACTGACATTGTTACCCGTCAAATAGAAGTGCTGGCTCGTAGGCGCAAACGCCATATACATCTTCTCAGGGATGTTCTTGCCGACGAGATTCAGTATCTTCTCACCCCTCACGCCCCACGCGACTGGATCGGGAATCTGGAAGACGAAAGTATCCTTGCCCACAAAGCCACCCGACATCGAGAAACGATAGCGTCCCGCCTTGCCCTTGGGGAGTTTAACCGTGTAGGTCTTTGTCGCCTCCTCTTGGTCGCCCATTTCGATATAGGAGACCAAAAAGCCCTCAGGATCGTAGACACGCAAACTGCAGAGCCGCCCCCAACGCTTCCAGTAGTCTGGCGGAGGCAACCCCGGGAGTGTATTGCGGGTAATCGTGAGCGTACGGGGACCGCCATCGCCATATTCGGCAATCACGCCCCAGCCGTGCCCGCCATCGCCCGTCCCTATAGTCCCGAGCTCAAGCTCAAGTGCCGCCGCCGGAAGTGCCACCAATAGCGCAAGCGCCATAAGCCACTTACCACGAATCGTTTGCTGTTTCTCTTTCATATCGTTTCTTTTTTAACGGACTATCATCAGCAAGCCCGAGGCACTCGCCTTAGCGGTGATGAGTCCGTTGGAATCAACCGTGCAGGTTGCGCCATTAAGCCCCGAATTGCCCGTATTCACCGCTTTGAGGCGGAAGGTTGACCCTGCCGAGAGCGCACCCGACACATTCGAGCCAAGTTTGACGAGACGAACCGTCGTATCCTTATCCGCCGATCCCCCAAAGTCAATAACCGCCTTGTTAACCGTAATATCCGAGAGCGTCACCGCGTCTTCACTATCCGCGAGCGGCTTCAGAGCGAGCATTGAAATCGTGCCGCCCGAAACTGTACCCGCACCCTTGAGGGCACCGAGTGCTACCGTGTTGCCCTCGAGGGCGAGTGTGCAACTCGATTCAACCGTGAAGGTCGAGTTGGTGTCCGTCGCACCCGCCTCAAGTTCGACTGTACCCTCGGCGACACGGACGCCCCCCGCATTCTGAACCGTGACAACGCCCGACGCGACAAAATACTGCTCGTTGACGAGATCCTCTTCCGTAACTTTATCGCAATTCTTATAACTCGTCGTCGGCTTAATGCCCTTGCCCATCACGAGCGTGCCCGAACCCGTCTTCACGAGTTCACCCTCACCACGCACGGGGGAGGCAATCGTATAGCGCGAACACGCGCTCATATCTACATTCATACCGTCCGTTCCCGCCCAGAAGCCCTGATACTCAGGCGCATAGAAGACAGATGTGCGACATTCCCAAAGACCCTTACGCGCATCAGTCGCGTCCACGAGAAGTGGCTTAAATATGCCGCCATCGAAGATGAACCTCAACCGCCGCGATTCGGAGAGGTCAGGTGTTGCATAGTTATTGAAGAGAAGTCCACCCGCGAAACTCATCATCGCACCACTCGTGAAACTCACATCACCAAAAGCGCGACCGTAGGAGCGCACCCAGCCCTTCGCGTATTTACTATCGTTGGGCACATTTGACATCTTAACGATTGCGCCGTCCGCAAAGGCGACATCAAGCCCGCAACCAAACCGAATCGCGCCATCACCGTTGCCACCACTTACATCGCGTACGACCGCGCCCTCGCCAAGCCGCGCTACAACCTTGAAGCCGCTATTCGCTTGGTCATCGTTTACCATAGCGCCGAATCCAACTACCTCCGAAGAAATCGCGCAAAGTGTTGAATTTGTCACATATAGATAAGCGATCGTATTCTGCGCGGATGGCTGATAACCAATTATGACAGAATTAGCACAGATCATAGAGCCATTCAAGAGTGTGAGCGAGGCTGTCGCGCTTGCCGCGTTCGCGCCGAAATTGCCGACACAAATCGAACCGCCGCCACCGCCATCGCGACTGGCGAATAGGTCGGGACGTCCATAACCCGTGTTGTCCAACACGAGCGAGGAATGTCCCTTCTCAGGTGTATCCGTTCCGCCGACCATAGTATTCTTCAGCGTCGTATCGTAGAAGCAGGTGCCCGAACGCCCAATATGCGCCGAACCTTCTGTAATGGTTCCCGAACCGAGGATCGCGAGTTCACCTTCGTCAATACGGATAGAGTCCGTCGCATTGGAGGAAATATACACAAGATTCGGCGTAGCACTTAAATCGAGCGTCAAAGAGCCTGCTCCCGTCTTCTTGAAGCCGACATCTTCCGTCTTAAAGTTTGCCGCTGTAATGGTCACCGCATCGTCTTTCGCAACATTATACTCCTTCGAAGACTGGTCTCCCTTGACGGAGACTGTTGTCACGCGCAGTTCAGACTTGCTACCCGTGAGCGCGAGCTTATTCTGATCCAAATTGAGCGTATTCGCGTACCCGAAGCGCGGCAGTTCAATTGTCGCCGCACTGCTCACCGTCAGCGTGTCATCGGGTTCAGGAATCCCCGAAGGATTCCAATTATCTGCTCCATTCCACTTCGCGCCGTCGGTGCCGCCCTGCCAAGTCTTGGTCGAACCTTCCGTCACAACCTCGACTGTCACGACAACCTGATAGATATTGTCCGACTGCTTAACACTGATAGTACCAACCCTATAGCCACTCTTACGGATCACATGTTCCTCATAGGCTGCAGCATACGCCTGCGCATCCTCTTCGGACGCGAAGTTCATCAGAACGACTTCACTTGTCTCGGTCACGGAAGGCAACGGAAGTTCCGTATCTTCGCCGAGTTCCCATGACTTGCCGAAAACGCCACCATCTTCCGTCATCTCAATCGCGCCATTCTCAACGATGGTCTTCGCGTGAGGCGAGTTCTTCACATAGAGCGTCCCCGAACCCTTTTTAACGATCGTCAAATCTTCAGGGAAGGCATAGGCCACATAAGTATCGTAGTCCTGCGTGTCGATTGTGAGCGTCTTCTCGCCTTCCGCCGTAAACGACTTCACGCCATTTGCCGCGAGGAGAGGAGCATCCGCCGTCGTTGCCGACCGTGCACAAATTGTCGCATTATTGACAACAACATTCAACTCACTACCCTCAATCACCGAAGTCTTGAGCGTGCCACCTTCCAGCTTAAGCGTATTACCTACATACCAGTCTCTCGTGTTCGCGGTTGTCGCCGCCACACGCGGCGTTTCCACGAGTGCCGAATCCTTAATCGTGAAGACCGCTTCCTTTGAGTCTGTGCCGCCAAGGTTAATGCCAACGCTGGTTGCGAGTAACTTCGTCGTCGCCGTGCCAAGCACCTTCAAGGTGCCGCGTCCCTCAACCGTCAAATATCCGTACGACTCGCCACCCGAGCCGACCGCCGCGTAACCATTGTCAAAAAGAACGGACGCATCATCCTTAACCGTCACAGTACCAACCGCATTCGTAAGAGTGGCAATTTTGATATTGCCATACTGATTACTATTATCATTACGCCCCTTGACATAATAGACGGCAGAGTCCGCAAACGTCGCTTCACCTTTTTTGAGTAAGTTCAAAGAGGAATTGCTATTTGGATTACAACCGACCACATAAAGGTCAGGAAATGAGCCTGTTCCAGTTCCATTGCGTTCAATATATGCCGTACCACACGCTGTAAAGTGCGCATCTGCACCACCGAAGCTCCCGATTTTAAGCCAACCATAATTCGTCTTATTCGTACCAGCGGACATAATGAATTCGGCAGGACCGCCACCATACCCATCGCCCGTGCTGTCATTGTCAGGCAAAAGCTCTATCGTAGAAGTTGGCAATGTACCATTAGATTTAAAAATGAATCGGCTGTAACCCAAAAGACGAATCCCCGACATAAAGTCGCCATCCTCGACAACGAGTTCCGTCCAGTTCGTCGTACCACCACCAGCAGCCCCGCGCAGAAAAACTGGTCGCGCTGGAGAAAAGGTCAGGACACCTTGCTTTTGAACAAGTGTCGTATTGGTCGGCGTGAGAGTACACTGAAGAACGGCATTAGTTGCTCTCATAGTACCATTCGTTATAAATACATTCTGGCTACCATAAGGCTTAAAAAGATAAATATATTCGTTTTTTTCCCCAGTCAGCCAACCTTTCTTTGTGTCGTACTTCCACCCCCTAATTATAGGATGTATTCCGCTTACAGTATTTGTGTAATAGAAGGAGGTCCCGCAGGTGTCGAGTGTAATCGTACGCTTTGTGGAGGGGTCTTCAGCCGCAGGGGAAACACCTTGAATATAGAACTCGCCTATGTACTTCGTCTCGTCAACGGATGTCGGGAAGTGTATGGTCGCGTCCACATTGCCAAGGACGACACTATCATCCGTCGTATTCACACCTGGAACCCGCGTGGCGGAAGTTTCGCCGATGACCCAATTGGAGGCATCGTCCCAAGAGCCTTCGCCACCATTCCAAGTGAAAGAGTCGCCATAGCTTGTCCAGGCAAAACAAGCCACAAGAGCACTCAGTGCCCACACATTTTGGACTATTTTCTGCATAGTAAACCTCCTATTGCTAGATTACAATTACTATTATAAACTATTTGGCGTTTCATTGCAATTGCGATTCTTGAAGAATTTGTTGCAATTTTTGAAACGCCATTTGACCACCGATTCCACAAATCCTGTTATCACCACTGATTTCATTCACTGTTTTTAACCACGGATTCCACAGATTCTCACAGATTTTGTTTTAACCGTGTAGAGTTGTAGAGGTGTAGAAAGAGTCGAAGTCGAGAGTCGAAGTCGAACAGTGGAATTGTTAACCTTCTGAACACGGCGGGCAAGGGACGCGGGCCCTTGCGGGCGGCTTCGCCGTTGCCTTCGACAACCTACCCTTCGAAGCAGAGCTTCTTCGGCGCATCTCCCGCCCTACCACCTTACGCTGCTGTAGGGCTGGTAGGGGGCGGAGTCCCTTCCGCCCCG
>CAVLAC010000085.1:0-9661 GCA_963661055.1 bacterium | reverse complement strand
ACCATATTACCCCCCCCCCCCCGTCAATTACCCAAGTGGGTAGGTGCGAATTTTTTTTTGGGGGGGGGGGTATCTCACGCAGAGACCGCAGAGAGGAAGAGGACACGCTTCAATTCAAGGGTTCTCAATCTAGTGCGAAGCAAATGGTAGGGGCGCGCGTCCCGCGCGACCGTGTGGACAGAGTTATAAACTCCGAGGGGCAACAAAAGCTTCGCTAACGCTACGCTTCTACGATAGACAATATAATTGCTGGGTCAAGCTCCATTCGCATAAGAGCGAAAAGCGCGGTACCTGCATCTTTAAGTGAAGCACCAATGTGCCAAACTGTATTGTCTATAATCAGAAAGCGGTCATGCGATTTCTTATATCCCTTAAGAGTAATTGGCAGTGTAGGATACTGGCGGGCATAATTCACAAGTGCGGGTGCGAGTTTTGGAGAATTAGGGCTTCGCGTGTAGACAGTACAATCAACCTTTGCGCGGCGGTTACCGAGCAACATAAGGGTACGCTCATCAATATAGTTATCAATAAGAACTATCCGCTTGCGCGCCATTTTTACTATTCGCGTCAATTCAAATTGGGCATCCAACATCCGTCCATCACACAAGACCTTCTCCTTTGGCGGGATGTTAGTCTTCACAAAGTAGTCTACCTTCTCTTCAAGATCAACAATACGCCTATCCTGAGAAGCGAACCGCCTATCTACCTCATTCGCCAAGGCAACAATTTGCGGATTTATAACTGCGACCCCATTTGTCATATATGACTTTAGAATTCCGTTTGCCCAACGGCGGAATTGGATGCCAAGGCGACTATTGATACGAAATCCTAGGGAGATGATGACTTCCAGATTAAAATATTCTGTTTGACGAGCAACCGACCTGCCGCCCTCAATTTGAACTGTTCTAATTTTTCGAACAGTTCGCTCTCTTTCTAATTCTGCTGTATCAAAGATGTTCCTGAGATGATAAGAGATACTTGATTTAACTACACCAAACAATTCGCAAAGTTGCATTTGGGTTAGCCAAACGCTTTCGTCAAGTATCCGCACCTCAAGTCGCATCGTGTTATCAGGTTGATAAACGACGATTTCGCTCTTCTGCATGCTATTCTCTACAGCCTTCATACCTATTCTCTTTCTATGCTAACTTTCATTTGGCATTAGATTATACCTAATCCTGCTCAAAGAGTCAAACACAAAAATGTGCAGTTTTTAACCTCGCAACACACTCAAGCTATCGCCCGACCTTCGCCGCCCCGTGTTCAAAAGTTACCCTGCCACTGTTCGACTTCGACTCTCGACTTCGACTAAATCTCTACAATTCTACAACTCTACACGGTTAAAACATGTACTAGAAGGATTAACAACTCCACTCTTCAACTTCAACTTAAACTACAACTCCTCTGTGACTCTGTGCCTCTGTGTTAAAAAACAAACCCCCACTAGCCCCGAAGGGGCTATCTAAAAAACTCTTTGCGAACTCTGCGTTCTCTACGTGAGATAAATACGGACGCGACGGCGCGCGTCCTGCCAAACTACAATCCTGTAAATCCTGTTAATCCTGTCTAAAAACAATACAGGGGTTTATTCCATCCTCATCTACCGTGTGCCGCGAAGCGGCTTCCGTGTGTTCCGTGGTTAAAAACAAGATTCATGGTGATAACAAGAAAGGCTCGACCAATCCAGTCGAGCCTTATCTAATCTAATCGAGCCTCTTACACGCGGCGGCGCCTCAGGGCGAGAGTTGCCATCCCGAGCACCAACAACAGCCCACTCGTCGGCTCAGGAATCGTACCCACATCCGTCCAACTTGTACTCGCCTGAACACCCCAGTTCCACGAGTAAATTTTTGAGCTAACTTGCGATGATGTTCCGCCATCGGATGGTTTGAGAACAGCAGTACCATCCGAGGTTTTAGCCACTATATACTTAGTCGCGGTACTAAGGCTACTTGAATTAAGAATCAAAGCCATAAAGGTTGAGGCTGACAAATCGTAGTCTCCATTTATATTGCAATTTGAACTATACTCTATATAAGAATTATTATCTCTCAGCACAGCTGAAATATTCCCTCCTATAGTAGTTGGGAGCGTACCAGAGGAGCCTTTACTAAGAGCCTCCCAAACCGAATCCTCTGTTACAGTCTTGTTCCCATATCCTGCGCTCCCTGCAGCGGTATCCGAGATGGCGAATATATACGCACTATAAGTTGATTTATTCTTTTCGGCATCCGAATCGTAAACTCCGAAGACCCAACTATACATCGTGCCCGCCTGCGCGGCAATGCTCACTGCCGCGACAAGTGCCGCGAGAACGACTTTCTTTATCTGCTCTTTCATACTCTTTCTTTCCTTTGCGGGGCGGAAGGGACTCCGCCCCCTACCAATCTTTGCGGGCACGCAGGGACGCGTGCCCCTACCAAACAGCCTTTTACAGCCATTTATTAGTACAATATTATACCATATTACCCCCCCCGTCAATTACCCGAGTTGGTAGTAGCGATTTCATATGTTATTTACTCACGCAGAGGCGCAGAGTTCGCAGAGAGTATTTTAGATAGCCCCTTCGGGGCTGAGGGCGCGGCGTTTTTTTAACACAGAGGCACAAAGGCACAGAGTCACAGAGGAGTTGAAGTTTAAGTTGAAGAGTGGAATTGTTAATTCTTGAACGCGGGGCGCAAGGGACTGCGCCCCCTACCTGCATTGCGCTACTGTGGGGTTGGTAGGGGGCGGAGTCCCTTCCGCCCCGCATGCTAGAAATTACGGGCGGCTTGCCGCCCTCCTCTTCTCTGTGCCTCTGTGATTCTGTGCCTCTGTGTTAAAAAACAACCCCACATAACCAATCTATCCCCCAAAGCCTTTGCGTTAAAACCTTTGCGAACTTTGCGTCAAATCGGCACCCCTTCTACAACTCTACACGGTTAATATAATTATCAGAAGGTTAACAACTCCGCTTCACGCATAGCCTTTGAATGCGGGAATTAAGTTCTTGTGTTACGCGAATCGCGGCAGAGTGGAGGCTTTCACCGGGCTTTTGCGTCTCGATTGTGGGCTCATCCGCCTTAAAAGTCGCCGTAATACACCGCTCGCCCATATCCCAAACGGACTGTCCTTTGCCCAGTATTCGCGGCGAAAGTGTCTCCCCAATGCAAACAAGGGGCGCACCCGTCCGCAATGCCAATTGTGCGCAACCGCGCTTAAAGGGTTGGAAGCCCACATCGTTCGGGGAGCGCGTCCCTTCAGGGAAAATCAGCACATTCCACCCTGCCGCGAGCTTCGGTGCCGCCGCCGCGAAGAGGTCCGCATCCGCTGGCAAGGAAAGTGACCGCACACTCGCCGCACAAAACGGATTATTCCGCAGGGCTTTCTTGGCAATGAAAAGCGTCCGTGGCACATAAGCACTAATCATCACAACATCGAGTAAAGACGGATGATTACACGCGAGAATTGTGCCGCGATAATTGCCCAAAGTGCCGCGCTCAATATGAATAAGCCGCGAAAAGTTCAGAAGCGCGACATAGAATCGCCAAAGAGAACGTACTATAAAGTGCCGCGCCGTATTGCTCCACACGAGCAAAAAGACAGGTAAAAGTGCGAGTCCACCCAAATTAAAGAGTGCGAGCAAGAGAAACGCCCGAAAGCCGCGCTCATTTATCCTCATAACGCGACATCCTCAAGCGTCAGAAAGCGTCCGTTAATCTCGGGCAAAGTGCCGCGCAAAAAATCACCAAGCGCGGCAAAAGTGAGAGGCGCGGCACTTTCTTCGCGGGGATGGGTCGTAAGGCGCACTTTGCGTCCATTGCCCTTCCCAAATAGAATGCCGAGTCCATAGGTATTCGGAGCTTCCTCCGCATAAATAAACATCTGCCGCGCGGGGCTATCCCAAAGTTCTAATAAGCCGTTCTCAATCGTATCTTCCGCCGCCGCAATGGCTGTGTAAGGGGCTGGATTCTTTGTCGCCACACTCCAAAGCCCTGGAGCGGCATTATAGACGGATGTACTAAACCGATTCGGCGAGACGGAACCATCCGCATTAAACTCCTCCACAAGGCGGCAAGTTAGGGACATTTCGCCAAATTGGGACGCAAATACCGTATTTTCGCTCAGCTCAGTTTCCACTTGGGAAGCGAGATGAAAAAATACCTTCTGAAGAGGCGAAAGCCGTCGCCGCGAAGCGGGTGCAACGCGGCTAAGGTCGAGTTCCTCCTCGGGCAGAACTATATTGAAATTAACAATCTCGAGTTCCCGCGTCATATCCGCTTAAAGATGAGGGAGGTATTCACGCCGCCAAAGGCGAAGTTATCGGACATCACATACTCAACCGATTTGGAGCGTCCGTCACCCATAATGAGGTCCAAATTACCACACCTTGGATCAGGGTTCACCAAATTCAAATTCGGCGCAAACCAATCGGCATTCATCATCTCAATGGAGAGAATTGCCTCAATTGCTCCGCACGCCCCGAGAGTATGCCCTGTATAGTTCTTAATCGTGCTTACAGGCGGACGGTTCGCGCCAAAAACTTGCGCTGTCGCCGTGCCCTCGGCAATGTCCCCGAGGTCGGTCGCCGTGCCGTGCGCGTTTACATAGCCAATTGCGTCCGCACTCAGCCCCGCGTCCTCAAGGGCAAGAGTCAAAGCATTCGCCATTGTATCCGCGTTAGGCTGGGTAACATGGCGTCCGTCAGTATTCATACCAAAACCGACAACTTCGGCATAAATCTTCGCCCCACGAGCAAGGGCGTGTTCGCGCTCTTCCAAAATGAGAGTTGCCGCGCCATCGCCAATGACGAGTCCGTCCCGTGCGGAATCAAAGGCGCGCGGCGTCGTCTTAGGTGCGTCATTCTTGCGGGAAGTCGAAAAAAGCGTATCAAAGACGGCGACTTGAGTGACGCTAAACTCTTCCGCACCACCCGCAATCATCGCGTCCTGCTTGCCGTAAGCAATCGCCTCATAGGCCTCGCCAATTGCGAGTGACCCCGAAGTGCACGCCGTGCCCGTCGGCAAAAGGCGCCCTGTCGTACCAAAATGGACCGAGAGATTCACTGCACAGGTCTGCGGCATCATACGGATATAGGTCGAGCTCGTCACATTGCGGACCACATGCTCCTTAACAATAGAAAAGAAGTCCGCGCACGCCTCCACGCCGCCCGAGCAAGAGCCGTAGGCGACCCCGAGCCGTCCGCCTTTCACAAAAGGGTCGTCCTTCAGCCCCGCGTCTTCAAGGGCGCGTTCCGTCGCGTAGAGTGCCATAATTGAGACAGGGCTCATCGTACGAATCACTTTACGCGTATATTCGGCAGGCTTTTCGAAGTGGCAAGGCGCCCAAAGTTGCGTCTGCAAATTGCCAATGCCCGCGAGCTCAGGCGAGACTTCCACGCAATTCTCAAGTCGCTTCAGCCGCGCAAATGCCGCGTCTGGCGAATTACCAAGGGAACTCACGAGCCCCCGACCCGTTATGACTACGCGGCGCTTCAAATCATACCTCCGTTCACCTGAATAACCTGCCGCGTTACATACGAGGCTTCTTCGGACATCAAAAAGCGCACCACTGCGGCGACTTCCTCGGGCTTACCAAAGCGGCGCATAGGAATCGCCTTCATCACTTCTTCGGCGAAGATTCCGTCTATCATTTCCGTCTCAATAACGCCTGGCGCGACACAATTCACCGTAATGCCGCGACGAGCAAGTTCCACGGCGAGCGCCTTCGCGGCGGCAATTAGTCCCGCCTTCGCCGCCGAATAATTCGTCTGTCCCCGATTGCCAATAATGCCCGAGAGGGACGAGAGGGCGATGATGCGTCCGCGAATATGTGCCTGAACCATCGGCAGAACGAGCGGTTTTAGGATATTATAGAAACTGTCGAGATCCGTACGAATTACGCGATCCCACTCGTCATCTTCCATCGCTGGGAACGCATTATCCGCCGCGATGCCCGCATTCAAGACGACTCCATAGGGAGCACCATTCGCGGCAACCCATCCGTCAAGCGCGGCACGCGTGGCGGCGCGGTCGGCGACATCAAACTGCAGAATGTCCCCCGTACCCCCCAGCGCACGAACTTGCGCGGCAACTTCCTCCGCCGCGTCGCGTCCCTTCACACAATGGATGACGGGGTCATAGCCCGCCGCCGCCAAATTAAGTGCAATGGCGCGACCAATGCCGCGGCTAGAACCCGTTACAATAACTTTCTTCATGTGTAAGCCTCCAATTTATCTACAGCGAGCTCGCCCTCGGGCTGAAAAGCATTCATCTGGGCACTCGCTACTTCCTTACCTGTCGCGTCCTCTAAAATTGTGCAAGCAAAAGAGCCAAATTCCTCATCCGAGAATGTCGGCTCGACACGGACCCGATAGCGACTTCCTGCCGTGAAATGTTTAAGATTCAGCGTCAAACGCCGCGAACCAAGCAAAAAACCGACTTTGGGCGGCAGGTTTCGGCGGGCACGGTAAAGCCCTGTGCAAAGAGCCATTGTCTGCGCCATATATTCCGCCGCGACACAAGCGGGCACGCCACCGAGTTCCGCCTCAAAAAAGGGAGACTCCGCCGAGACATCCACCCACGCTTCCACCACATCCGAATCAGCGGCGAGAGGCGTGTACCCCGAAAGCAAAATCATCGGGTGCGCCTGAGGAAGAAGTTCTTCAAGGGACTTCATTTCGCGAGTGCCTCCTCCGCTAAATCACAAATCTCATCTATGGCAGGTGAATCGGTGAGCTCGTGCAAGAACCGCCGACGGAACGCGAGGTGTCCGCGCGCGGCACAAAGTTGCCGCGATGTGGCGTATTCGAGTCCGTTCATCATCCATCCCACCTGAATCAGCACAAAGTCCGCGAGACAACTTATCGCCTGATAATCGACAGGCTTCCCCGCGCGAATTGCGTCCAAAACGACAGGATTCGGCGCGGCATTTACCTTCAGATTCCAGAAGGCACGGTTATCCTCTCGCCAATTGGTATTCGTGATTTGGTCTTCGAGTACGCGAAAGATGTCTAGCTTATCCGCGTCACGCACCGTCTTCGCGCAAACGAGGGCACGCGGCGAGGGCGAGGGGGAGGGTATATCGCGGCGGTTATGGACGAGTACTGCCCAGAGAATCGCGTCCTTATCTGTCCAGTCCGCGAGCCACCCCTTCTCCTTCACAATGTCGTGCGAGAAGACGGCGTGATCGACGCTCTCAGAATCACGAAAAGTATTATACCGCTTTAGCTGTTCGTAGCGCCCCGTATCATGCAAAAGCGCGGCGGCTTTGCAGGCGATTGTCGTCGGCTCGTCAAAGCCCTCGCCTTCCGCAATGCACGTTGCCGCGTCCACAACTCCTTGAGTATGGATGAGCTTTAACTGCATCATCTTCGGCAAGACACCCGCCGCGTCACGGTAGGTGTCTACATATGCCACATAGTCCGCCTGCAACAAAGCAAGCGGACTTCCCTCCGAACTAGAGGCTACGGATATCACTTGACGGGAACGAGTTTATCGATTCCGCCCATATACGGACGCAACACTTCCGGAATCGTCACGCTGCCATCCGCATTCTGGCACTGCTCAAGCAACGCCACCATCAAACGCGGCAGAGCGACGCCCGACCCGTTCAGGGTATTGACGAGCTTCGTCTTGCCATCCGCGTCTTTGAAGCGGCAATTCAAACGCCGCGCTTGGTAATCAGTAAAGCACGAGCAACTCGAGACTTCCAGCCACTGCTTCTCGCCAGGTGCCCAAAGTTCCAAGTCATAGCACTTCGCCGCCGAGAAGCCCATATCGCCCGAGCTGAGCATAATGACGCGGAAGTGGAGTCCGAGACCCGTCAAAACTTCCTCTGCTTCGTGGACGAGTACTTCCAACTGCTCAAAAGCGTGGTCGGGATGGACGAAGTTGACCATTTCCACCTTATCAAACTGGTGGACGCGTAACATACCGCGCGTCATCTTGCCCGCGCTACCCGCTTCGCGGCGGAAACACGGTGTATATGCCGTCAACTTAATCGGCAACTTCTTGCCATCAAGAATGTCATCCCGATAATAGTTCGTGACTGGCACTTCGGCAGTCGGAATAAGCCAAAAATCATCGAGGTCGCTATGATACAAATCTTCTGCGAACTTCGGGAGCTGTCCCGTGCCCGTCATAGAAGCCGAGTTCACGAGGAACGGCGGAAGCATCTCCGTATAGCCCTGCTTCTGGCAATGCAAATCGAGCATATACTGAATAAGCGCCCTCTGGAGCTTCGCACCCTGCCCCAAAATGATGGGGAAGCCTGTGCCCGTCAACTTAACGCCGCGCGGGAAGTCAAAAATACCGAGCTTCTCGCCGACGGTCATATGGTCAAGCACCGCGAACTCACGGTCTTTCCACTCACCCACGAAACGCACGACCTTATTTGTCGAGCTATCAGGTCCCGTCGGAATCTCTGGCGCGGGAATGTTCGGAATCATCAACAGCGTCTCGCGCAAATCGTGCTCAACCGTAGTCAATTCGCGGTCAATCTCGGCAATGCGATCGCCTACCGCACGCATCTCGGCTTTGGCGGACGCAATATCGCCGCCCGCCGCAGCGACCTTACCAATTTCTTTCGACGCGGCATTACGCTTCGCCTTCAGCGTCTCGGTTTCACCCAAGAGAGCGCGGCGCTTAGAATCCAAATCGCGCGCCTTCTCTAGGCGTTCGCGTTCAACGCCACGCCGCGCGAGGGCTTGCGCCGTCGCTTCAAAATCATCTCTTAGCTTCTTGATGTCTATCATTTCTACTAAACTCCTTGCTGATAAAGAATATTATACCATATTTTGCCGCATTTAGCGTGCATTTTCTTCAACATACGGCTCACGCACACGGACTGTTTCAATGGAAATCGCCTTCTTGGTCGCGCCATCAAAAGTAATGACCGCGCCTTCGAGGGTGCTCGGACCTTCCGCCACATCAAACCGCGAAGGCATTCCCGTCACAAAACGCCGCGTGACAGGCTTCAAATCGCGACCAATGGAACTCACATAAGGCCCCGTCATCCCAAGGTCGCTCAAAAAAGCCGTGCCCTTAGGGAGTACAAATGCGTCCGAGGTCTGAATATGAGTGTGGGTGCCCACAACCGCCGTGACGCGTCCGTCAACATAGTACCCAAAAGTAATCTTCTCGCTCGTCGCTTCCGCATGAAAGTCTACGAAAACAGGCACATCCTTCGGGATTTCATTAAGGACGCGGTCAATGGTTTTAAACGGACACTCCACCGTGGGTTGCATAAAGACGCGACCTTGCATATTCACAACGGCGAATTGCCAAGTCGGGAGCGTCACAAGACACCAACCCCTGCCTGGGCATTCGGGCGCATAATTGGCTGGACGCACAAGACTCATGCACGAGTCAATCTGCCCCGCAAACTCCTTTTGCCCCCAAGTATGGTCACCAAGTGTAATCGCGTCCACGCCATTGGAAAGAATTTCGTCCGCGAGCGCGGCAGTTATGCCCGAACCCGCCGCGCAATTCTCGGCATTCACGATAACGGCATCCAAATGTAGTTCGGCGCGTAGGCGGGGAACCTCGCGCTTAAGGATTCGCCGGCCAGGCGAACCCACTACATCACCTATCATCAATAGTTTCATATCATATTGCGGTCGCGCAGGGACGCGCGACCCTACCAGCGGGGCGGAAGGGACTCCGCCCCCTACCAACGGCGG
>CAVLAC010000084.1:0-9692 GCA_963661055.1 bacterium | reverse complement strand
TTGCCATCATATAAGTCACCTGAACATACAGCCGCTCTTTGCCGCGTTGACAGACAAAGTCCACTTCCTTCTCCTTCACGCGTCCGACGGATACTTGATAATCGCGGCGGAGGAGTTCCAAGTAAACAACTGTCTCAAGAGTTTGGTCTATATCGCGAGCAATACCGCCACCCAAGATAGCGCGGCGCATACCAAGATCCGTCACATAATATTTCGCCTCAACATCCAAGAGCCGCTTGCCAAGTACATCCTCACACTTAACCGCGCTAAAGAGGAAGGATTCTTCTGAGTACATCAGGTAGTTCATCACCGTCTCAAAGGAAATCTTGCGGTTCTCGTGTTTCAAGTAGCGCTGAATACTCGCAGCGGACACCATATGTCCCGATTCACTCATCACATAATTGATAATGCGGGATAGTAGTTCCACATCACGAACCTTATGTCTAACGACGACATCCTTCATTAGAATAGAGGCATACAAATCATTCAAGTAGCCCCTACTCGCCCGCTCCTCTAAAGCGAGTTGTGACAAAAACGGCATGCCACCCAATTCAAGGTAAGTATTGAAAGCCTGCTCCTGCGAGAAAGATGGCATCGCTAAACAGAACTCTTTGAAGGAAAACGGCAGAACACGTATTTCCACATAGCGTCCAGTCAAATAAGTTGCCAATTCCCCCGAGAGAAGCTTTGAGTTAGAACCTGTTATGTAGACATCAATATTGGGGTGTGTGCGCAGAGAATTGATTGTCTTCTCCCACTCGACTACCTCGCTCACTTCATCAATGAAGACATATGTCTTAGCTTTAGCATTCTCATTCGCTTTTTCAAGCACATAGTCGTGCAAAATGTCCTTATCAAGGAATCGTCTATTCTCCCCGAGTTCCAAGTTAAGGACAACGAATTGCGCGGCGGTGTCTATCTCTTTTGCAATCATCTGCCGCACTTGTTCCATAAGAACGGACTTGCCACTACGGCGAATGCCTGTAATGACCTTAATGATGTCCAACCCTACAAAAGGGCGTATTTTCGCTAGATAGTCGCTTCTTTTTACCATTTTCAAAATCCTTTCGCCTAATATTATATCACATTTATAACCGAATTGAAAGAGGGAATGTGTGATTTATTCGGTTATAGGTTGAATAGAGCGGTGGTTTTATAGTTCTATTCAACTTATAACCGAATATATGAGGGTGGGCATTTAGACAGCATTAATTAGCTTTGCTTTTGCTGCTTTCGGGGCGAGTGTTGAGCTTACGGATGACACAGCAGGGGTTGCCCACGGCGAGGCTATTAGGTGGGACGCTGTGCGTAACGACGGCTCCCGCACCAATGACGGAACCTTCGCCGATGGTAACGCCTGGGCACACGGTGACATGTCCGCCAATCCACACATTATCCCCAACTGTGATTGGGAGCGCGTATTCGAGCCCCTGATTGCGGCGCTCAATATCGAGCGGATGCCCCGCCGTATAGAATCCGCAATCAGGTCCAATGAACACATTATCGCCAAAAGTCACTTTGGCGGTATCAAGGATGGTGAGTCCGTGATTGGCGAAGAAGTTATCGCCGACCTCGATATTTGTGCCAAAGTCGCACCAGAAGTTGGGTTGGATGGTGAGGCGTCCGCCAATCTTACCCAAGATGCCCTTAAGTGCCGCGTTTTTTGCCGCGACATCCGAGGGCTTCAGTAAGTTATAGGCGTGACACTTATCCTTGCACGCGGCAAAGCGTGCAAGCACCTCAGGATCATTGTTCATATCCTTAAGCGGAAGTTCCGTCTTATCTATTGCCATACCATTTCTCTCCTTGTAAGACCTCTATTATACCATTTTTCGGTGAATATGCGGGGATATTTATCTCACCCGCGGCGGGCAAGGGACTGCCCGCCCTACCACCTTACGCTACCGTGGGGCTGGTAGGGGGCGGAGTCCCTTCCGCCCCGTGAAAAGAAGCCGTATACCTGAAAGAATCAGGCGAAGCGATTGGTAGGGTCGCATTCAACGCTCAAACTCTTACCGCTTCTCTGTGCCTCTGTGTTAAAAACTCCGCCCCCTCAGCCCTGAAGGCAATGTGAATAACGCTCGGCGAGATAGAACGGAATATTTACAAAACCTCCATCTTTTCGCAAGTTCAACTCCGAAAAGCGGATAGCATACTTCGGCTTATTTTGATTAACATAACTCTTAAATGACGCGGACTTCTTATTCGTACCTGCCTTCACCTCGATTGGGATTATCTCCCCACCTTGTTGCACGACAAAGTCAATCTCGCGCTCGGCGCGCTCCGACCAATAATGAACTTCTCCCTCTGTACGCCCTATCAATTGTTGAAGGATATAATTCTCGACAAAGCTTCCCTTAAATGCGAAATCTCGTTTAAGCATAAGAGACTCGTTGGTTATGCCCGCCATTTGCTTCAATAACCCCACATCGTTCATATAAAGCTTAAAAGCATTGCGCATTGTATACGAACTGAGCGGATAGTCCATCTTTGAGAGATTATTTACACGCCTCACAATCCGTGCCGAAAGAAGCCACTCTATTGACTCTTCATAACCACGCGCACGAGCTCCGTCTTTTAGTGCACCATAAACGAACTTACCATTCTCCTTCGCCAATTGAGGGACAATTGACCGCAAGACGACGAGTATCTTCGCGGCATCTATTTCGCTATTGTATTTAACAATATCATCTTCATAGAGTGTCACAAGATCGTGTTGGAGCTTCAGGACGCGCTTGGGGTCTCCGTTCTTAAGATATGAAGCAATTACTTCGGGCATTCCGCCCAGTGTCAAATAAAGTGCGTATTCATCCAAAAGTTGCCGATGAAATACCTCGGGCAAAGGCTCAACGCCTTTTATCGTTAGATAATATTCAGCTAATGCTTCTTTATGTGCACTTAAGAACTCCGAGAAAGAGAGTGGCTCAACATCAATAAGCTCAACTTGCCCCACAGGATAGGACTGGGGCGAAGCGAATGACGAGTCCGTTCTTCCATTTTCTTTCTGTTGCCTCAATTTTACGCCCAAGAGAGAGCCCGCCGCCATAACTGCCAATTGCGGGCATTTCTCACGGAAATACTTTAGCGAATTTAATGCATCAGGGCACGCTTGAATCTCATCAAAGATAATAACATCGTGTGCAATATCTATCTTTCGCTCGCTAAAAACAGAGAGCTTCGGGAGGATGTCTTTGGGTTCTTTGCTATCCCGAAAGAGCTCGCTCAAGGCAGGCGTACTATCGAAGTTAAACTCATGAGTGGCGGCAAAGTTTTTCTTGGCAAAGTCTCGCATCAGCCAAGTCTTACCAACCTGCCGCGCACCTAGCAAAATGAGAGGTTTCCGTTCGCTAGATTCTTTCCAAGCAATAAGTTCAGATTCTATCGCTCTTCTCATTAATTTTATCCTATTATCTCAGTCAACGCATAATATGATAGCACATTTTTGCTGATTTTTCAAGCACTTTTTGCCACTTTTTGCTTGTTTTTTGATTCAATTGTGCTCATTTTTGCTCGGCTTTGGAACAACTCCTGCCACTTTTTGCTCAAAGCGCGGCGACCGTGAAGTAAGCAACTCGAGAATTGACGCTTTAACCACGGAACACACGGAAGCCGCTTCGCGGCACACGGAAGAAGGATTAACAGGATTACAGGATTGGGATTTTAACCGTGTAGAGTTGTAGAATTGTAGAACGGGGCGCAAGGGACTGCGCCCCGTTTAAACGGCGGGCAAGGGACTGCCCGCCCTACCAATCCGTGACAATCCGAGGAATCCGTGGTGAAACAAAACGCTTAACGAAAATCTAATGGATTGCGAATAATGCCCTAATACAGAAATGTCATAATATTGGGCATGAAAACTAACCGTAAAAGGATAAGTGAAATGACAAAGCTAAAAACAGCGGCGTGCCTACTCGCCGCATCAACTGCCGCGCTCACGATGAGCAAGGCCTTCGCGGAGGAAAATACGAACTCCGTAATTAAAGCGGGGGCGGATTTGCGCCTGCGCTATGATGAGACCGTCAATATGCCCAAGGGGCAGAAACAAGAGGGGCACTCCGATTACGCCCGCGTCAGGGTGCGGCCGTGGATTCGCGCCTCCTATGAGGACTTCGGGCTTTTCGTGCGGCTCGCGGATGAGTTCCGTTACTACCGTAGCCCCGAGAAGAATTCGCGCAAGCAGAACTTCCCTGATGTCGCCTTCATCGACAACCTCTACTTCAATATCAATAACATCTTCGACCAGTTCGACTTGAAAGTCGGGCGGCAAGATATGGCGTTTGGCTCAAAGCGCATTCTCTCGGACGGCACAGGCGGCGACGGATCGCGTTCCGCTTACTTTGACGCGGTGCGCCTAACGTGGCACGCGGCAGAGAAGCGCACCTTAGATGCCTTCGCGTTCTATATGGCGCGTGAGGACTGGATGCCGACCTTGGGCAAGGAACACTCCAAGAAAGGTGTGAAAGGCTCGAACTACGATACAACAGGCTATAACCAAGATGAACTTGGCGCGGGACTCTACTGGCAAGACCGTGCGAATAAGGACTTTGGTTATGACGCGTATGTAATCTATAAGTCCGAAATTCGTAGGGCGACTTCCAAGTATCGCAAGGAAGGTGCTCAGGCGGACACCGTCACCATCGGCACGCGCCTTTTGCCGCGCTTCACCGATACCTTAAGCGGTGAATTCGAACTTGCCGCGCAAGCGGGCTCTGAGGACCTCTTCGCGGGACAAGGCTACGGCGGCCTCACTTACGCGCCGAAACTCGGCTTCAAGCCTAAGTTCACTGGTGCTGTCTGGGCGCTCACGGGCGATTCGGATGGCGAGCGCGGCAAACACGCCTGGCACGCCGTCTTCAATCGTGAGACGGGTCTCGGTGAATCGATTGCGCCTATGTACACCAAATACGACTACACGAACCTCATCTATCCGCACCTCGCGTTCGGTAGCAATGTCGGCGACTTCTCGTCCGTCAAACTTCAGGCAGGTCCGCTCTTCACGGCGGTGCGCGAAGATGATGCGGGACGCTATCGCGGCACTTATGCCCAAATCAAGTATGAGATTAAGCCCGCCAAGCTCTTTGGCGCGGACCTCCTGCACGGCGGCAAGGTTTCACTGCAAGGCGAATATTTCAGCAAGGGCGACTACTTCGATGAAGGCAACCGCAATGGCGCGTTCTTCGGACGCGTGGAACTCGCTTGGAACTTCTAACACAAATCTAACAGAACCAAAATACAACACTCACAAAAAAAGTCCATAATATTAGTCGTAAACAACTAAAAGAAAGAAGAAAGAAAATGAAGAAAGAAATGAAAGTAGTCAACCTCGCGCTCAGCGCGGCACTGGCAATCGCGACCGCCCACGCGGCGGAACGCCTGGAACTCAATGGTGCGGGCGGCAGCTTCCCCGCGCCACTCTACCAGAAGTGGTGCTACGCCTATACGCAGTCGGAACTCGGCGCAAAGGTAAATTACCAGTCCGTCGGCTCCTCGGCGGGTATCAGCCAAATCAAGGCGGGCACCGTCGACTTCGTGGGGACGGACGCTCCCCTCACCGAAGAGCAGTGCAAAGAAGCGGGCCTTGAACAGTTCCATATGGTCTCGGGCGCGGTTGTCCCCGCCGTCAATGTGCCGGGTATCCCAGATGGCAAGCTCGTCCTTGATGGTGCGACGCTCGCCGACATCTACCTCGGCAAGATTACCCGCTGGAATGATGAGCGGCTCGTGAAGCTGAATCCGTCACTCAAGCTCCCTGACCTGAAGATTACCGTTGTGCATCGCGGCGATGGCTCGGGCACGACCCACATCTTCACTTCCTACCTGACGAGCGTCTCGCCCGAATGGAAGGCGAACTATGGCGCGGCAACCCAGCTCAAGTGGCCGTGCGGTATCGCGGGACAGAAGAACCCGGGTGTCTGCAACAATGTGCGTCGTATCAAGGGCTCGATTGGCTATACGGAATATACCTTCGCGCTTGAGTCGAAGCTCAATGTCGCTAAGATGTCCGTTAATGGCAAGGTCGAAGAGCCGACGGTCGCCGCGTGGCCAATCGTGGGCAAGACTTACATCTTGACCCGCAAGGATACGCCCGCCGACAAGAAGGCTGCCCTCCAAGCCTACTTCGATTGGTGCTTCGCGAACGGCGCGGAAACCGCCAAGAAGCTCTTCTACATCCCTGTTGCTAAGTAAGGCGGTAGGTACTAAGCAGTGAAACTTTCAACCGATAGCGTATTTAAGTCCATCTGCTTCGCAGGTGTAGCCGCGGGTCTCGTGCTCGCGGTTGCACTCGTTCTGGAGCTCGGCTATGCCTCGAGCGACATTTGGCGGACGGAAGGCTTTAAGTTCATCTATTCTACCGAGTGGGATCCTGGCGCGGGCGTCTTTGGTGCGGCAGGGGCGATTGTGGGAACGCTCATTACGACCCTCCTCGCGCTTCTCCTCGCCGTGCCCCTCGCCTTTGCCGCAGCACTTTTTGTGAATAGCGCACCGCCTTGGGCTTCAAAGCCTCTCGCACAAGCCCTCGATTTGCTCGCGGCGATTCCGAGTGTCATTTATGGTATGTGGGGACTTTTCGTGCTGTGTCCGCTCTTGCAGGAATTCTTCGCCAAATGTGGCGTAGAAACGACGGGCTTCGGGCTCATTCCCGCCGCAGCCGTTTTGGCACTAATGGTACTCCCTTACATCTCGGCCGTAATGCGTGATGTGCTCGCCCAAGCCCCCATCTCACTGACGGAGTCCGCCGTCGGGGTTGGCTGTACACGCTGGGAGGCGACCTGGAATGTGATTGTGCGTGCCCAGCGGCGCGGACTCGTCGGCGGCATCCTCATTGGGCTCGGACGCGCCCTCGGCGAGACGATGGCAGTACTCTTTGTTTGCGGCGGCATTAATGCGATTCCGACAAGCCTCTTTGATAGCTGCACCACAATTGCCGCGACGCTCGCCAATGACTTCGCTGAAGCGGACGGACTCCACAAGAGTGCCCTTTTCGGGCTCGGTGCCGTTCTGCTCGCGCTTGAGTTTGGCATCCAAGTTGTCACGCAAAAGCTTCTAAAGGAGAAGGTCTAAGTTATGAAACCACGTACGGCAGTATTTCGCAAGTTGAATGACGCGCTTATGCGTGGCTTCTCGGCATTCGCGACATTCCTCGCGCTTGCGCTGATGGGCTGGATTCTCTACACCATTATAAAAGAGGGTGCACCCGCCCTTTCGGGTGCGCTCCTTACTAACCCTTCTAAGCCTTACGGCGAGCCCAATAACGGCATTGCCAATGCCCTCCTCGGCACGCTCTACATCACAGGCGGCGCGGCACTTCTCGCGATTCCACCCGCCATCGCCGCAGGCATTTGGCTCGCCGAATTCGGCAAAGACGGACGCTTCGCGAGTCTCGCCCGCTTCACCATCAATGTGATGATGGGCATTCCGAGTGTCATCGTGGGCTTGTTCGTCTATGGCATTCTCGTCGCGACGACAGGCACTTTCTCGGGCTTCGCGGGGTCCGTGGCGCTCGCCATTCTAATGTTCCCCGTCGTTGTACGAACCACTGAAGATCAGCTCGCCTGTGTCGCGGATACTCTCAGAGAATCGGGGCTTGCCCTTGGCGCAACCCGTGCCCGCGTCACTTTGGGGATAATCTGCCGCGCCGCAAAGAGTGGTATGCTCACAGGCATTCTGCTCGCCGTGGCACGTGTCTCGGGCGAAACCGCCCCGCTCCTCTTCACGGCACTCTTCGCGGATACTTGGCCGACGGACTACTTTACGGGGCCGACACCTTCCGCGCCTGTCTTCATCAACAATGCGACGCTCGATTCGCCCTTCGATGAAATGCATCGTATGGGCTGGGGCGCGGCACTTGTTGTCGCGGGAGTCATCCTGATTCTGAATATCGTTGTGCGCCGCGTTGCCCTGCGCAAAGAAAGGGCGCGTAGCTAATTACGAAAGGCTTTTATGCTAAAAATAGTAACTAAGAACCTCAACTTCTTCTATGGTGACCATCAAGCTCTGTTTGATAACAACCTAGAGATTCAAGCGAACAAAATCACGGCGGTGATAGGTCCGTCGGGGTGCGGCAAGTCAACCCACCTCAGAATCTACAACCGCATCTTCAAACTTCATCGCGGACAGCGCGCGACGGGCGAAGTTTTGCTCGACGGCAAGAACATTCTCGACCCGAGCGTCGATTTGCTGGAGCTCCGCCGCCGCGTCGGCATGATTTTCCAGAAGCCCACGCCCTTCCCAATGAGCGTCTTCGATAATGTGGCGTATCCGCTGAGGCTCCACTTCAAGCTGAGCCGTGCGGAAACTGCCGCGCGAGTCGAGGAAGCCTTGCGGGGCGCGGCACTTTGGGACGAAGTTAAGGATAAGCTCGACAAGCCAGGCACTGCCCTCTCGGGCGGACAGCAACAGCGCCTTTGCATTGCCCGCGCCATCGCGGCAGAGCCCGAGGTACTGTTAATGGATGAGCCGACGAGCGCCATTGACCCTGTGGGCACCCTCAAGATTGAGGAACTGATGGATAAGCTGCGTAAGCGCTTTACCATCGTTATTGTTACCCACAATATGCAACAGGCCTCGCGCATTTCGGATGTGACCGCCTTCTTCTACAAGGGCAAAATTGTCGAGGTTGGTCCCACGAAACAAATCTTCACCAATCCCAAGAACAAGCAAACTGAGGACTATGTCTCAGGGAGGTTCGGTTAATATGACTATGAAAGTACACTTTGAAAAGGCGCTCAAACGCCTCGAGCAAACTCTCGCGGAGAATGCCGAGCGCACCCAAACCGCCGTGAACGCGGCAGTTAAGGCGATGGAAACGGATGACGAGAATCTTGCGGAGTCCGTCGTCGATGGCGATAGCGCGATTGACCTCGCCGAGAATGCCATTGAAGAGCAGTGCCTCGACATTCTCGCCTTGTATCAGCCCGTCGCGGCAGATTTGCGCCGCGTCATCACGATTTTGAAGGCGAACGGGGAAATCGAACGTGCGGGCGACCTCGCCGTTAATATCGCAAACCGTGTCGCCGATGCCCACCGCTATAAGAGCGTGGTCGCCTGGAACTTCGCGCAAATGGGTTCACTCGCAACAGCCATGTTCACGGACTCCCTCGCGGCACTTTCCAAGGGCGATATTACGCTTGCACGGAACATTCTCGCCCGTGACGACGAACTCGATGCCCTTCATAAGGAAAGTTACGCCCGCGCAACAACAGGCATTCTCTCCTCCCCGAACGCGGCAGGGTACTACTTGGATGCCCTCACCGTCTCACGATGCCTCGAACGCCTTGGCGATATTGCCACAAATATCGCGGAAGATGTCATCTACCTCGAAACAGCGGAAATTGTCCGTCACGAGGCCTACGGACAAAAGGCGTAGGGGTAAAAAGTGACCACTCAGGCGGAAAACAAAACACCTAAAAACCGCCTGAGTGGCCTAAAGTAATATGAGTACCCCACTGGTTTGAAAGGAATTACCCTTCCACAACCAAGTCAAGTGATTACTATTATAACAAATCTGACGGCTCTAACGCAAGCGAAATCTGCCTCACCCCAGACGTCCGCTTTCTTACTGCCGATTTTAATGGCTCATTTAATGGCTCAACCGTAAAGTCTTGGAGGACGAAAGAGGGTGCGCTTTGAAAGCGCACCCTCTTTGACTTAATACGCACGAGGCGTACTTACTTGCAGAGCGTATAGAGAAC
>CAVLAC010000083.1:0-10010 GCA_963661055.1 bacterium | reverse complement strand
GGGAACTCCTCTAAGAAATGAATATACTTCGGTATCTTGAACCACGCTATCCGATTCTTGCAATACAGCGCCACATCCTCCGCCGTGATGGTAGAGCCTTCCGAACGGATAATAAACGCGGCGGGTTGCTCTCCGTACTTCTTTGACGGACACCCCACCACCGCGACATCGCGTATGCCTGGCATCGCCCCCAAAAACTCCTCGACTTCTTTCGGGCTGATATTCTCTCCGCCACGAATAATGAGGTCTTTGAGGCGACCTGTAATGTAGTAGTAGCCATCCGCGTCCATCCGCCCAATATCACCCGAATGAAGCCATCCGTTCGCGTCAATGCACGCGGCAGTTTGCTCGGGGAGAGCGTAATAGCCCTTCATATTGTTGTAGCCACGACAACAAAGTTCTCCGTCCGTCCCGATGGGCGCAATTTCGCCTGTTTCAGGGGAGATAATGGCAACCTCGATACCTGGCAAAGCTTGCCCCAGCGTCGTACATTTGCGCTCCACACTCGGCTCAAAGTAGCGCGTCATAGTCATAACGGGACCCGCCTCGGTGAGTCCGTACGGGATGCACACTTCGCTCATATGCATCTTCTCAATGACCTGCCGCATACGATGGACGGGGCACGCCGCGCCACTCATTATGCCCGTTCTCAGAGAGCGCAAGTCGAACTTATTGAAAAGCGGATGGTCTAGCATTGCGATATACATCGTCGGCACGCCATAGACGGCGGTGCACTTTTCTTCCTCAATCGCGGCAAGTACCTGCACAGGGTCAAAGCGTTCCACAAAGACCATTGTCACACCCTGATTTATCGCACACATAATCCCAAGCACACACCCAAAACAGTGGAAAAGCGGCACGGGCACGCAAAGGCGGTCCTTGACGGAGAAGTTTTGGGCAAGCGCAATCCAGAAGCTATCATTTGTGATATTGCGGTGCGTGAGCTGTACGCCCTTCGGGAAGCCTGTCGTACCGCTCGTATATTGCATATTCACAATATCGTTTACTTCAACTTGTGCCTGCCGCGCAAAGTATTCGGCGTAAGAGACTTCCTGAGCAAGATCCTTAATCTCATCCAGCGAATAAATGCCGCGATGTTTAGTTCCGCCCAAGAACATCACGCGCTTCAGATTCGGATATGCCGCACAATGAAAACTCTCACGCGGCACTTCGCCCAATTCGGGTACAAGTTCCTTCACGACGCGCGTAAAGTCGCAGTCGCGATAGCCTTCCGTTATAAAGAGATTCTCGGCATTGGACTGCTTAAGTGAGAAGTCAAGTTCATAGGACTTATAATTTGTATTAAGAGGCAGGAGAATTGCGCCAATCTTCGCGGCGGCGAGCATAAGGACAACCCAATGCGGCACATTCGTCGCCCAGAGGGCAATCTTTTCGCCGCGCTGTACCCCGAGTGCCATAAGCCCCCGCGCGAGCAAGTCCACTTCGCGACCAAGCTCAAACCAAGTTAGGCGATAATCGCGGTCAGGGAAAACGAGCGCGTCATTTGCTCCGCAACGCACAATTGTCTGGTCGAGGAGCTGCCCCACCGTATATTCCCGCGTAAGCGGCAAATCATTCCACGCTACCCCACGAGAAACGCTCCGTGTAAACGGAGCTTGTGTGGGGGCTGTGCCATAGGGATCTGATAACTTAAACGCTTCCATTTCCCACCTTTCAATAATCGCCTTTAATGCCGCGTTGCAAGCCGCAGTTGAAGCTTATAGAGCCAAGCAAGCCCAATCGAGCCAATGCCATTGCCGACAGCCATAAGGACGAAGTACCAAACGACTTTCGCCGAGAAGATATGTCCGTATGTGAAATATGCCGCGTTAGCAATGACGTGCTCAAAGCCGCACATAATGAAGGTCGGGATTGCCAAGAAGACGGCAATTGTCTTCGCGAGTGGGTAGGCGCAGATTTGGTGTCCCTTCACTGCCACATAAATCATAATGCCGCACATAATGCTCAAAAAGAAGATGGAAAGCGGCGTATCATTCAACTTAGCGGAGACAAGCACCTTCGCTTCCGTCTCAATCATATTATAGAGGCGCGTCATTTTAATGAGTGCAGGGATGAGAATTGCTCCAATTTGGTTAAAGCAGAAGCAAATGAGGAGCGAGACCCAAAAGCGTGGCTTATGGTCTCCCACATAACCGACTTTGCCTGTAAAGAGCCACAAGTTCCAATGGATAATCGCGTAGAGTCCGAGCGTAAAGAAGACGGCACCCACAATATGGAATCCGTACGAGTGCCCCCCTTGACGAATCGCGAGGAACACGGTCGCCCCGAGCGCAATGAAAATACCTGCAATAAAGGAACTGAGGGCTATGGATGAAAGCCGACGGACCAGGAACGGATGTTTCTTCATAATAGTCTTAGACGAGCGTCACGCCCTTCTTAAGGATAACATTACCATATTTGCGCAATTCGCCTGAGATGACAATTGCATACGCCTTCTTGGCGCGCTCATAAAAGGCATAGCGTTCCATCTGCTCAACCGTGCCCTTGTAGTCAAGTGCCGCGCGGTAAGCGGCTTCCACGGTGGGGTCAAGCGTATCGCCAGGAACGGCAGCCATCATCACGACGGGGGTGGCGTAAGTATCGAGGTAAATGAGCTTGCCAATGCCCGCGAGGAGTTTATCGGCAGGAATCGCGTCCGCCCGAATAACCCGCGCCCCTTCGCGTCCGAAAGTATCGGCGGGGAAATGGGCATCTGAAATCACGATTTCGTCGCCGTGCCCCATTTCGGCGAGGGCTTTAAGCAAATCGGGGGAGATGCAGGGGTCAATACCTTTAAGCATTTGTAGAAGTCCTTTCCTTCTTAGCATTGCGGAAGAGCAGTGCGTAAACGAACACAACCGCGAAGCAAATTGCGGGAATAGCGAACGAAGCCCTGAGAGAGGTTTCGCTCACGCGCAAATTGGTGTCGACGACCGTATCAAAGCCCGGCACAAGATTCGCCCACGCGCCTGGATTATCGATTACGCCCGCCATCCAAGGCGTGATAATCGCGCCTCCGAGAATTGCCATAACGAGTCCGGAAGCACCCAATTTGAGAACTTTCGGGTCGAGTCCCTCAAGAGCAATGCCGTAAATCGTCGGGAACATAAGGGACATGAACCCGCTCATCGCGACAAGGCAAATGATATTCGGAGGGAACGCGAGCCCGCCTACCGTGAAGAGCGTTTTTGTCGGGAAATACATCACCCCTAGCGAGCAGAAAATCGCGAACGCGGCAAATATCATCATCATATGCGCGGGGCTAAAGTACTTCATTAGGAATGTCGCGAGCCAACGGAACACGATGAAGAGCACAATCGCGATGGTGTAGTAAGTCGCCGCCCGCGCCGCCGTTATGCCGAGTTCCTTCTGGCAATAGACATTCAGCCAAGTCCACGCGGCAATTTGTACACCGATATAGAAGAATTGGGCAATAACTCCGCACCAATACTTCGGGGTCTTCAAGAGCGAAACGAGCATATGGCGATAATCGCGGGTGAAGAGAATGGACGCGATAGGCCCGAGAGTCCCGAGCAAAATCCACATAATCTTATCCATCTCAGGGAACGCGAAATAGAGGATTGTCACAGGGGCAAAGGCGAAAATTGCCGCGATAAGGGCGCGTCCGAAAGCTCCGCCGCGCTTTTCGCCCGATTCCCCGTCCTTCTTAAAGAGGAAGAAGACCCAAATAAGTGCCGCGATGGCGCAGAGTCCGACATACGGGGCGCAAACCCAGAAGAGTTCGTGGTGAATAACCCCCTGCCGCGTCGCCTCATCCATTAGGGCACGCTCCTCGGCGGTTGCGGGATTCAAATTCGCGAGAATCAAGCACTGGGCAAGGACGATGCCCACCATAGATCCAATCGGATTAAACATCTGGGCAAAGTTAAGCCGCCGCACGGAGGTTTCTTCCGCCCCCAACGAAAGCACATAGGGGTTACAAGTCGTCTCCAAAAGCGAACAGCCACCCGCCACAATGAAAATCGCGATAAAGTAGATGTCAAACGACTGGGCAATGCACGCGGGAATATAAAGAAGAGCGCCAATAATGTAAACGCCGAGCCCGAGTAGCACGCCTTTCCGGTAAGAAAACTCCTCTGCCACAACTGCCGCGAAAATCGCGAGCACGGCGTAGGCTCCGTAAAAGGCGACTTGCACCAGCCCCGCACGCGATTGGTCCATCGTGAAAATCTTCTGGAACGCGGGCACGAGGTTATCCGTCATATTGTTAAGCAGCCCCCACAAAGCGAAGCAACTCACCAGCATAACGAACACCGCGAGCATCTTGCGCGGTACGACGGGTGCATTCGAACTCATAACTACCTCCTCTTGTTTAGAAATTAGGCGGGCGTTGCCACTGGCTGAAGCTCAATCTTCGCGGGGTGTCCATTCAGCTCGAGTGCCTCACCAGTTACAGGACGGAACTCCAATTCCACGGCGAGCGTCTCGGTCTTTACATAGTCCGTAAAGGTCTTAAGTGCCGCAGTGAGTGCCTCATCCGCCTCAACGGCGAGGGCAATGCGCTGAGTGACCTCGAAGTTCGCGGTCTTACGCATAGCCTGGACATGCGAGACGAATTCGCGCGCCAAACCTTCCGAAATAAGCTCGGGAGTGAGGGCGGTTTCGAGTCCGACGACCACCGCGCCCATAGAAGCGACGACGAGTCCGTCTTTCGGCTTGCGGGTGACAATAACATCTTCCGCCGTAAGCTCAACACCCTCAATAACTGCCGCGCCCGTGAAGGACTTGAGCGCGGCAATTCCCGCCGCGACCGCCTTCATCTTGGGTCCACACTTCTTGCCGAGGGTCTTAAAGTTCGCCTTGTAGGTGACTTCGCAAAGAGCCGTCTCGTCCGCAATGAACTCGACACTCTTCACATTGAGCTCATCCTCAATCAGGGCTTCGAGCCCCTTCACATCACCGCCCGCGAGCTTAAGTGCCGCGAGGGGTTGGCGAACCTTGAGGTCATTGTCAGCACGCAAACGGCGTCCGAGTTCCACTACGGTTTGGACATCCGCCATACGCTTTTCAAGCGGCAAATCGCGTGCCGCCGCGTTCGCTGTCGGGAAGTCGCAGAGATGTACCGATTCGGGGTCATTTTCGCCGCGCAAGTTGCGATAAATCTCCTCCGCAATAAAGGGCGTAAAAGGTGCCGCGACTTTCGAGAGCTGAACGAGCACATAACGCAGGGTGCGATATGCGGAAAGTTTATCCGTATCATTCGTCGACTTCCAGAAACGGCGACGGCTACGGCGGATGTACCAATTGGTGAGGTCCTCAATGAACTTCACGAACGGACGCACCGCCTTTTGGAGGTCATAAGCGTCCATCGCTTCCGTCACATCCGTAATGAGCGTCTCCATCGAGGAAACGATCCAGCGGTCGAGCACATTCTCGCTTTCGGGGTAGACGATCTCCTTGTCGGCGAAACCATCCACATTCGCGTAGGTAACGAAGAAGGAATAGGCGTTCCACCAAGGGATGAGCAAGTCGCGCATAATCTGCTTCACGCCGTTCTCGGAAAACTTCAAGTTCTCCGCCCGAACGACAGGCGAATAGATCATATAAAGACGAATCGCGTCCGCCCCGTAGGTGTCGAGCATCAAGTTGGGGTCGGGATAGTTCTTGAGGCGCTTGGACATCTTCTTGCCATCTTCGGCGAGGACGAGTCCGTTCACAACCACATTCTTATACGGCGACTTGCCAAAGAGCATCGTGCCGAGGAGCATAAGCGTATAGAACCAGCCACGGGTCTGGTCGAGCCCTTCCGCAATGAAGTCGGCAGGGAAGAAGTCCTTAAAGGCTTCCGCGTCAGGTTTGCCGTCCGCACCGCCCATATAATGTTGCTGGGCATAGGGCATAGAACCCGATTCAAACCAGCAATCGAGCACTTCGGGGGTGCGGTGATAGGTCTTGCCATCCTTCTTAATGACAATCTTATCGACGAAATGCTTATGAAGGTCAGTCACTTTCTCGCCCGAGAGTGCCTCGAGTTCGGCGATGGAGCCGACGCAAATCATATCGTTCGGGTCCGCGTCATTAATCCAAACAGGAATACAGCTACCCCAGAAGCGGTTGCGGGAAATATTCCAATCGCGAGCTTCCTTGAGCCAGTTGCCAAAGCGCTTATCGCCCACATACTCAGGGGTCCAATGCACCGTCGTATTATTTGCCGCGAGCTGGTCGTGCAAATCTTCCACTTTCACATACCACGCGTCAATCGCGCGATAAATGAGGGGGGTATCGGTGCGGTCGCAATACGGATACGAGTGGACAATCGTCGACTGATGGACGAGTTTACCTTCCGTCTTCAGGCGCTTAATAATATCCTTATCGCAATCCTTGCAGAAGCGCCCCTGATACTCAGGAACTTCTGGGCCAAATGCCGCGCTCGCGTCGAGTGGGTCGACAATGGCGTTCATCCCCGCTTCTTTGCAGACACGGAAGTCGTCCTCACCATAGGCGGGGGCGATATGCACAAGTCCCGTACCATCGTCCGTCGTCACATAGTTGTCATTTAGGACATAGAACGCGCCCTCCGCCTTCTTTGCCGCGTAGTAGGGGAAAATCGGCTCATATTCCCAGCCCTTAAGTGCCGCGCCCTTCATTTCGGCGACGACTTCATATTGCTCGGGCTTCTTGAAGTAGATGGGGAGCCGCGCCTTAGCCATTACATAAATCGGCTTCGCGTCGTCCGTCAAATCTTTCACAGCGACATAATCGATATCCGCACCCGCGCAAATCATCAGGTTCTCGGGGAGCGTCCACGGGGTAGTCGTCCAAATGAGGAGGTAGACCGTAGACTCAGCGGGGAATGTGAAAGCGCCCGTCGAAAGTGCCTTCACCCTAACCGTCACGGTCGGGTCTTGCACATCCTTATAATTAGACCCAGCCTCGAAGTTGGAAAGCGGTGTCGAGAGCTTCCACGAATACGGCATAATGCGGTGCGACTTATAGACGCGCCCCTGATTCCAAAGTTGCTTGAAGACCCACCAAATGGTCTCCATAAAGTCGGGGTTCATCGTCTTGTAGTCGTGGTCAAAGTCGACCCAGCGCCCCATCCGCGTCACAGTCTTTCGCCATTGCTCAACATACTTAAGCACCATCGAGCGGCACTGCTCATTGAACTTATCGACTCCAAGCTTCTTAATCTCAGGGGCACCCGCAATGCCGAGGGCATCCTGGGCGAGCGCCTCAATCGGGAGGCCGTGAGTATCCCAGCCAAAGCGGCGCTCCACATATTTGCCGCGCATAGTCTGATAGCGCGGCACAATATCCTTAATCGTGCCCGCGAGGAGGTGCCCATAATGCGGAAGCCCCGTCGCGAAGGGAGGTCCGTCATAGAATTTGTAGCGTTCTTTGCCCTCATTTTTCTTGAGGGACTTCTCGAATGTCGCGTCCTTCTGCCAAAAGACGAGGACTTCTTCTTCCATCTTCGGGAAGGCGACCTTATTGGATACTGGCTTAAACATACTATTTCTCTCTAAATTCGTTAACTTATGCGGGTTTATACGAGTCTTTCAGCGTGACCGCACGGTTAAAGACGGGCGCGGCAGATGTGTAGTCTTTCTCGTCCGCAACAAAATACCCGACGCGCTCAAATTGGAAGTGCTCCTCCTTCGCGGCAGTCGCGAGAGCAGGCTCGACATAGCCCGTCACAACCTTCAGCGAATCAGGGTTCATATACTTGAGGAACTCGTCAGGACCATCCTTGAGCGGATCTTTCTCCGTAAAGAGGCTGCTATACAGGCGGAAAGTTGCCTTCACGCCCGTCGCGCAGTCCACCCAATGAATCGTGCCCTTGACCTTGCGGCCATCCGCGGCATTTCCGCCCCAAGAAGCCTCATCCCAAGTTCCGTGGATTTCGGTGACCGTGCCCGCCGCGTCCTTAATGACTCCCGTGCACTTGAAAATGCAAGCGCCGCGAAGGCGCACTTCGCGTCCAGGTGCCATACGAAAGAACTTCTTCTCGGGCACTTCCATAAAGTCAGCACGCTCAATCCAAATCTCGCGTCCGAACGGAATCTGCCGCGTTCCCGCCGCCTCATCGAGGGGATTGTTGGGGGCTTCCACATCGCGCGAATCGCCCTGCCAATTGTCAATCACTACCTTAACAGGGTCGAGAACAGCCATCCGCCGCGTGGCAGTCTTATTCAGCTCTTCCCGAACGCACCATTCAAGGAGCGCGGGGTCGCTCTCACTTTCCGTCTTCGAGACACCGACGCGGGCACAAAACTCCCGAATCGCGCCAGGTGTAAAGCCGCGCCGACGCATGCCGCACACCGTCGGCATACGCGGGTCGTCCCACCCTTCCACATGCTTCTCGGTGACGAGTTTGAGCAAAAGCCGCTTGGACATTACCGTATAGGTAATATTAAGCCGCGCAAATTCCCTTTGCTGCGTGCGAATCTTGACTCCGTTACGAATAGGCAAGAGCCCCATCTCATCGAGGCGGTCAACTACCCAATCATAAAGCGGACGGTGAACCTCGAATTCGAGCGTGCACATCGAGTGGGTCACGCCCTCGAGCGCATCCTCAATGGGGTGCGCGAAGTCGTACATCGGGTAAATGCACCACTTATCGCCCAAATGGTAGTGGGCGACGTGACGGATACGATACAGCACGGGGTCGCGGAAGTGGATATTGGGCGAGGCCATATCGATTTTTGCCCTCAAGCACCATTCACCATCCGCATACTTGCCCGCCTTCATATCACGAAAGATTTCCAAATTGCGCTCAGGCGTAGTATCCCGCGAGGGGCTGGGCTTACCGGGCTTCTCAGGAACGCCGCGATAATCCTTCCATTCTTCCTGAGTCAAATTGCAACAATAAGCCTTACCCGACTTGATGAGATTTTCGGCAATCTCATACATCTTATCGAACATATTCGAGGCGTTATAGAACCCCGCCTCGCCCGCGTCACCTGGCCCCGACCACTTAAAGCCAAGCCAACGGATATCCCGCTTAATGTTTTCGGCGTACTCATCGCTTTCTTTCGTTGGGTTCGTATCGTCTAAGCGCAGGTGGCACTGTCCGCCAAAAAGTTCCGCCATACCAAAGTCAACGCAAACGGCTTTGGCGTGCCCAATGTGGATGTAGCCATTCGGTTCAGGCGGGAAGCGCGTCACGACGAGTCCGCCCGTACGCCCTTCGGCGACATCTTTTTCAATCCATTGCCTCAGAAAGTGACGTGAGGTATCCGATTCGTTTTCCATAATAGTGCCTTAGAAGTCCAAATTGCGCACATTTAGCGCATTTTCTTCAATAAACTTACGCCGCGGCTCAACTTCGTCGCCCATCAACAGGGCGAACATGCGGTCAGCCGCCGCCGCGTCCGAGAGCTTGACGCGCAACATATGACGCTTCTCGGGGTTCATAGTCGTGTCGTAAAGTTCGTCCGCGTCCATTTCGCCCAAGCCCTTGAAGCGGTAGATGGAAAGCCCCTGCTTGCCGTGTACCCGCACATCGTCCAGCAACTTCTTAAGCACCCCGCCAAACCAATCATCGGGCGTGTAGCCGTAAGCGGAGAGGGACGAGAACTGCTTTTTCAGCATAGAAGCACCCGAACCCTGCGCATTTTCGTCATTTACGAGAATGGCGGGGTCAAAGCCGCGCTCCTCCACCATTTTGGCAGTGGTCTCAATTTCCGCAAGAAGCGTCAGAAGGTCCTTCGCTTTTGCCGCGTCCATTGCCGCGCCATCCTTGCCCTTGACCTCAAAGTCATCGAGCCCCAAGGTCAGGAGTTTCGCGGTAAGTTCGTCGTCCGTCAAGACATATTCCGTCTTTTTCTTGCGCTCCACCTTATAAAGTGGAGGCTGCGCCAGATACACATAGCCCTTCTCAATGAGCTCAGGCATCTTACGGAAGAAGAATGTCAACAGCAAAGTACGAATGTGGGCACCGTCCACATCAGCATCCGTCATAATGACGATCTTGTGGTAGCGCGCCTTCGAGACATCCCATTCCTCACCAAATCCGCACCCAATTGCCGTAATAAGCGTACGGATTT
>CAVLAC010000082.1:0-10118 GCA_963661055.1 bacterium | reverse complement strand
CCACACCCATTACGCTCGAAATTGCCGCGACATATTCGCTAAATGCTCTCGCAAATTCGCTCATCTGACAATATATACCAAATCAGCGGGCATTACGGGTGATTTTTCGGATTTGGCACAAGACCCTGTTTTTTTTAACACAGAGTCACAGAGAAGTGGTGGGGCGGCAAGCCGCTCATAATCTTGAGTACACGGCGGGCAAGGGACGCGGACTCTACCAACAATCTACATCTCTACATTTCTACACGGTTAATAATGGATATTCGGGGGCATACTCGAATTCTGCATAGGACGTACCGTCGCGGCGAATGACGCAACCATACATATTTTGAAAGGCAAAGGGTAGCCGTTATCTATTCGCTTTTACGGATGAGGTAGCGATGTAGACTTTGGGAGCCCGATTCGTACACCACCACGCGTCCACGCGACATGGCGACAAGCGTCGGCTTCTCGAGTCCTTTCACGACAGAAAGTTTCCGCCGCTTGCCCTCTGGCGTAATCCGCCAAAGCGTAAGCGTACCTGCCGCCGCGTCAGTTTCTACTTCAGCATCACCATCTCGCGCCGTATAATGCGTAAGGTCGGGTGCATCTTCCGTGAATGTACGATATTTCGCCTTGTGCGTCCACGGCACACCTTCCGCATTTACACGATAGGCACGGACGAGTCCATTGGTGTGCACGGCTTGCAGTTCCCAATGATCCTTCTCGTCTTCCGTCGCCACAAGGCGCGTAAAGGCGGGGCGCTCCGCCCACTTGATTCCACCACCGCCCCGATAAGGACCTTCGGACTCATCACGCGGCAATATGCGGTCTTCGCCGCGTTGTGAGCCAACGCGCTCACCGCGCAGGCGGCTTGACATAATAAATGGCTGCCCGACATGGTGGGTATCGTGAATGTGCACAGTGACACCATTGGGCAAGACCGCCGTCGCACGCTCAGGAAGGCGCGACGCCGACTTAATCGGCAAGGCGAGCGGTTTCGCATTAAATTCCCAAACGACATTATCGCACATCACAAAGCCATCTGGGTCAATGACGAGATGGGCAGGATCCGTAATGCCCCCTATGCGCTGCACAGGATTCAATACGCCCTTCGCCGCGTCCCACTCGCATAAATAAACGGACGCATTTTCCCGCGAGCCAACCGCGTAAAGGTTCTTGCCCACAAGGCAAATCCCCGTCGCATTAATCTCTGGACGGCTCACGACATTGCCAAGGAACCACCCTGACGCACCACCCATCACAACGCCAGGTTTGGGCGCGAAGGTCGTCGCGTCAATACGCTTCACCGTATCGCCCGTGACGCCCCAAATGCCACCATCTTTTAACACCCGCGCCGTCGAAAGCCGTAGTTCTCGCACGCCAAAGAGGCTCTTCGCGGCACTAAAGGATCCATTTTCCAATATGTGCAAGAATTCACCCCCAACAATGAGCGCAAAGCGTCCGTCAGGAAGCCAATCCGCCATCGTAATGAGCGTTGCCCTCGGTGCCGTCAATGTCGCAAGCGGCGTTTCTTCCCCTGTCTTTACATCAAAGAGCGAAACTGCGGAACTTTCTTTGTCCGTTGCGTTCTTGCGGACGAGTGCCAACTTGCCCCCATGGACGGAAGCCGAGATAGCCATACAATCTTCTAAAATCTTCGTCGCTTCCGTGCCATCAGGAGCTCCCGCCGCGATACGAAAGACCGAGCCCGCGCCCTTGCGAGGCCAATTATTGGCGAGGCAACTGCCGCCCGTAAGCACATAAACATCGCCGCTCTTGGGGTCAATCGCCATTGTATCGCGTTGCGAATACGCCGAGCCGCCCGGTAATGTATAAGTCGCGACCCGTTTGCCATTCAGCCGCATCGCCGTCACGCGCCGAGCACCACTCGATTGATAAAGAAGCTTCCGTTTCGCGTCCCAAACAGGACCTGCCGCACCACCGAGATGTAACATCTCATTATTCGGAATCTCAATGAGTCCGCCCTCATTCACGAGCGTGCCCTTGCCGATGAGCTTCGCGCCCTTCGGACAGCTCCACCCCGCCGCATTCTCCTCCTTGAAGCGCAAAAGCCCCCACGCTTTCGGCACAGGGATAATTTCGCCTGGCACATCATTAACAAGCCCCGTCTCTTTATCTGCCCAGTAAGTGCGAAGCATATTGATTTTACCATCCGCGTCACCATAAATGACACCGACATCCGCCCGAAGCCCTTTCACACGCCAATCGCGGCGTGGACGCTCCGCACGCGAGACAGAGTCAAATAGCGTAAACGGAATCTTCGCCGTCACCGTGTAGACATTCGCCTCGCGGCGCACCGTCGCGGCACAATTCGTCGGGAAGGTCACATCCCCCACCGTGTAAGTACGCCACGGCGAGGCAAAGTCACGCTTCGCCCCTTTCGCCTTGTGACGATAAAGAACCGCCTGCACGCCATTCGCATCGCCCTTCTTCGGCGTAAACATAAGACGCACGGGGTCGCCACTCGCGTCCAAGAACTGGAAGTCCACGCAGTCGCCCGTCTTGAAGGCAAGTGCTGCGTCTTCGCCATTATTCACCCAGGGCGACGGATCTTCCACGCGCCATTTCAATTCCAAAGCATCCTCAAGAGACTTCGCCTCTATGCGAATGCCGCGATCGGCGACACGCCAAGTGAGTACGGACGGCAAGAGCTCCTCGGGAGGCATTGCCTTTCTCGTCTCGCCTGGACGCGCTTCCATCGGCTTCTTATGCGCCTCAGCGAGTTGCTTCGCTGTGACGGAAAACGGAATCTTCCGTTCCTCAACGCGGTCGAGATTGCGAATATAGTAAATACGCGATCCACCCGCCTGCATAACTGCGCGGCGGTTTACGCTATCCCACGCGAACATACCACCAAATGGCTCACCGTTAATACAAGTCTCATCATTTCGCGCCGAAACACGCACATCCGTGAAGATTTCATCGAGATAGAGTCCGTCGGAAGTCATAAAGAAGACGCGTCCGTGATTGTTGACAAGCGCCATAACATCCGCCGTCTCAGAATAAGGCACAACACCCAAGTTGAAGAGAATGCCTTGCAAATCACCAGGTGTCGGCAACGGGGCTTTCTGCGAGCCGTGAACACAAGTATACGGATTATAAAACGACCACTTTACCGCACCCTTCTCGCGGTCAATGCCGAGCATATACGGACTCTGCGTGACCGTGACGAGATTGCCAAAGCGATCCGTCGCGCTTTCCGAATTAAACGCACCTTCGCCCGCAGGGAAATGTCCGCTCAATGGACGCTTCGCCGCCACAGCCTTAGCGAGCGACCACTTGGGTGCCGACCCCGCCTCAGTCATCTCGCCTGCCTCAAAGTTGAGCACCCAGTTGCGTCCTTCTTTGTCTGTAATCGGGAAGGCGAAGTCGAGGCTCTCTAGCCAAGCGCCCCAATAGCCAACCACGCCCTTGCAATCGGGCAGGATTTCCAGTTCATCTGCCGCGATTACGCCATCGCCATTCGCGTCCCGCCACATCAAAACGGAGCGGTCTTCAAAGAGTTGCTTATCAACCCTATCTTCCGCGACATTCGGATACATCTTCTTCCATGCCGCGCGGAGTGCCGGGAACGGAGGTGCTTCCTTCCCTCCTGCCAAATCCCACGCCAAACGGCGACCGTAATTGTGTACAGTCGCGAGGAATGCGAGCGGCTTCAAGGGCTTATCTTTGCCTAAGAACTCAAAGACGACTGAAACAGCGCCTTGCCCAATGACGAAGGTACGCCCGCCGCGATGTATCCACGAATAACGCATAAAGCGCGAAGGCAATGGATTCGTGGGAAGCGTTGCCGCGTCGGCATCAGTTGGGAGCACGCACGCGACAGGGTGGTCGATGCCCTTATCAGGGCCATATTCCCAGAGCGTATCGTACGCCATCCAGCGTGTCGGGTTCTCGGTGTCAAATCCAAAGCCAGGGAATCCATAAAAGCCTGGACCAAACTTCTCATAGACGCACTTCCCTGACTTCAAATCCCACCGCGTCAAACGCTTCGGGCACACACGCTTCTCGGCGACCCAAAGACATCCATTGCCATCAAGCGTAATGCCCGTCGGGTTCACGAGACGATCCGCTTCCCACGGTCCAAGCTTAAAGCCACCCGCCTTGCCAAGCCGCCCTACTTCTTTCTTAGTCTGGCGGTCATAAATATGAATCTGATGAGAACCCTTCAAAACAGCATAGATTCGCGTATTATCGGCAACATATTGCAAAACATTCGTCACAGGCGGCAGAATGAGCCCCTTCTCTCCACCCAAAAGCGGGGTTGCCGCGAGACTCCCAAGCGGTTTTGAAGATAGGTAGGCGACTTCCGTTACATTCGGTTTCTCTTCAAAAGTGTAGGTATCGAGCGTATTAGAAACCGCGTTCACCGTGTAAAGCAAGTTCCCAACCCGCGCGGCACCTCGCAGAATCGTGGGCGGAACTTCCCCCACGAACGACACCCCTGTACGTGGCGAATCATCCCACGGATAGCTGAAAATAACCAATTGCCGCTTCTTCTCATTGCACCTCACGCCATAAAAACGGTTCGTCGCTCCATCCACTGCGAAGAGTGCGTCCGAGGCTTCCCAATAATTATCATAAAAGCCGCGTTGCCAAGCCCCCGTCGCCGCGTCAAATACCGCCGTGGAGTGTCCGCCTTCCGTAAGATACGCGAGCGCGGCAATGCGATTGCCGTGGGCAAGAAGTTGGCGGAACGGACAGTGATTAGGTCCCCACGGAATCCACGAGTCCTTTTCGCCGCCATTCGCGAAATATCCCTGATAATCGGCGATAATTTCGGGGTGTACCGCCACTCGCGCCACATAATCGCCTGGCAAAACGGGCGAGCGGTCTTCGGCATACCCCATCCCACACAATATCGTGGTGCCCCGCCTCATACGCGAGCCCACTCACAAGATTACGAACCCGCGAACCATCAGGCGCGTCAATCGCCACCGTGAGCTTCGCCGCTTCCTTCATATCAACAGGAATAACGATTCGCGCATCCGCCGCGCTTGCCGCGAGGGCAGTCCCCAATGCGCAACAAACGGAAATAACAAACATATTCTTCATAATTACTTCTCCATCCGTACCCAATCTTTCGGACGCAACCGTGCCTCAGTTGGGACATCATCGACCATCGTCGCCTCAGAAGAATCAGGAGTATGTAACCATTCGCGGCGCACCGTCTGAAGTCCGCGACCGCCATCACCCGAGAAGAGGGCTTCCGCGTCAAAATAGACATCCTTCGCGAAATCAAGTTCAAAGAAGCTCTCAGGCACTTCAATCCGCACCGCATAGCCCTTGCCGTCCGCGTCTTTCGTAAACGCGACCTTCGCCTCAGGGACTTCGCCCACGAACTCAAAGGCACTCGTTCCGCCCGCAGGGGTCATATATTCTACAGGCTTCTTCTCGCCCTTATCTACGAAAGGCTTGAACGCGAAAACACGCGGCGTGCCCTCGACTTGTGCCGCGAGAATACGCACAAAGCCAATCTTGCGTCCGCTCGGCTTGCGCTCAGGCAGTTCCCTCGGAGCCTTCGCGGGGCCCATTTGGAAGCCTACCGCGTCACCTCCCTTAAAGACATCCGCCGCGCCACGCGCCACATTCACAAGCGGGGTATCGTCTGCGATATGCGCCGTGAAGACAACCTTCCCCCCTTGCCGCGCAAGCTTCACCGCTGTGAGGGCACGCTCTTTCGCGCCAGGGAATACGAGCGGCAATACCTTCTCAAGCTTAAGGGTGCCCGCCGTGCGCCACTCGCCCTTAACATGCCCCTTCTCAAAGCCGAGCACACGGAATGTATGCCCCGAATTATACGCCCACACTTCATCACGCTGGGGAAAGTAACGGAGCATTCCCGAGAAGTCCTCGCCACCAAACGAATAAGGAATGCCGCGCCCAGGAAGTCCTGGCGCATCAAAGAAGCGGTCGACATAGAAGCCATCCGTCGTATACACCGTGAAGACTCCCCATTCCGAGCCCACGACGACATAATTATCGCCAATCATTCCCGCGAGACTCCAATGGTGGAGCATTTCGCCATCCTTAAGTCCGCCAATCGCCTTGCGTCCGACGCTCCAAATCACCTTGCCCTCGGGGTCATACTTCAAGATGAATACGCCGCCCATATCCGCCGTATGCCCCATACCTTGGTGCATATACTTCGTGTACTCAGGTGTCACATATTCAGGCGAACAGTTAACCGCCGTATAGAAGTTGCCCGACGAATCGCGCCGCGTGCCGAGGTGCCCCATACGGTACCCCGACCAAATCTTCTTTAGCCCAGGGTATATCTCAGGCATTGCAATATACGCGGCGGATGTATCCCAGCGCGGCGATCCACACGGCGAGAACCCGCGCGACGGCAAGCAGACTTGGAAGTTATCCATCATACTAATGTAGAGGTTATTGCCCTCATCAATATACATAACGCCCGTGCCATCACCAAGGCAAATCTTGCGTCCCTCTACCGTCGTAATCATCTCGGAGCACTCATTTTCCTGTACGCGCCCATCGCCATTCTCGTCCGTCCAGACACGGAAGTAACTGCGCTTCTTCTCATCGCCAAATACCCCCGCAACAGGCGTTATCGTATCGCCCTCAATCTTGCAGACAATCATCGGGCGCCCCTTAAAGCGATGGTCGGGAGGACTATCCGTAATCAAATACTTAATGCCATTCGATAACCGCTTAATCTCAGGTAGCGTCATTGTATTGTAAACGCACCCAATCTTATCGTACCCCGCGCCTAAAAAGTCCCAGCACGCATCAGGCTCGCCAATGCCGCCCACGGATGGAATCCGCGCCCGCGCAAAGCAATCAGGCCCCGAGAGCGAGTAGTACTGCAAAAGTGGGTCATCGCAATCAGGCACATTCGTCGGAGAATACGCCGTATAACCAAAATACCGCCGCGTTTCTTTGCCCGTCGCCGCGTCAAGTACCCGCACAATCTTCGGCGGCGCGGCTTCCGTCACCAAAAGCGCTCCCTTACAGTCTACGGCAATGCCAAACGGATACCGCAGTGCCGCGAAATCAATGCGTCCGAGCGGACCCCGCCCGCCCTTCTTGCCTATCGCGTAAACGAGGCGACGGTCTTTGAACTTCTTAACCTGCTGACTCGCGCCAAGGTCACTCACATAAATCGCGCCTTCTGCGTCCACGGCGACCCCATAAGGTGCGCAAAGTCCATCTGCCACATCAAGCACCGTCTTTGCCGCGCCCGACTTAGGGTCAATCGAAACGACGCGGCTCGGCAAACACGCCGCGAGAAGCTTGCCGTCTTTTGTCGCAGTAAGTCCCCGCACGCCTTCACAGGGAATCGTCCGCCGCTCTTTGCCTGTCTTCGCCTCGATGACATGAATGACGCCGCCCGCATAGTCACCCGCGAAAATCTCGTCGCCAATTGCCGCGAGTCCCGCACAATTAAAGAAAAACTGAGGACGAACCGCGCACCCCTCGGGCACAACCACCGCATTCGTGGACATCGCGACTTCTGCCGCCCCCGTATTGTCGGGATAAAGCAAATAATTGCCTGTCGCGGCTTCTACACGGATAAGCTTCGTCGTCTTACCGCCTATCGCGAGTGTGAGGATGCCATCCTTAGAAACGCCCGCCGTGAAAGCACCCGAACCACCGCCTACGAAAGGCGTCGAGCGCCAAATGACCTTGCCCGCGAAATCGGTCTTCACGACCGCCTTGCCCGCTTCAGAGATATGCCAAATGAAATAGCGTCCCGTTTCATCTGCCGTAGCGTCCACAACGGGTCCGTGGTCTGCTCCCCAGCCGCCTTTACCATCAGGCGTATCATACGGTGGCTCGCCACTCGTGCCTACCGTGCCAAAATACTGCACATCGAGTCCGTCATGCGCATACGCCGCCCAGCGATAGGTTTTACCAACTTCACAGGGGAAGCCGAGTGCGTCGCGTCCATCCCAATAAAGCTCCACATTCCCCGCGTCACGCGTTTCACCGCCAATGAGCTCACGCACGACCGCGCCTTTCTCATCAAGAATGTTGACGGAAAGCTTTGCCTTCTTCGGCAAGGTAAACGCTATTCGCGCACCGTCCTTAGGACCTGCATTTTCCGCACGCGCCGCTTTAGCGATGTCGGCGTAAGCGGCGACGGACGGCATCTTCTCGTCTGCTTTCGTGAAGGCAACCTGCCCCCAATAACTTGGATTCAAGAACGCGAATGGGCCTGGGTCTTTATAGAAAACCGCCGCGGTGAAGTGTCCGTCAGTTCCGGGCGACCACTTAATATCGAAAACGGCAGGCATCTTCTTGCCGTCCACGAAGGGATTCTTCCCATCCGCGACACCAAGCGAAGCCCAAGTTATCTTCGCTTCCGCTCTCAAGCCTCCGTTGAAGGTGACGATTTTGACTTCCGTCCCCTCTGGATTCAGCGTGGTCGGACAGTCAAAGTACGCGCCAGGCGTGAAATAGAGGTTGTCCGAACCATCAAGCGTATTCTTCCAGATGTTAACGCAATTGATAATCGGATTCTTCCAATACTTTGACTTCAGGTTATTGCGATTCGCGCCTGGTAACGGATACGGCATATTCGGGTCGACACAAAGCCGAAACTGCACCAAGTCACCCCACCAATAGCGGTCTTGCGGACGATTCGGGTTCAGCGCGTCGCGTCCCGTAAATGTCATTTGGATGGCGAGGTAAAGTGCTGCGTCATCATACATCATCGCGAGTGAACAATTCTGCGTTTCCGCATAAGCCTCGGCATTCCAGCAACGGACCACCCCCGAGAGATCCCAATCATCAAAGTTACCATCGATAATGGGGGCGCGACCATCCTTCAATGGTCGCGCACGCATTATACCGTCCGTGCAGGTTGTCCCTGCCAAAACCGTTCCTGTTAGCCCTAGGAAACACAATAAACCAAATGCCGAAGCTTTCACGCTTTATCCCTTTTTGCTTACTTCTAGCGGACAATAACTAAGAGCCCTTCTGGCATACGCTTATAACGAATAATCACAATACCATCCGCGCCATTACCTCCACGATAGTCTTCAAAAAGATTTTTAGAATCAACAGTCGGAATTGTTTTACTGTAGTAACTTCCAGCGCCGCCGCCGCCACCACCTGTGTTGGCTTCCGCGTCAGCTCCAGCAGAAGCCTTGTTTTTACCAAAATCGCAGCCACCGCCCGCGCCACCACCGCCGAGGCTACCTGGGACTATCTGCGAAATAGCAAGACTCACGCCACCTGAACCGCCACCACCAAACCAGGTCTCAGTGCCCGTAATCATCGTCGCGACTCCCACGCCACCTGTCGGATAAAGTACCGCACTCGTATCTGTCGCAGCCTTGTAGGCATAACCCGCGCCGCCCGCGCCACCGCCGCCGCCGCCTGCGGAATTATTATTAGATGTGCCAAATGTGCCTGAGCCAACAGCACCATCATTCGTCGAGCCATCGGGGAGCGCAACAGAACCCTTGCAAATGTATGAGCTCTGATTAAGAGTTCCTTCTAGACCACCACCCGAAGCACCAGATGTACCTACTCGCGTATAAGTAACCGCCCCTTTTGCATTTAGTATCCATCTGCCGCCGCCCGCGCCGCCACCTGCCGCCGTGATTCCGAAAGCGGAAGTCTCGCAACCATTCGTTGAGGGACAAAGCGCGGTAGCTTCATTATTGGTCGTAGACCCCGAACCACCTTTGCCAATGACGATGTCATACGTACCTGCTTTAAGAGAATACTCTTTATCTTCAACGACAGCACCACCGCCGCCGCCGCCGCCCGAGACGATACCACCACCGCCGCCGCCACCGACGACAACAATCCACGCAGTATCCGATCCCTTGACGGTATATTGACCACTTTTCGTAATCTTCAACAAGGCCGTTCCATCCTCCATAATAGTCGCCTCAGATGATTGCGGACCTGTGATTACCAGACCCTCAGCCTTAGCGGAGAGACCCCCCCCCCCTAGGGCAAGCGCGACAAGCGCCAATGCTTTTGCTAGTTTCATAGTTTCTTTCCTTTCTGAGCGCTCCGCCCAAGTGACCGCCACTCGAGACCATTCGCTCATTTTCTACATATTATTATACTATATTTTCCGCTCCCTGTACATACCCCACCTCGCAAGAGTTTTTATGCATTTCTCGCAACCC
>CAVLAC010000081.1:0-10454 GCA_963661055.1 bacterium | reverse complement strand
CCGAAGGCAACGGCGAAGCCGCCCGCAAGGGCCCGCGTCCCTTGCCCGCCGCGTAGCAGAGATTACAGGCGGCGAGGGGCGGGGGTTGCACGAGAGGAGTGGAGCGGCTCACCGCCGTAAGAAAGGCTCTCGTACGCAACCTCAGACCTTGTCTAGGCAGGGCTGGCTGAATACGGTTTCTTGTCTAAGCGTGAAAGGCGGTACGAGACCGCGCAACGACGGGTCGGGCGACACCCGCACGAGCCGCCCTCCACTTCTCTCTGCGGACTCTGCGGCTCTGCGTGAGATAAAGTGGTCGCAAAAACACGAAATTTGAAATTTGGTATTGACTTTTGGGCGAGAAAATGAGATAATATTCACCTGTAGCACCCGTGGTGAAATTGGCATACACGCCAGATTCAGGTTCTGGTGCCGCAAGGTGTGTGGGTTCAAATCCCACCGGGTGCACCAAAGAGGTCTGGCCCCTTCGTCTATCGGCTAGGACACCTGGTTCTCATCCAGGTAAGAGCGGTTCGACTCCGCTAGGGGCTGCCAATCGCAGCAAGTAAGTTTTAGGGAGTAAGCGGCAGAAGTTGAAGAGTGTGTTGAGAGGTTTGGCAAAAGCGGTGAAGTTCCTCTTCATCGCCTTTTTTGTCTACCTCCTAAGCCTGTTCTTCCGCGAAGAACGCTTGCCGCGTGACTGGGTGGACGCGATATGCGACCGCTATTCAACTACCAATATCGTCCTTCGCTGTGACGGAGCTTCCTTCGGACTTTGGCGCGGCATTCGGCTCAAAAAGCCAGTTGTCTACGATCTCAGCAAGAAAGACTCCCTCGAACCCCTCGTCAGAGCCGACTCTATCGCGGTTAACCACCTCGCTCGTAAGGTGTGGATTGACGGACTCTTGTATCCGCGCTTGCCTGACTCCTACTACCTCCCCGGCTATAGCGAAATTCCCGACCCGGGCATCGTCTTCGTAATGCCGCGCTTGCCTGTCTTTACGCTCGTCCTTGAGAAACCCTATATCCTCGGACTCGAACCCACGCGGGTCGTCGGGCAGGTGGAAATGGAGCCTCAACTCTGCCGCGTTCGGGATGTGCGTATAAATTGGGACGACAAGGAGTATCCGACCTCGCTCGATGGTGATGTCGTCGTGGATTTGACGGCACGAATTATCCGTGGCGAAGTGAAGGGCTATGCGACTCAGCATCAGATACGTCCGTTTGTAGAGCGGCTCGACATTACGAGTGCACTCCCCTATATGGACGCCTTTACAGAAATCATAGAGCCGATTCCGTCCCACGGCATCTTCACGGTAGACCTCAGGAAGGGCGACTTTGGGATGAATCTACGGCTGCGCCCGACGATGGGGCGGTACAATGGGGTCGCGATGGACCGTGCGGACGGCACAATCAATGTGCTCACCCAGATTCGCGGCACAAATTGCAATGTTTATCTCGATGTTGCCTTGCCTGAGGCAGTGGATTTGAAGGGACGCAAGATGAACGGACGCGTCAAGCTCGAGATGGTCGATAACCTGATTCGCCTTGGCTTTGACGCGAAAAGCGGCTTCACCTTCAAGGACATTCTCGCGATTTCGGACTTTATTGACCCCGAACTCGTCTCGGATGTTAAATGCACGACCGCCCCGACGATAACTTGTGTGGGGCATACGGGCATCAGCGCGGCAGATAAGGCGTATAACGACCTCGGGGGGAGCACGGCACTTGCGGCAGGCTCGCTCTTTGACTTCCAGTTTCGTGACCTTACAATGAACTACCGCCTCAAGCGTGATAACCTTTCCTTTACAGAAATTGCCGCGCGCGGCAAAGAAGGCGGGCACATAACAGGCGAGAGCACCCTCTATTTGGAAGATTTTGACGCCGAAAAGGCGCATTTCGAGATGTCCGCCCACTATCGGGACGGAACACTTGATGAACTCGCGGACTTCCTTAAGTTCGAGGTCGCCGACCGCACGGGGCGCATTGACGCGGACTTCCATTTTGAGGGGCCGCTCAATACGAATGTCCTTGAGAAGCTCAACGGACGCGGCACTGTGAAGATTAAGAAGGGACATCTCGCGCAACTCAAGCTTTTTGCGGGGCTCACGAAGGAACTCGCGGCACACGTACCGGGCGTGGACTATTTGACGAACCTCTCTGATGCCTCGGGCGACTTCATGGTGAAGGACGGCATTCTGACGACGACGAATGTGGTAATTTCGGGCGGACTCGTCACCGTGACGGCACGCGGCACTTATGATATTGTAAAAGACAACCTCGATTTCGCTGTGCAAGCGCGGCTCTTGCAAAATAAGTCCGTTGTCAGCACGCTCGTAAGCCCTGTCACTTGGGCACTCTCGAAGATGCTCTTAGAGTTCCGTGTAAAAGGTTCGACGAAAGATCCGCAGTGGGAATACATAAGCCCGATGGATAAGCTCGGGGACTTATTTGGTGATGCGAAAGAACTCCCCGCCGAGCTAAAGAAGAAGGAGGCGGCGAAATGAATCTGACGAGTCCGTCACAAGTAAAAGCGTGGTGCATTGAGAACGGGTTCCATCCGAATAAGGTTCTCGGGCAGAATTTCCTCATCGACCGCAATGCCTTGACGGCCATCGTGGATGCAGGGCTTGGCGCGGCAGAGCGGGGCGCAAGGGACTGCGCCCCCTACCCATGTGGAGCGGCAGGTAAGCGCGTATTGGAGATTGGTCCTGGTCTTGGGGTTTTGACGGAAGAAATGCTCGCGCGGGGTGCGGAAGTGACGGCGGTAGAGAAAGACCCTGTTTTAGCCGCGCGGCTTGCTGAGTCGCTTGGGAATCCCCCGAACTTGAAGGTTATTGCGGGTGACGCGCTTGATTATATTGCGCGAGGTCCCGATCGGGCGAGCGCGGCACTTGATGTGCGTAAAGAGGGTAGTTTTGACGCGATGGTTTCCAATCTGCCGTATCAGGCGGGGACGCGCATCCTCCTTGACCTCGTCCAATTGCGAACCCTCCCCGTCATTACCGCCCTCGTGCAGACGGAAGTCGCGGAACGCTTGGCGGCTCCTGAGGGGTCGAAGACACGCAGCTTGGCGGGCGTTTGGGCGCAACTTGACTACGATGTCAAAATAGTCCGTCGCGTGGCGGCTAGTTGCTTCTGGCCGCGGCCGACCATTGGCTCGAGTGTGGTGACCTTGGTGCGCCACGATAGAAATATTGCATTAACAGCGAAAGAACGCGACTTTTTCCATAGTTTGACGAAGACTGCCTTTGCGCATCGAAGAAAACAGCTTGGCAGCGTGTTCAAAGACAGGATACAATCTAAGGCGAGAGCGGAAACACTCTCAAATTCTGACTGGATAAACCTAATGAAAGGACTACTAAATGAGAACGCCTGAAGAGTTCCTCGCGGCTAACGGATTCGTTACTGCCGCAGAATTAGATCGCTCGGCTATGATAGCCGCCTTCTTAGCCGAAATGGAACGCGGCTTGAAGGGCGAGACCTCCTCGCTGATGATGGTGCCGACCTATGTCGGTGCTGAAGGCAAGGTGCCCCAAGGGGTGAAGGTCGCCGTGCTGGACGCGGGCGGCACAAACTTCCGTGGAGCGGTGGTGTCGATTCCGCCGACCATCGAAGAGAAGCAGAATCAGCCGATGCCGGGCTCCAAGGACCATGTCGATACCGAGCAGTTCTATGCTCCGTTTGTCGCCGAATTGAAGCGCCTTGAGCCTTTCGCGGACGCCACCAAGGTGGGCTGGTGCTTCTCGTATCCTGCCGTGGCGACACCTGACTTGGATGCACGCCTTGTGCGCTGGACGAAGATTGGCGGTGCGCCTTCCATTGTCGGACAGTATGTGGGCAAGGAATTGCGCAAGCGCTCGGGTGGCGACAAGATTGCCATTGTTAATGATACGGTAGCGACGCTCCTCGCGGCAAAGGCGACGGAAGGCGACCGCACCTATTCCTCGTACATTGGCTTCATTCTCGGCACGGGCACAAATGCCGCGTATGTTGAGAAGAATGTGAATATCACGAAGCTCAATGACTTGGATGCGGAAGGCTCTATGATTATCAACGCCGAGTCGGGTGCGTTCAATCAGATTGCGCGTAGCACCTTCGATATCGCCGTCGATGATAAGAGCACGAACCCCGGTCAGCAGTTCCTCGAGAAGCAGATTTCGGGTGCCTACTTGGGGCCGCTCGGACTCGAAGTCCTCAAGGGCGCGGCAAAAGAAGGCTTCTTCTCTCCGCAAGCGACCGCGAAGATTATGGGTCTTGGGTCGCTCGAGACGATGGACTTCGATAACTTCTGCGCGGCGTATGTGAAGCCTGGTCGCGATAATGTGCTGGACGCGATTTTCGCGGACCCCAATGATGCGCGTATGGCGCGGCGTTTGGGTATCCCCGTCTTTGAGCGTGCGGCGACGCTGACGGCGATTCATCTCGCGGCATTCGTCATTAAGTCGGGTGCGGGTGTGGACGCTTCCGCGCCAGTCGCGATTAATGCGGACGGTTCCACCTACTATAAGACGCGGGCAATCCCGTTCGCGGCTACGGTCAAGCGTGAACTCGACGAAATGCTCGTCAAGATGCGCAACATCCATTATGAAATCACCCCGCCAGTCGAAGACGCGCCTATGATTGGTGCGGCTATCGCGGCACTTCTCTAAGGTGAAAGGACGACGGACAGCTATGAAAAGCCGTTTTTCATTCTGGGTAGCGGCGTACATTCTGTGCGTCGCGCCCCTCGCGGCGGTTGAGGTCGATGGCCTCGCCGCCACGGTGGGCGAAACTTCCATTTTGCGGAGCGATGTCATTGAAGAAATGCGCCGCGCGGGAGCCTCGTCCGCCGAATATGAGACTTATCGCAATCGCCTCATCGATCGCCAACTTATCCTGAAGGCGGCCACTGCCGCGAAAATGGCGATGCAGGAGTGGGTCGTCGATAATCGGGTAAAGGAAATTACGGATCGCTTCTTCCAAGGCGACCGCAATAAGCTTATAGCTTCCCTCGCCGAGAATCGCACCACCTTCGCGGACTTCCGTCGGCGCATTAAGGATGACCTCATTGTGGGGGCGATGCGCTGGAATATCATCGATAAGATGGTCACGGCGACACCCGCCGAGATGCAAGCGGAATACAAGGCGCACCCCGAACGCTATGGCGAGCCAGGCACAGTCGATGTTTCGGTTATTTTGCTTAAGCCCGAGCAACTCGCGCTCAAGGGTGCCGTTTCGGACGCCCTTAAGACGAATGACTTCGCGGCAGTTGCGCTCAAGTGGTCCGCTGATACTCACGCGGCACAGGGCGGAGCCTGGACGAATGTCATTGCCTCGCAAGTCTTTAAGCCCGCCATTTGCGCAGAAATCGCGAAAATGCCCGTGGGCACACTCAGTGACTGGGTGGACCTCGATGGCTGGAGCTTCCTTTTGAAGAAGGACGCGGAGCGTCCCGCAAAGGCGCGTTCTTTCGCCGAAGCCTATGCCGATATTGAGCAGCGCGTAAAAGAAAAGAACGGAGAGAAAGCCTATAAAGCGTGGCTGGAGCGCCTGAAGGCAGAAACCTACATTCGGATTTATTAAGGAGGCTTTATGCGTAAAAACAAGAAGATGAATATGGTCATAGCCCAATCGGGCGGACCGAGTATGGTGATTAATGAATCGCTCGTTGGGGCGGTTCTCGAGGCGCGTAAAAGCCCGAAGATTGGCAAGATTCTCGGGGCACTCCACGGCATTGAGGGCATTCTCAAGAATAAGTATATCGATTTGCGCAAGCCGAGCGTGAAGAAGCTCGAGGCAATTGCCGTCACCCCATCTTCCGCCCTCGGCAGTTGCCGCCGCAAGCCCGACGCGGCAGATTGCAAGGCGATTTTTGAGGCGTTCCGTCGCCGCGAAGTTGGCTATTTCTACTATATTGGCGGTAATGACTCGGCGGACGCGGCACGCATTGTCGCGGAAGAGGCTGAGAAGGTAGGCTATCCGCTCGTCGTCTATCATATCCCTAAGACCATCGACAACGACCTGCGTAGCTGTGAGCATACGCCAGGCTATGGATCGGCAGCGAAGTTTGTGGCGTGCGCCTTTATGGGTGATGACCTCGATAATCGTGCCCTCGGCGGCGTGAAGATTGATGTCGTAATGGGACGCGACGCGGGCTTTTTGACGGCGGCTTCGGCGCTCGCCCGTCATCATAAGGGCGATGGACCCCACCTCATTTACCTCCCCGAAGCACCTTTCTCGACGGAGAAGTTTGTGAAGGATGTGCTCGCCGTTATGAAGCGCGAGGGACGCTGTGTGGTCGCTGTTTCGGAAGGCATCCGTGACGCGAACGGCAATTCCATCGGCGCCCAATTTGCGGGTGGCGAAAAGGATAGCCACGGCAATGTGCAGATGTCGGGCACGGGCGCTTTGGGCGACTATCTCGCGAAGATTCTTAAGGCGACAGGCAAGATTAAGCGCGTGCGGGCGGATACCTTTGGCTATCTGCAACGGAGCTTCCCTGGCATTGCCTCGAAGGTAGATCAGGCGGAAGCGCGTGAGGCGGGGCGTGCCGCAGTGCGGGCTTCACTTCAGGGCATTCTCAATAAGGGTACAATTTCCGTCTGGCACCGTGACGACAAGCCGTATGAAGTTTACTTCGCGCCCAATCAGATTGAGAAGGCGGCGAAATTGACGCGGTCAATGCCCCCGAAGTTCATTGCGCGGAACGGACACGATGTCACGCAGGCGTTTCTGGACTATGCCCGCCCGATTGTCGGTGAGCTACCGAACTGCGAAATCTTCTAAAAATGGTCGACTACGCCCAGCTCCGTAAGAAGTTCCCCGTCAAAAAGAAAGTGACGGTCTCGCATAAGGCGGAAATTGAAGCCGTCCGACGCGAGTACGCCGAGAAAAAGGCGGCTTTGAACGGCTTGAAGACTCCGCTTATGAAGAAGGGCGTGGTCTTCTATGCCGTTATCATCATCGGACTCCTTATGGTCGGCTCGCTGGTGCTTTCCGCGACAGGCAAGGGGGGGCGTCCCCAAATCTCGAAGGCGCTCCTCCAAGCCCATAAGTCGGTGGATGCCCTCGCCGTGGCGCTCGGACGCTACCGTTACCATGTCGGTGAATACCCGACGACGGAGCAAGGGCTCGCGTTTTTGGCATCCGATAAGGTTCGCAAGCCAGGCTGGAATGGTCCGTATATTCGCCATCTTGTGAAAGATCCGTGGGGCGAGGACTATGTCTATGTCTCGAATGGCAATAATATGGTTCCGACGCTCTATTCGAAGGGGGCGGACCGCACGGCGGGGACGACGGACGACATTCTGCCCAAGGCGGAACTCTTCGATGAACCGTTCCGCGACACTTCTTGGACGCGGGAATGGATGCCGTATCGTTATCGCGGCTATGTGCTCGCGGACGATGAAGAGTCGAAGGAAGCCATTGAGAAGCAGGTAAAAGTCTTGCAGAAAGAAGCGGAAGCGGCGGACGATGCGCGGCACAATGTGAAGCGTCCCGATAATGCAACTATTCTCGCGGCGGCGCTTGCCCAGCACGCGGCACTTCAGGCGAAAGAACTGACGCGCCCTGTGCGGCTACTTACGGACTGGACACGCGAGGGCGCGGAAGGCGCGGCAGTTACGGTCGCTTGCGAAACACGCGGCGATGGAGCACTCCTTTACCTCAATAATGAACTCAAAGGGGCTCCCGCCGTCACGAATCTGCCGCGCTTGGAGTGGTCGATTCCGTATGAGCCTGGCGAGATTAAAGTCATTGCCTATGAGGAGGGCTCTCCGATTGGCGAGGACGCGGCAAAAACTGCAAGTGCCGCGTGGGAACTCGTGTTCGCGGCGGATATTCCCGCGATGGCGTCGGGTGCGTGCCAATTTGTGGAAGTCACTGCCGTCGATGAGGCGGGGGTGCGGCGTCCCGATTATGACGCGGAAGTCACCTTTTCGCTGGAAGGCGCGGGTGAAATTGTCGCCGTGGGCGCATGCTCGGCGACAGGCGAAGGGCTCGCGTTTGGTGCAAAAAAGACACGGATGTCGAATGGTCGCGCCCGTGTGCTTATTCGCCGCGAGGAGGGCACAGGCAAGCCCCTCGAATTGAAGGCGACGAGCGGGAAATTGCGTCCCGCGAAACTAACTCTCCCTTGGCAATCTTAAAACCCCCTAAAGTAAAGGAAAACACAAAATGATGCTAGCTAACCTAGTCCTCGCCGCGATCGCGGCAGTCACCCAAGGTGACCTAACAGTGAAGCCAAATAATTGCCCGAAGTGTCCGTATCGTATGCGAATTGCGCCTGACGCGAAGACGGCATTCATCAATACGGCACGCGTTTCAGAAGCGGACTTCCCCCAGATGGCGGAGCGGGCATTTATGCTTATGCGCGGCGCGGCAGATGCTTCGAAGGGCGGCGAGAAGCGTCCCTTGATGGGTTGGTCGAGCTGGAATACTTTCTGCGTTAATATCTCGGACGATAAGATTATTTCCGTCGCGGACGCGATGGCGACAAACGGACTTAAGGCTGCGGGCTATCATTATGTGAATATCGATGATGGCTTCTTCTACGGACGCGATGAGAAGGGCAAGTTGCGCGTGCATCCTGTCCGTTTCCCGAAGGGTTTGAAGCCTGTCGTTGACCACATTCACTCGCTTGGCATGAAGGCGGGTATTTACTCTGAGGCGGGGTCGGATACCTGCGGGAGTATGTGGAGCAATGACCCTGCGGGCAAGGGCTCGGGGATGTATGGTCACGAAATGGAAGATTGCCGTTTCTTCTTTGGGGAGATGGACTTTGATTTCATCAAGGTGGACTATTGTGGCGGACAGAAGCTGAAACTCGACGAGCAGGAGCGGTATGAGATTATTCGCCGCGCTATTGATGCCTCGGGCAAGAAGGGCGTGAGACTGAACATTTGCCGCTGGACCTTCCCAGGCGAATGGGCAGCGCGAATTGCCGAATCTTGGCGTAGTACCGCCGATATTCGTGCGACTTGGAGCCGTGAGCAACATGGGCTTGCGGGCGTGAAGCAGATTATTGAGGAGACGATTCCCCTTGCCCCCTTTGCGAGCCTTGGGCACTACAATGATATGGATATGCTCGAAGTCGGGCACCTCCTCGGCGAAATGAAGTCCGTCTTTGGTGACCAAGCGGAAAAGGGGCTGACGCGCCTTGAGGAGCAGACGCACTTCGGTATGTGGTGCTTTATGTCCTCGCCGCTTTTGCTGGGCTGTGACCCGCGTTCGATGGACGAGACGACTTTCGCGCTTGTGACGAATCCGTTCCTAATTGGGATGAACCAAAATGACCTTGGGGCAGTAGTACGGACCGTCCGTCGCTATGGTGACGCGTATGTGCTCGTGAAGGACTGCGAGAAGGCGGGCGGCACGGCGCGCTATCTCGTCCTTTACAATGGCGGAGATAAGGCGCGGCATATGGCGGTTGACTTCTTTGCCATTGATTTGGGCGGCAAAGTCGCCTTCTTCGATCTCGTGGAGCGGGCGGATCTCGGACTCTTCGAGCAGAAAGCCGAGTTTGAGATTCCTGCACATGGCGCACGGTTTTTCCGCCTCGATGCGGAACGCCGTCGGTAATTGTTAATGTAAACTAAAAGAGCAAGAAACCTATGAAGAAACTACTACTCATCGCGGCGACAAGCCTCGCCGTCCTTAATGTGAACGCGGCAAGTCTCTATGAGAAAATCGCGGCAAATGCGACGAATGTGGTCCGTGAGACTTGGTATGGCTACGAACGCATTAAGTTCGACTTTGAAGGACACAAAGCGTGGGTAGTAGAGCCAAAAGGTGAAGTCGCGGCGGGCACGCCCTGGACCTGGGTTATGCAGTGGGCGGAAGCCTATGTGGACCGCCAGGGCTGTCTTGACCTTCTCGCGCAGGGTTGGCACCATGTGACGATTGATGTCTTCGCCGAACGGATGACAGAAGACGGACTCAAAATCTGCCGCGATTATCAGCGTTTCCTCGTCGAGAAACTTGGGTTCGCCCCGAAGGCAAATCTCATAGGTATGAGTTGGGGAGGCTTCTTCAGCGTCCGTTACACAAACGCCTACCCTGACTGCGTGCGTCGCATTTATTTGGACGCACCGCTTCTCACGTTCCATAACTTCGCCAATCCCGATTACGGACGCGTCGGACCGTGGGCGGAAATGAAACCGACGGACGGCAATTGGCTGGACGACCCGCGTATGCCAGTGAATATGGCGAAGTCTCTCGCGGCGGCGGGGGTTCCGATTCTGCTTCTTTATGGCGGACAAGACCAGACCGTGCCGCCCGATGTGAATTGCGAGCTCTTTGCGCGGCGGTTCCGTGCGGCAGGTGGCGACATTAAGGTAAACTGCCGCAATCTTTACGGACACCACCCCCACGGCGAAGACCCGAACAAGACCAGCACCATCGTCAACTTCTTCACCACCCCGTAAAAGGCGGTACAATCTTTCGGGATGGTTTATAAACTCCGAGGGGCAACAAAAGCTTCGCTAACGCTACGC
>CAVLAC010000080.1:0-10585 GCA_963661055.1 bacterium | reverse complement strand
CACTTTCGGCTGGTCGGAGCGGCGGGATTTGAACCCACGACATTCTGCTCCCAAAGCAGACGCACTACCAGGCTGTGCAACGCTCCGTTTCACCGTTTGAGGGCTCCAAAATCATCTGGTGCACCCAAATTGTGATATATAGTATATCATATTTTTTTTCATTTTACCATTGATTTTTCACCCCAAAAAGTGGTATACTATTAGCTCCACGCTCAATGACGAGGTGGACACGGCAGAAACCCGTGATCGAAACTAACTAAAAAGTAATGGTTCAGAATGGCAATTCGCAAACCTACGGCTCCTTCTGAGCGCTCCACCGTAATGGCGGAGATGCTCGCGAATGCGGGTCAGGAAACGAAGTTCAAGAACGGCGTTCTCGTTGAGGGCACCGTCACCGCCGTCCAAGATGACGACGTGTATGTTGATGTCGGCTACAAGAGTGTCGGCATAATTGATAAGTCCGAGTTCGGCGAGGATGAGGTCAAAGCGGGTGACAAGGTTACCGTGATGATCGTCCAGCTCGAGAACGACAAAACGGGCACAATAGAAGTCTCTAAGCGCCGCGCCGATGAGAAGATTCGGTGGGAGAAGATTCTCCAGCGCTATACAGAGGGGTGTGTCGTTACGGGCACTATCCGCACGGCTGTGCGTGGTGGCTTGCTTGTGCGCATTGATGATGTTGAGGCGTTCCTCCCGGGTAGCCAGGTGGATGTCTCGCCGACGAAAGATCTTGAGCCCTACATTGGGCAGACGATGGACTTCAAAGTCATCAAGATTTCGAGCGAGCGTCGTAATCTCATCATTTCGCGCCGCGAACTCATCGAGGGTGAGCTCGCTGAGAAGCGTGCGGAACTCCTCGCTAACCTCAAGGAAGGCGAGATTCGCAAGGGTCGCGTGAAGAACATCACCGACTTTGGTGCGTTCATTGACCTTGATGGCCTTGATGGTCTCCTTCATATCACGGATATGAGCTGGGGTCGCCTGAAACATCCGGCGGAAATTCTCAAGGTGGGTCAGGAACTCGATGTTATGGTTCTCGGTGTTGACCGTGAGCGTGAGCGCGTGTCGCTCGGTCTCAAGCAGACCCAGGAGAATCCGTGGACCTCGATTCAGGATCGCTTCCCCGTTGGCTCGCGTGTCAGCGGCAAGGTCGTCAACCTCGCGGCATATGGTGCGTTCATTGAGATTGCGCCTGGCATTGAGGGTCTCGTTCATATTAGCGAGTTCAGCTGGACGAAGCGCGTGGCGCGTGCAAGCGACATGCTCTCGGTCGGCGACGAAGTTCAGGTGGTCGTTCTCTCGATTGATGTCGAGAATCAGAAGATTGCGCTCGGCATTCGTCAGACTCAGGAGAACCCGTGGGATACGATTCAGGAGCGCTATCCGGTCGGCTCGCGTGTTAAGGGCAAGGTTCGTAACTTCACGCCGTATGGCGCGTTCGTCGAGCTCGAAGAGGGCATTGATGGTATGATCCATGTCTCGGATATGAGCTGGACGCGTAAGATTAACCATCCGTCGGAATGCCTCCAGAAGGGGCAGGAAGTCGAAGCGGTTGTTCTCGATGTCAATGCGAAGGAACAGCGTATTTCGCTCGGTCTCAAGCAGGCGCAGAACGATCCGTGGGATGAAATCGCGGCGAAGTATCCGACTGGAATGGTCGTTAAGGGCAAGGTCGTCAAGATTGCGTCGTTTGGCGCGTTTGTCGAACTCGCTGATGGCGTGGAAGGCTTCATCCATATCTCGCAGATCTCTGACAAGCATGTCGACAAGATTCGCGACGAGCTCAAGGAAGGTCAGGAAGTGGAAGCGCGTGTGTTGAAGGTTGATCGTGGCGAGCGCCGCGTCAGTCTCTCGATTCGTGCGATGTCCATGACTGAGGACGAAGTGCGTGCGCTTGAAGCGGCTGAATCTTCGAAAGAAGGTGAAGCGCCAGCCAAGACTTCGTCGGGCGAAAACAATTTTGGTGGACTTTCTGCGGCATTTGACAACGCGTTCGCGAATGTTGAATGGCAGCCGGGTGAAACCAAGTAAGCGACAACAAAGAAAGGATTCAGTAAAATGTCCAGAGTTTGTGCAATTTGCGGTAAAGCGCCTTCGGTCGGCAATGTGGTCGTCCGCAAGGGTTCACCGAAGTACAAAGGCGGTATTGGTCTTCACACGACTGGTATCACCAAGCGTCGCTTCCTCCCCAATCTTCAGAGCGTCCGTACGACGGACGGCAAGGGCAACACCAAGCGCATTACGGTGTGCACGCGTTGCCTGAAGAACGGTAAGGTTGTTAAGGCTTAATTTTTCACAGTAACAAACAAATCAAGGAGTAAACTAAAATGGCAATTAAAGTTGGCATCAATGGTTTCGGCCGTATTGGTCGCATGGTCTTCCGTGCGGCGGTCGAGAACTTTGCGCAGGATATCGAGATCGTCGGGATTAACGATCTTCTCGATCCCGATTACCTCGCGTACATGCTGAAGTATGACTCGGTTCACGGTCGCTTCAACCACGAAATCAAGGTTGACGGCACGAACCTCGTCGTTGACGGTCACGCGATTCGTCTCACGGCTGAGAAGGATCCGACCCAGCTCAAGTGGAACGAAGTCGGCGCGGATGTCGTCGTTGAGTCCACGGGTCTCTTCCTCACGGACGAGAAGGCTCGTGCGCACATCACGGCTGGTGCTAAGAAGGTGATTATGTCGGCGCCGTCGAAGGACGACACCCCGATGTTCGTCTATGGCGTCAACCACATGACCTACAAGGGTCAGGACATCATCTCGAACGCGTCCTGCACGACGAACTGCCTCGCGCCTATCTCGAAGGTTCTCAACGACACCTTCGGCATCAAGCGCGGTCTTATGACGACGGTTCACGCGGCGACGGCGACCCAGAAGACGGTCGACGGTCCTTCGAAGAAGGATTGGCGCGGTGGTCGTGGCATCCTCGAGAACATCATTCCTTCCTCGACGGGTGCGGCGAAGGCTGTGGGCAAGGTTCTTCCTCAGCTCAACGGTAAGCTCACGGGTATCTCGATGCGCGTTCCTACGAGCGACGTCTCGATCGTCGACCTCACGGTTGAACTCGAGAAGCCGGCGGATAAGGACGCGATCAACGCGGCGATGAAGAAGGCCAGCGAAGGCGAGCTCAAGGGCATCCTCGGCTACACCGAAGACGCTGTCGTCTCGACGGACTTCCGTGGCGATTCTCACACCTCGATCTTTGACGCGGACAAGACGCTCGTTCTTGACCCGACCTTCGTCAAGGTTCTCTCGTGGTACGATAACGAATGGGGCTACTCGAACAAGGTTCTCGAGATGGCTCGCGTCATCGCTAAGTAAGCTCTAGGCTAACTTAGTTAGAAAAAGGGTGCCCACTCGGGCATCCTTTTTGCTTTCTTAGGCGGGAAAAGCGAAAAGTTGAAATTTCCCATTGCATTCGCGCGCCGAATATGCTATAATATTCATCAATTCCTGTTGGGGAAGTAGCTCAGTTGGTAGAGCATCACGTTCGCAACGTGGGGGTCGAGAGTTCGAATCTCTTCTTCTCCACCAATAGGAATAGCAAAAGCGGCTTTCATCGCAGTTGGGCGATGCGCCGCGCTTTTTTTTGCCTGCGCGGCAAAAAAGTGCAAAATCTGCAAGTCCCCCACTATCTTCGTGGGCGGTAAAATGGTATAATAATCTCATGTCGCAAGAATGGAATATAAAGTCGCGTGGGCATGTGTGCAGTTTCTGCTCCAAGCCCCTCATTGATCGTGCACCCGTTGTGAGTGCACTGAAGGAAGTGCCCTCGGGTTATGAGCGGTTTGACTGCCATCCCGAGTGCTGGAAGACTACGCCTCGTGATTGGGAGCCTTTCTCATTCTGGGATGGGGTCTACACGGCGCCTGTGCGGGAAGAGAAGAAAGAGCCACTCAAGAAGGAGGACGCGGGGGAACTTCTGCGCCGCCTCGTGACGCTCGACGACCCCGCGCTCAAGAATGTCATTTATGTGCTCGCGGTTATGCTCGAGCGTAGCCGCATACTCGTGGAGCGCGATACCCGCACGGCGGAAGATGGTTCTCTTCGCCGCGTTTATGAGGACCGCAAGAATGGCGATACTTTCGTGGTGCTCGACCCTCAATTGCGCCTTGAGAATCTCTCAGAGGTTCAGCAACAAGTCGTGGCACTTCTCTCGGGAACGAAGACACTGGGCGAAGTAGGGCGCGAGGAAGAAGCGGCGGAGGCAACAAGCGATGACTCCAGCGGAACAGAGTCGGAATGAAATGCTCGAGCGAATCAATCGCGGCGCTTATGTTCCGTGCTTGGTTCGTGAGAAAGATGGCTGGCACGCGCGGTGGCGCACGGCGGAAGGTGCTGCGGACGCGGCACTTGATGAGTTTGTGCGGCGTGCGGGGATGACACCTTTCACAAAGAATGCCGAGAAGCAGCGCTTTGATACGCTCGCGGACGCTTGGATTACGGCTCTTCGCAGTGAGACGGGGCTTGTGAAGGGCGATGAGAAAGAACTCGCGGCATTTGCGAAAGAAATTGAAGCGTGGAATGGTGTCGCGCAAGCGGATGTCGTCGCGCGGTCTAAGCTCGAGATAACCTTTGAAGCGAAAGAGAAGGCTCCGAAGGGCGAGCACTTTACGCTTAGCGTGCCAACTCCCAAAGGGCGGGCGGGACTGCGTGCGCTCGGGCAGGCGGCGTGTGTCTTTTCGCCCCTAAAGGGCCTGCGCACAAGGAATTCTCTCGCTCAGCTTTGCGCGATACTTACGCCAGACGAAGCGGAAACTTTTGCGCGTGTCGGGTTTCGTGATCTTCATGAGGCGGGCTACCCTGTTTATGGTTCGCCCGATGCGCTCACGGTTACGGCTGAGTTCGAGCTAAAAGATCCTGAGTGGTGCCCCGCTTCGAGTAAGAAAAGTAGCACGGCGACGCGCATCCCCGCGTCACTTGTCGTGAGAATCGCTGGACAGCGCGTCTCAGCGATGGAAGTTCGTTTCTTGCTCGACCAAGGTTCGGACTATGTCTTCTTTCGCGAACACTGGGTGCGTGTCAACCGCGACATCCTCAAGCAAGCCCTGCGGGCGCTGGAGAAGTGCAATAAATGTGAATTAACGGCGGCGGAAGCCCTCGGTCATGCGATGGGCATTGGCTCGTATCAGGGCTTTACGCTCGATACTGCGAATGCGCACGGTTGGCTTCACGGCTTACTAGGTAAACTCAAATCACAAGGCTGGAATGGCGTTAAGATTCCAACCGCCATCCCTGAGTTTAAGGGTAAGCTCCTTGATTATCAAGAGCGCGGCGTTGCGTGGATGAAGTTTCTGACGGACTATGGCTTTGGCGCACTCCTCGCGGACGATATGGGGCTTGGTAAGACGATTCAGACGATCGCGTGGCATTTATTGACGCGGACTAAAGGCGAGGGACCGCTTCTCGTGGTGGCACCTCTCTCGGTCGTCCCGAATTGGCGGCGCGAATTCGCGACATTTGCTCCGTCCCTTAAGGTGTATGTCCATCTCGGTGATAAGCGGCTACGGACGACAAAGTTCCGTGAGATGACCGATGAGGTGGATGTGGTCATCACGAACTATCCGTTGTTTGTGCGCGATTGGCCCGCGTGGAAGTGGTGCACGTGGGGAGCGGTCGTGCTTGATGAAGCGCAGGCGGCGAAGAATCCTGAGACCCATCTCGCGCGGCTTATTCGTATCTTGCCCGCCAAGCGGCGTGTGATGTTGACGGGCACGCCCGTCGAGAATTCGGCACTCGATATTTGGTGCCTTGAGGACTATCTTAACCCAGGCTTCTTGGGCGTGCGCAAGGACTTTGAACAGCGGTTTGTGAAGCCGCTCGCGAAGAATCCTAATTGCATGGAGGGCAAGCGCCTCAGTCATGCCCTCGAGCCTTTCGTCTTGCGCCGCCTGAAGACTGACCCCGATATTTCGCGCACACTTGGTCCGAAGCGCGAGATTAAGGAGTATTGCGAATTGGGAGACTTCCAACGCCGCGAGTATGAGGAGACTTATGCGACATTCTGCAAGGATGGGTGCCGCAAGGGCGATGTTCTCGCGCTTCTCACGGCGCTTAAGCTCGTCTGTGATGGTGAGAACAAGATTTCGCTCACGCTCGATTTGCTGGAGACCATCTTTGCCGCGGGGGAAAGCGTCCTTATCTTTACGCAGTATGTAAAGGTGGCAACACGCATTGTCGCGGCAATTAAGGAGCGCTTCAAGTGCCGCGTCCCCTATTTGCACGGAGGGCTCACATCGGCGCAACGGCAAAAGGAAATTGACGCGTTCAATAAGGAAGGTTCGTGCGCCTTCGTCTTGTCCCTGCGGGCTGGAGGCTTCGGTCTCAACCTCACGAAGGCGACGCATGTTATTCACTTTGATAGATGGTGGAATCCCGCCGTTGAGAATCAGGCGACGGACCGTGCCCACCGTATCGGGCAGACTCAGACGGTAATCGTCCATACGATTATTACGGAAGGTACCCTCGAGGAGCGCATTGACCAACTTCTAGAGAAGAAGCGCCAAGTTGCGGGCACGCTTGTGACGGGCGGCGAGAGCTTCTTGAAGAGTCTTAAGATTGAGGAAATTAACGATCTTGTTAAGTTATGAGTCGTAAACGCTATCCTCTGCGAGTGCCCTATTTTGCACCAGGAATCCGTGCGCAAGAAACGCGCAGTGGGATGGTGCGCACGTGGTGGGCGGCGCGGTGGCTCCACGCGCTTGAGGATATGCAACTCGGCGGACGCTTTACGCGCGGACGGCTCTACGCGGCGACGGGGCAGATTACGAAGATGGAAATGCGCGGCCCTCACATTGACGCGACGGTGGTGGGGACGCGTCCCGAGCCTTATAAGGTGACGGTAGACTTCCGTACGCCCGAGGGCGAGGTTAGGGAACGCCTCATTGCCGCGATTCGCCGCGAGCCTATCTTCGTGGCGCGGCTTTTGGCGGACGATTTGCCGATGGAAATCGAGGACATATTCCGTCAGGAAGGTTTCTCGCTTTTCTTGGGCACGAAGCTAGGTCCTGGCAAGTACGATGTAACGACCGCGTGTAATTGCCCCGACTATGCGAACCCATGCAAGCACGCGTGCGCCGTTCTCATCATTCTCGGGGAGGAAATTGCGCGGCGTCCGCTCACACTTTTGGAGGCACGCGGCATAACAGTGGAGGATTTAGTTGATGAAGATTGAAACGCCTATTCTTATGCGCCTAGGGCCCATCCCATTTTGGCGCGGCAGAGAGAAGTGCCTAGATACCCTCGAGGAGATCTACCGCCGCGCACGGGAGCGATCGGGGCGGCTACTAGATATCCAAAAGGCGAAAGTGGCTAAGGAAAAAGAGCTTAAAGGACTCCTTGATAAGTGAAAAAGCCTGAGATACTTGCGCCAGTCGGCGACTTTATCTGCCTGCAAGCGGCATTGGACGCAGGGGCGGATGCCGTCTATTTTGGACTCGGCATCCTTAATATGCGGGCGCGGAGCGGCGTGAACTTTAAGCCGAGTGACTTACCCGAAATTGCCGCGCGTTGTCATGCGCGGGGGGTGAAGGCGTATCTCACCCTAAACGCAATTATGTTCGAGGGTGAGCAGGAGAAAGTCGCCGAAATTATTGCCCTTGCGAAGCCCTATGTGGATGCGGTCATTGTCGCGGACTGGGGAGTCGTCGCTCTTTGCAAAAAGGCGGGTATTCCTATTCACATCTCAACCCAACTTTCCCTCTCGAATGCGGACGCGGTACGCTTTGTGATGTCCCAAGGGGCGACGCGGGTTGTCTTGGCGCGGGAATGCACGCTCAAAGAAGTCGCCCAGATAATTCGCGAAACGGGGATTGAGGTGGAGTGCTTTGTTCACGGCGCCCAATGTGTTGCGGAATCAGGGCGGTGTCTTATGAGCCACATTACCTTCGGCAAGAGTGCTTGCCGTGGGGAGTGCCATCAGCCGTGCCGCCGCCGCTTCGTCGTGCGGGCGGTCGATTTCTATACGGACGCCGAAGGTAAGCCCATCCACGATGCCACAACCGAGTTTGAAGTCGAGCCGCATACGGTGCTTTCCACGAAGGACCTCTGCTCTTTGAGCTTCATAGATAAACTTATGGCGGCGGGCATCGCCAGTTTCAAGATAGAAGGGCGGGCACGGAATGCTGATTATGTGGCGACTTGCACCCGCGCCTACCGCCGCGCCGTGGATGCAGTGGCGGAGGGTACTTATACGCCCGAATTGGTGGCTGAACTGACGCGGGATGTGTCGCGAGTCTTCCATCGGGAGTTCTCGAAAGGGATGTTCTACGGCAGACCTGGCGAAGACCAATTCACTTCGGCGGAAAACTCGTGCGCGACGACAGTTAAGCGGCACGCGGGGGTGGTGAAGGACTATTTTGCCAAGGCGGGGGTCGTGCAGGTGCTCATCCACGACCACGAATTGCGCGTCGGGGACGAGATACAGATTCACGGCGCAACGACGGGCGTAATTGAGATGACGCTTGGGGAATTGCGTCGCGATGAGGAGAGACCGTTAGTCGTGAAGCGCGGCGAATGGGCGACTTTTGCGTGTCCGCGTTGCCGCGTTGGGGATAAGGTGTTCTTTGTGGAGAAAAGAGACCCTCAAAAGAGCTAAGTTATGGACTCGCTGAAGACACAATTGCGGCGATTAACCGTTCCGATCTTTATGGAAGTCGCGCTCGTGATGCTCGTCGGCTTCGTGGATACGCTGATGTTGTCGCGCTATAGCGACAATGCCGTCGCGGCAGTTGGACTCGATAACCAAATAATTATGCTCGTCTTCCTCGTGTACCAGTTCGTCTCCTCGGGTGCGGGGATTGTCTGCGCCCAGTATCATGGGGCAGGGCTTCGCAAGCGGCTCGTGCAAGTCGTGGGTATTGCGCTCATCATAAATGCGCTCGCGGGACTCGTCGTAAGTGCCGCGCTCTATTTCTATGCCGAGGACATCGTCCGTTTGATGGGGCTCCGCGAGGCCCTTGTAGAAGATGGCGCGGTGTATTTACGGATTACAGGCTCTCTTTCGTTCTTCCAGTCCATTACCTTCGCGTTTACCGCGTCCCTTCGCAGCGTAGACCGCGTGAAAGCCCCGATGATCGTGACGGCGCTCGCTAATGTCGTGAATGCGCTCGGCGACTACGCGATGATTTTCGGACACTGGGGATGCCCTGTAATGGGTGTCGCAGGCGCGGCGTGGGCGACTGCCATTAGCCGTATGGTCGCCTTCGCCCTTATCGCGGGCATACACTTCCGCACCCACATCCCGAAGTTTCCGCTCGCGTGGTTTCGTCCGTTCCCGTGGAGCGAAGTGCGCAATGTCTTTAAGATTGGCTTGCCCGCGATGGGCGAGGAGCTTTCGTACAGCCTTTCGCAGGTCACCATTACCTATTTCGTGAATAAGATTAGTACGGACGCTCTAATCGTGCGCACCTACGCCGTCAATTGTATAATGTTCGTTTACCTCTTTTGCGTGAGTATCACGCAGGGCGGCGACATCCTTGTCGGGCACCTCGTCGGACGCGAACGGTATACGCCCGCCTATCTTATGGGCAACTACTTTCTTGGACGCAGTATGATAATTACGCTTACTTGCAGTATCTTCCTCGCGATGGGCGGTCCGTGGATATTTGCCGCGCTCTCGCACAATCCCGAGGTGGTGCGACTTGGCGTAATCATCCTCTGGATTGACTGCGTCCTAGAGATTGGGCGGGTACGGAACATTTTCGCGTGCGGCACCTTGCGTTCGGCGGGTGACGCGGTGTATCCGCTCATCGTGGGCATAATCTTCCAGTGGGGTGTCGCGGTGGGGCTTGGCTGGCTCTTTGCAATACCCTTTAAGTGGGGGCTCGTGGGGGCGTGGATTGCCTTTGCGCTCGATGAGAACCTACGCGGCATTGTACTTTTGCGCCGTTGGCATACGAAAGGGTGGGTCGGACGCAGTTTCGCGTCGCACGTCACATGAGGAAAGGCTCACCATTTGCCGCGATCGCGGCACTTTTCCTGCCTGCCGCGCTCGTTTATCTCGTCGGCGCGGCAACCCGCGCGGCAGTTCCAGGGATGACCTTCGATGCTTTGCGTGTCGACCTCAACGCGAGCGCGGCGCAAGTCGCGGCAGTTGCTTCCTCGGGGGTCTTCGGTTGCCTCCTTTTTGTGGGTTTCACGGGCTTTCTTATTGACCGCTGGGGGTGGCGACGGATAATCCTCCCGGGCGTAGTCCTACAGGTCTTTGGTGAGTGGCTCCTCTATTCCCAGACTTCGCTTCCGCTCGTCTACCTCGGCTCATTCTTGAATGGAGGCGGCAGAACCATCAATTACCTGACCCTCCTCAAGCTCCTCGATGTCGAGTTTGACCGCCGCCTGTTTGCTCCGTTGTTGGGGGGCTTCTACATCTTCAGTTATGGTGGCACGCTTCTCGGCACATCGTCCCTCTGTGAAAAGGCACTCGCGGCAGTTGGGTGGCGTAGTCTTATGCAGGGACTCAACCGCTTTACTGTCCTTTGCGTACTCCTCCTCGCCGTCGTGTTACTCATCCGTCGCTTGCGTCCGAGCGTGGCAGAAAGTGCCGCGTCCGTGAAGGGGGTTGTCACTCTGCGGGAATT
>CAVLAC010000079.1:5807-10683 GCA_963661055.1 bacterium | reverse complement strand
AGGGAAGTAGGAAGTGGCATGCCTGAGTCTAGAACCCCATATGCCGCGCCCTACTGGGGTGTGATGTCTTCATCGCGTCCTTCTGGAAGTTCGAGAGGTGCGCACCAGAGGCATAGGGGTGTGCGCAGGGGCGGTATGCCCCCCTTAGGAGGGGCGCATACCTCTGGTGCGCAGACCCCCTATGCCGAGATGCGCAGGGCAAGTTGGAGTTGAGAATGATGAAAGGCGGCGACCAGTCCCTACCATTCGCTTCGCTCCCTTTATAATTTCATACAGTTATTTTTGCGGGGCGCAAGGGACTCAGCCCCCTACCAATTCGTGAAAATCTGTGAAATCCGTGGTTAAAAACAAAATAAGATTTGCGGATGCTTACTGCCTTATGAGGTCGCGGCAGGTGAAGGCGAAGCGGAGGGCAGCGGCGGAGAGGAGCCAGCCGATGACGGCATAGAGGGTGTTCGTTGAGAGGGGCGTCCCTTGCGGCCAAAGATAGAGCGCGGCGGCGTAGATGAGATGACAGGGGATATGCCACTTGAGGAAGGCGAAGCGTCCCGCCGAGATTTCCGTATTTATGTGGAAAGTTTGGACGGCATTAAAGAATGCAAGCAGGACGAGAAGGGGAATGGCGCGGGCGAAGGGTGCGTAGAGGTCGCCGTGCGGAAGCCACTTGAGAATAGTCTCGCCCGCAAAGAAGAAGAAAAGGGCGAGAACAACGGATGTCACAAGTGCCGCGATCGCGGCTTTTAGAACAAGTGGACGCGTGGCGCGTCCCTGCGCGGCAGTTTCTGCTGTGAAGGGGAAGAGCGTGACGCTCAGAGTACAAGTTACATAGCTCGCAATTTCCGCAAAGCGCGTCGTCATATAATAAGCGGCGGACTCTACATCGGGGAGCCGTTGACGGATAACGAGTTGCTCAATGAGTCCAGCGACGGATGACGCGGCGTAGGCTGTGCCAATCGCGAGCAAAAGGCGTGCAAAGCGGCGAAGGGTGGGACGCGTCCAATAAGTTTCGGCGGGATGGGAAAGCTCGTGGCGCAGACAAAAGACACTCGCGACCATATGGAGTGCGGGCGCGGCACTTTGGGCGACGAAATAGCCAGTTAGTGCGCGGAAGGGCATTGTTATCAGCAAGGTCACGAGCCGCAAGGGTGCGCCTAGGATATTGAGGATGGAAAGGGCCTTGAACTTCTTGAGTCCCTGAAGTGCATTTGTGTAGACGGGGGACGCGGCATTTATGAAGGCGGAAGCTAGAATGACGAGCCCGAGGGAGCCCTCAACAATGCGAATTTTCTCAAGAAAGACGGGCATAAATAGCCGTGAGAGGGCAATTGCCACGATGAGAAGAATGCCCGCCGCAGAGAAAACGCCGCGTAGGAGAGATTTGAGCTTGCCAAACTCGTGCTTTGTGGCAAGAATAGTCACTTCCCGCGCGAAAACTGCGGCGAAAATGGTGACAGGCAGAGCAAAAAGTGTCGCGAATTGCGTGAGAGGCTGAACCGCACCGAGTTCTGAAGGCTCTATATGCGAAGGGACGAGGTAGAGGCCGATATAAGCGTTAATGAGGTCAGCCACGCGGCAAGCACAGAAAAGCATAAGCGAATACCACCAAAAATCGCCTAGCTTCGCGTGTAAACGCTTTATCAGTGCCTGCATTAGAACCTTTTAACGGATTTGATGATTCGCCTCGTTATCGTGGCGGTTGAAGTCGGGGTCAAGCGAGCGTTGCTGGTTGTACATTTGTGGAGGGTGTACCTTGCCGTCGCCGACACCCTTCGTCATAAGCGCCTTGAGTTCGTCGAGGTGTTGGGCATAAACGCCGCGTGGGTCGCAATCGTACTTCTTGCAAATAGATGCAGCCATACCCACGACTTCACCCATCATCCCGTGAGTGCGCATAAGGCGGGTTGTGCCGAGGGCAATATGGGTGACGGAAATGTCGCGTCCAGCCATAAAGAGGTTCGGAACATTCCGCGAATAGTAGCACCGATAGGGAATCGCAATAGGCCAAATGGTCTTATTCAGGGAGTCTGTCTGGAAGGGCTCGCCTGTGAACTTCGTCTTCTCGGGTGACTTGGGGAAATGGAGGTCAATTGTCCATGTTGCGACACAAGTCGCGTCGGGGAAGTTAGTGCGTGCATCAATGTCATTTTCGCTTAGCACCCAGTCACCCATCAAACGCCGCGATTCACGCCGTCCAGCGATATAGGCAACCCATTTGAGCTCTTTATCCGCATATTCCGTGCGGTTGGACGCGATATTCTTCACATATCCCCAGTTGGAGTAGGCGACGAGTAAGCCGTAGTCACGGATATGTTCCGCTTCCGCAATCTGGTCGCGCCCGAGCCCCGCTTCCCAGTTCCAATCGCCGCGCAAACCTTGGTGTCCGTTCTCATCGTTAAAGCGAATCATCCACGGTTGCTGAGGGAAGTCGACTGACTTGCCGTCCGCCGTTTCCCCCGCGTACCATTGAACACTCGCGCCCATTGTGAGCATATCCGCCTTTTCGGGTGCCCACGCCTCACCTGTTTCGCTCTTGGCTTCGCGTCCCTCACGCCAATCCGCCCCCGCGAGGAAGCCGACCGTGCCGTCGCCCGTCGCGTCCACGAACCAGCGTCCGTAGAAAGTGGTGGTCTCAGGTTTTTGGGTGTGCTGTCCTGTGACGGAAACAATCCGTCCCGCCGCATTTGTCGTGACAGCATCCACGCGCGTATTAAGGAAGAGGGAGATATTCTTCTCTCCTTTGACGGCGGCGAGTTTGCGGTCATCCTCATAAACACCAATCGGGCGCGCATTGCCTCCGCGTGCTGGACCAAATTCCGCGATGGTATCGCCAAGCCGTGGATAGGGCGGCATATTCTGCCAGCCGCCGAGATGAACGCGCACCTCGCTCGAGTTGTTGCCGCCCAAAACGGGGCGATCCTGTACGAGGGCGACCTTGAGTCCGAGCCGCGCGGCAGAAATTGCCGCGCTGATACCCGCGATACCTCCGCCCACGACAACGAGATCGGCGTGATGTTCCTTGGTTTGAACGGCTCTAACCGAAGTCGCTGTGGCGGCAGACGCGGCATATTCGAGTTCCACCCAATCGCACCGACCATCAAAGCCGGTCAAATCCTGTAGTTCCAGCGTGTGCTTGCCTTTGGCGAGTTTTACCGTGCCCGCAGTTTCCGTTTGCCATTCGCCTTTGCCTTCCGTGCCCAGCACCTTTGGAAGTGCCGCGCCGTCCACGAGCACTTGGAACGTTCCCGCCGCATTCTCAGACCACGGAGCCGTCCAATTCTTGGTGCGAACGGACACCTTGACCTCGCACGCCTCGGTGAGCGTAAAGGTTGTCTTCGCGTTCGCGATGGGCTTGCCCATCCCGTGGGCGAGTAAATACGAAGAGTGGTCGGCATCCATAAACTGGGTGTCATTTACCCAGCCGCCCCACGAATCGAAGAACTCTGCCTCAATGCGCTCGACAGTGGCGAATGCCGCGCTAGTAGCCGCGAGGAATGTGAATAGTGCGATGAGTTTTTTCATTTTATTAGCCTTTCAACTTCTTCTTGTAAACGAGAATGCCGCAAAGTAGGGCACGGCGAACGCGTTTCTTAGTATAAGTGAACCAGAAAAATCCCTTGATATGCCCCCAAACGAATGCCGCCGAGCGATCGCGGAAGGGCGTGAGGCGCAGGTACTTGAGGTAAAGCGGCCAGGTGCGATTCTTCCAGATGTTGCACCAGGGCTTCAAGAGGGCTCCCGCGAAATGCCAAATCCGCACGACCTTATTGGAAGGCGAATAACGGACATTTATTCCGTCCCATTCCGCGCCCAGTTGGAGTATTCTGCCATAGAAAGTGAGGTTGATAACATCTTGGTCTGGCCAGGCAATACGGTCGGCGTATTTCGCTGTATTGGCAAAAAGCTTCTCAACCGCACCTTCCGTCCGCATTTTTGCAAGATCCATTACGAGAAGTCCCGAATAGAAGTAAGGGGCGCTACCTTCAAGCCCAATAAGCTTCTTCTTGAATTCGCCTGCCGCGCCTTCGGAAACTGCCGCGAGAATGTTGTCCCCAAGTTCCGTCTCCCACAACGGGCGTATCGCCCCCACGCAACAGACATCCACATCAGAGTAGATGGTGCGGCTTTCGTCGGGGAGCAGAGTCGGCAATAGAAAGCGGTAGTACATCTCTTGCGTGACGTGCTCCAGTTCGGGCGGAATCGGGAAGTCCGCGAAAAGTGATGCGTCTACTTTATGGAAGACGACGCGAGCAATGTCGCTTCCGCCATGCCACTCAGTGAGGAGCTTCTGGTGCGCGGCAGTTATGTCGCGGTGGAGAATATGGAAGATGAAGGGTTCGGACGGATTATTCGCGACGATGCTCGCCAAAACGACGGCGAGATGTTGTACAAAAGAGTCCGATACACAAAAACTGACGGAAATCGGCTCTTTTGGGGTCGATTTAGCCTCTTCAGGACGGGTTGTTGCAATTGTGCTCATTTACAGGCTATTATTATAGCAAAGTTCTGCCTTACTTGGCAAGGAGAATAGCGCGGCAAAACATTGTAGGGCATACAATATGTGTGTTGTATGCGAAGCCTAAAAGTGGTACAATATTCACTCGTAAAGCGCGGCGGAAGAGGTTTCCGTCCGAGCGACAAGTAAAAGAAGGTAAGTAAAGCGTATGAATGAACGCCAAGAAGTGAACCGCAATTTGGCACAGATGCTGAAGGGCGGAGTGATTATGGATGTAACGACGCCCGAGCAGGCGAAGATTGCCGAGGCGGCGGGTGCGTGTGCCGTGATGGCACTCGAGCGCATCCCTGCCGACATTCGCGCGGCAGGTGGCGTGAGCCGTATGAGCGACCCCGCGATGATTAAGGGCATCCAAGCCGCCGT
>CAVLAC010000079.1:0-5566 GCA_963661055.1 bacterium | reverse complement strand
GGCGATGTCGTCCAAGCGGTCCGTCATATGCGTAAGATGCAAAGCGAAATTCGCCGCGTGGTCTCACTTCGCGAAGATGAACTCTATGAGGCGGCGAAAGCACTTGCTGTGCCGCTCGACCTCCTGCGTGAAGTGCACGAGAAGGGCAAGCTCCCCGTCGTCAACTTCGCGGCAGGTGGTGTCGCCACCCCAGCGGACGCGGCACTTATGATGGAACTCGGCGCGGAAGGCGTTTTCGTCGGCTCGGGCATCTTTAAGAGTGGAGACCCCGCGAAGAGGGCGGCGGCAATTGTGCAGGCGGTCACCAATTGGCAGGACGCGAAGCTGATTGCTAAGCTTTCGGAGAATCTCGGCGAGGCGATGGTCGGCATCAATGCGGACGAGATTAAGACGATTATGGAGGAGCGCGGCAAATGAGTTCTGCCGCGTCCCATCCCCGCGTGGGCATCCTCGCTGTGCAGGGTGCCTTCGCGGAACATCTCCGTGCCTTCAAGGAAGTTGGCGCGGAGGTGTTTGAAATCCGTCAGTTCGCGGATATTGCCGCGCCCTTTGACGCACTCGTTTTGCCGGGAGGTGAGTCCACGGTGCAAGGCAAGCTCCTAAAGGATTTAGGGCTTTTTGAGCCTCTCAAAGCAAAAATCGCGGCGGGACTTCCCACATTCGCGACTTGCGCAGGGCTGATTCTACTTGCCGAACACTTGCAAGGCGACCCCACCGTGTGGTTTGGAGCGCTCCCTGTCACCGTCGCGCGCAATGCGTACGGACGCCAACTCGGTAGTTTCGAAACGCGCGGCACTTACGCGGCACTTGGCGAGGAAGTGCCAATGACATTCATCCGTGCGCCGCGCATTGTGGGACTCGGGGAAGGAGTGGAAGTTCTCTCCTCTTATAAGGGAGAGCCCACCGCCGTCCGTAAGGGAAATATCACGGCGCTTGCGTGGCATCCCGAGCTCACCCCTTGCCCCCTCGTCTTTCGCGAGTTTCTCGCGCGTCTTTAAGGCGAAGATTATACTTGCTTTTTAGGCATAAAATTTGGTATAATTTTACCTGTTTTGCCGCGGAGGGTAGCGCATTCGGCGCGAGAGCAGGCGGTCATCACATAGAAAGTACATAAATGGATCAGATTAAGATTAAAGCGGAAGCTCGTACCGAACAGGGTACGGGGGCTGTCCGTCGTTTGCGCCGCACGGGCATGATTCCCGGCAGCGTAATGAAGATGAAGAAAGGTGGCACCGAGCTCATCAAGCTCCCTGCGCACGACTTCATGATGGCGATGCGTGGTCATGCTAGCAAGCAGTTGTTGGTCACGCTGGATATGAATGGTACCGAGGTTCCGGCGCTCATGCGTGAGATGCAGAACGACGTCCTGGCGGGTACTCCCATCCATGTGGATTTCAGCGAAGTGTCGCTGACCGAGAAGGTCCGTGTCACTGTACCGCTGTACCTCGTGGGCGAAGCGGTCGGCGTGAAGCTCGGCGGCGGCGTTCTCGAACAGGTGCTGCGTACGATTGAAGTCGACTGCCTGCCGACGGATATCGCCGAGAAGTTTGAAGTCGATGTTTCCAAGCTCGGGCTTGATCAGACGCTCTTTGTGCGTGATCTCCAGCTCGGCGATAAGCAGACGATTGTGACGCGCGGCGAATTGGCTGTGGCGGTCGTTAAGGCTCCGGATGATGTGGCGGCGGCGACGCCGGCGGCTCCTGGCGCGGCAGATGCGGCGGCAGCGGCGACACCTGAAGTCATTAAGAAGGGCAAGGACGAAGAGGCTAAGGCCGCTGACACTGCCAAGAAAGAGGAGAAGAAGTAATGAAGAAGTACGACATCCTTTATATCTTCGTTGGCGTTACACGCGACGATGTTCTCAATGCCAACCTCGAGAAGGCGCTCGCGGAAGTGACGCGCTTGGAAGGTACGGTGCTTACTTCGGAATCGCTCGGCAAGCGTACTTTCGCGCGCGCGATGTCCAAGAAGGAGAATGGCGTTTATGTGAAGGTCCGTGTTGAGATGGATCCCGCTAAGGTCGAGGAACTCGTCAAGCGCTATCAGCTCGTCGAGGAAGTGTTCCGCGTCCAGATTCTCGCAGTCGACGAACGCCGCGAGGCGAAGCTCGTCGCGGAGCGTGAAGCGCGTCAGGCGCGTCAGGCTCGTAAGGAAGCGGCGGCGCAGGCCGCAGCTGAGGCAGCTCAGGCGGCTACGGCTCAGGCGTAACAATAGGTTAACGGAAGTTTAGTCATCATGGCTTCATTCAACAGAGTAATTCTGATGGGCAATCTCACGCGAGACCCCGACATCCGCTCAACGGGTACCACGGGTATGAAAGTTGCGCGCTTAGGGCTCGCCGTGAATGAGCGTCGTAGAGATCGCAATGGGCTGATTCAGGAGTTCCCTGTCTTTATTGATGTGGACGCCTGGGATAAGCTCGCCGAATTGTGTGGACAGTATCTCTCGAAGGGTCGCTCTATCCTCGTGGAAGGGCGCCTTCAGATGGATACTTGGGAAAAGGATGGCGTGCGGCATCAGAAACTGAAAGTTCGTGCCTCGACCATTAAGTTCTTGCCTCAGGGCGACCGCCTGTCTTCGCAGGCTCAGCGTCCGCCTATGAGTGAGAGCGAATCTTCCTCGGCAATTCCCGCGCCAGTCTCGCCCCTCGAATCGCTCGAGAATGACTCGGATAACCTTCCGTTCTAACAACTTAAACCTCTTAAAGGAAAAGCAAAATGGCTTTTAAGAAATCTAATTCGTCCGCTGGTGAAGAATTCGCCGCGCGTAAGCGTCCGTCTCTCGGGGCTAAGGACTCGATTGATGTTAACGATATCGAGACGCTGAAGTACTACATCACTGACTACGGCAAGATTCTGCCCGCGCGTATTACGGGCGTTACCGCCGCGCAGCAGCGCCAGATCCGTCAGGGCATTAAGCGTGCCCGCAATATGGGTCTTATGGCCTAAGCGAAAGGAGTATCAAGATGCAACATATTGAAGTGATGCTCATGGATAACGTGAAGAAGCTCGGCAAGTCGGGTCAGATCGTTAAGGTCGCGCCTGGCTATGCGCGTAACTGCCTCTTCCCGAAGGGTCTCGCGGCGGTCGCCACTGAAGCGGCTAAGCGCAAATTGCGTAAACTCGAAGCGGAGCGTGCGGCTCGTGCGGCGGAAGAGAAGAAGGCGGCTCTTGAAGTCGCTAAGAAGCTCGCCAAGCTCGAACTCACCGTCTCGGCGCCTACCACCGATGGCAAGAAGCTCTACGGCGCAATCAGCGTTTCTGACTTGCTCGCGGCTATCGAAGCCAATCGTGGTGTCAAGGTTACGCGTAGCCAGCTCTCGATTGAGGACTCCCTGCGTGAAGTTGGTGAATATGACGCGACAATCGATCTCGGTCACGAGGTCTATGTCAAGTTCAAGATCACCATTCTTGACGAGCAGGCACCAGCTGCGGAAGCCTAATAACCCGCAGGGTTATTCTAAGAGAACGCGTACTGCCCGCGAGGTAGTACGCGCTTCTTGTTTCAATTTCACCCCAGAATATGATATAATATTCTCACGATGAAAGCAAAAACTTTTATAGATCAAGTCGAGGTACTCGTCCGCTCTGGACGCGGAGGCGATGGCGCGATGTCTATGCGCCGCGAGGCCCTCGTGGCATTTGGTGGACCCGATGGCGGGGACGGCGGACGCGGCGGTGATGTCGTCTTTAAAGCGTCCGAACACATCAATTCGCTTCTGAACCTTTATTATGACCCGAAGTGCTATGCCCAAGATGGCGAAGGCGGCAAGGGACAGAAGATGTACGGCAAGCGCGGCAAAGACCTCGTCGTGCCCGTACCGTTGGGGACTGAAGTCTACGATGCCGAGACAGGTCTTCTCGTCGCGGATATTACTGAGCCTGGTCAGGCGGTGATTGTCGCGAAGGGCGGCGCGGGTGGCTATGGGAATGTCCACTTTAAGACCGCCGTCAACCAAGCCCCGACGGAACATACGCCTGGCGGAGAGCCCGAGGAAAAGCGTTTGCGGCTTGAACTTAAGACTATTGCGGATGCAGGTCTCCTCGGCTTCCCGAATGCGGGCAAGAGTTCACTTCTCTCAGTTCTTTCTGCCGCGACACCGAAAATCGCGAGCTATCCGTTTACGACCATTAACCCCATCGTGGGCACGATTGTATACGGAGACTACGCGAAGGTGCGTATGGCGGATGTGCCTGGCATTATCGAGGGCGCGGCGAAGGGCGTGGGGCTCGGGCTTGCCTTTTTGCGCCACTTGGAGCGCTCCAAAGTGCTCGTCTATGTTCTAGATATGGCGGGGACAGACGGACGCGAACCGTGGAAGGATTACGAAGTCCTCAAAAAGGAAATTGCCGATTACTCTATTGAGCTTGCGGAGCGTCCAGCCATTATCGTCGCCAACAAGATGGATAGTGAAGTGGCAAAAGAGAATCTGCCGCGCTTCATTAAAGAGACAGGCGTAAAGCCCATCGAGATTTCGTGCGAGACGCGCGAGGGACTCGAGGCGTTTAAGGAGGCTCTGCGCGATGTCGTGAAGCCCGAGACGCGCTTCCATCACACCCACGCGCAAGCCCCCGACCTCAAGGATATGCCCGATACAACAGGGGACGAGATTCCCGCCGAGGCACTCAAGTTCGCGACATTCTTGAAGCTCGAGAAGCCGAAGGCGAAGAGCCATCCGTCTCGCGGCAATATCCACTAATCAAAGGAGATTTAGAAACTATGGCAAAGAAATGGAATCTTGCGTCCGTCCGCGCGGCGAAGGGACACCAGAAACTCGCGGGGGTGACTGCCTATGACGCACCTTTCGCACGCCTCGCAGATGAGGCGGGCGTACCCCTCATTCTCGTGGGCGACTCGCTCGGGAATAATGTCCTTGGCTATGAGACAACGCTCCCCGTCACAATTGAGGATACGCTTCGCGCCACCGAAGCTGTGGCGCGGGTGGTAAAGGATGCTCTCGTAATTGCCGACTTGCCTTTTGGTAGCTATCATTGCGGAGACGATAAGGCAATGGAAAATGCTGTCGCTTGTTTGAAGGCGGGGGCGGACGCTGTTAAACTCGAGGCGAGTGCCTATTATGCGCCGCTTATTAAACGGATGACGGCGGCGGGCATTCCTGTTATGGCGCACATTGGGATGTGCCCCCAGAGCGTCAATCTTTACGGAGGCTTCAAGAAGCAGGGCAAAACGCGTGCGGACGCGGCAAAAATTATGGATGATGCCCGCGCCGTTGTTGAGGCGGGCTCATTTGCTGTCACACTTGAATGCATTCCTTCTGAACTCGCGGCAGAAATCACGGCGGCAGTGCCCGCTATTACCGTCGGAATCGGCGCGGGACCCGTTTGTGATGCCCAGTGGCTCGTTTTGCACGATTTGCTCGGACTCAACGAGAAGGTTCCATCCTTCGTGAAGCAGTACGCCCATCTCGCGGAGACTGTTCGCGGCGCATTTGCCGCGTATGTGAAGGAAGTATCCGAAGGGGAGTTCCCAACGAAGTGAAGAAGGTGCTGCTACATGTCTGTTGCGGACCCTGTGCGTGCGCCTGTGTGCCGCGCTTGAAGGCGCA
>CAVLAC010000078.1:0-10723 GCA_963661055.1 bacterium | reverse complement strand
TTCTCCCGCGTCGGTTCGAATGAGGAATTGCGTAGTGATGTGCGGTTTATTGCCGCGACGAGCCGCAATTTGGAAGAGCTGATGGCGCAGAAATTGTTCCGTGAGGATCTTTACTACCGCCTCTCGGTCTTCCCCATCTCGATGCCTGATTTGGCGTCCCGCACAGGCGATGTCGTCCTTTTGGCACAGCACTTCCTCGCGAAGATGAATGTGAAGTATGGCAAGCGAGTGACGCGGATTTCCTCCCCCGCCGTGAATATGCTTCAGGCATATGCGTGGCCGGGGAACGTCCGTGAGCTCGAGAATTGCATTGAGCGTGCGGTTCTGACGGCGAAGGATGATTGCGTCCATAGCTATAACTTGCCGCCCGCTCTGCAGGCACCCGAGTTCGCGGAAGATCCGTTCCGTCCCGATGTGACGCTTTCTTTGGATGAACAGCTCGCCATTGTGGAAAAGCGCATCTTGGAGAGTGCCCTCAAGCGGCATGACGGCAACCGTAGCGCGGCAGGAAGGGAGCTCGGCGTTTCGCCGCGTATGATGACCTACCGCCTCGCCCGCGCCGGCATCAACTAAAAGAGTATGCGGATACTAGATGCAATTGAAAAAGTCTTGAAGGAAGCGGGATTCCCGCTTTCCGCGCGAGACATTACCCAGTTGATTCTTAAAGAGAAGTTGTGGGCAACGAAAAGCAAAACCCCTTGTGATTCAGTAGGTTCCACGATTTATAGGGATATGAAGAAGGATACTTCGCGCTTTATAAAGGTAGGCACGGGTGTTTTCGCCTTGAAGGGAATGAAGTGTCAAGAGTATGCTAATGCTCAGCAAAAGGCGAAGAAAGAGGCGAAGATAGACGATTCTGGTTATGTATACATCTTAACGAACCCAAGTTTCCGTAAGGATTGGGTCAAGATTGGGATGACAGAGCGTCCTGTGAATACGCGCTCGAAGGAATTGGATAACACGGCAGTTCCTTTGCCATTCGAGATTTATGCTACTTTGCACACGAAGCACCGCCGCCGCATTGAGAAGCTCTTGCACGGGATGATTGATGCCCTTAATTCGGGTGCTCGTATTCGAAAAAGTCGCGAATTCTTCAATATAGACCCCGAATTGGCTTTAAGGCTTTTAACCCAGGCGGCGGAAGCCTTTAATGAGGAAGCGAATATTTGCGAGGTGTTTAAGAGACAAAAAGTTCTTCATGTAACAACTCTAAAGGGCATTTCCCCCAAGAAAAGTGTGGCTGATACTAATGAGCATTGGCATACTCAAGCGCAACTCGCGAGGATAATTGCTCGAAAGGGTGGAAATGAAGGCGCTTTTGGTGGAATCCAAGGGCTTCTGAGCGGGCGGAGGCGTTGCCTAGAGACCTCCAAATGGCGTGCCCCATTGGAAGCGGCAGGGCTTGCCTTTGATGAAAAAGGCTTTTGCAAGGATTGGAAAACCGCTAAGAATCCGCTTTAAACAAGGTTTAAACTCAATACTTATAAGGAGAGAATAGCAATGAAAACTCTGAAGCAAGTTGGTTGTGTGCTGGGCGCGGCACTTTTGTTGGGGGGATGCCTCTCGATGGGTGCGAAGGATGCCGAAAAGGAGCAAGGACCTCGGTGGGGGCTCGCGGGCTTCACGATGTGCAGGCGCACGATTGATGAGACGCTCGATATTATGAAGAAGACAGATCTTCATTACCTCTGCGTCAAGGATTTCCATTTGCCGTTCAGTGCGTCCGATACGGATATTGCCGTTTTCAAGGAGAAATGTGCTGCGGCGGGAGTTAAGCCGTACGCGATTGGACCTATTTATATGAAGACGGAAGCCGAAGCGCGGCGGGCGTTTGACTTTGCTAAGCGTCTTGGGGTGAATCTTGTCGTGGGCGTACCCTATAACGCCACGGACGCGCAGGATACTTGGTCTAAGCGCGAAGGGTCGCGGGAACTTCTGCTCGTTATTGATAAGCTCGTGAAGGAATATGGCACGATTCGGTATGCTATCCATAATCACGGCCCCGCCTCGCCGAAGATGTTCCCGTCCGTTGCTTCGGGCTGGGAGCTCATTCACGACCTCGACACCCGCATTGGCTTCTGTATGGATGTTGGCTGGGAATATGGCTGTGGGACGGACCCCGTGGAGACCATCTACCGCTATGCCGACCGCATCTTCGATATGCACATCAAGAATTTCGAGGTGGGCAAGCCTGATGGCGCGGCGATTCCGCTTCCGCGCGGCAAGATTGACTATGTGAAGGTGATTAAGGCGATTCGCGCCATCAACTATCGCGGCGTTTGCTCGCTCGAGTATGAGAAAGACTTTGATGATAACCTCGAGCCCGTCGCCGAGTGCACTGGCTACTGGCGCGGCGTAAACGACGCCCTCAACGCTAAATGAGTGAGTTTATCAGAGAGCTTTCGCCCGAATTGTTTTGGGATGTAGATCCTGAGACAATCGATGAGCAACTTCATCGGCGATATGTGATCCGCCGCGTTCTTGAGCGCGGCACACTCTCTGATTTGCGTAAGATGATAGCCTTCTATACGATGCCCGTGGTCATTTCTGAGGCACAGCAAATGCGGTCCCTCGACCCCGTAACCCTAGCTTTCGCCGCTTGCCTAGGCAATGTAAAGGAAGAGACTTTTCGATGCTACACCTCGCAACGATAGCCCCAGAGACGTTTTCGCTCCTCCAAAGCATCCAAAACCAGCCTGAATTTGCACAAACGCGGCTTGTTGGGGGCACATCACTCGCCTTGCAATTGGGGCATAGGATTAGTGTAGACCTTGACCTCTTTGGAGATTGGGCACCTGAAGCGGACCTTTTCGCGGCACTTCGCCGTGTAGGCAAAACACGGAAAGACAGTGGCTGTAGTAGCAAACTTCAGTTCTACTATGTAGATGGCGTTAAGGTCGACTGTGTTAACTATAGTGAGTATCCTTGGCTTGAGCCCGCAATAGAAGAGAATGGCGTGCGATTGGCGGGCATAAAAGACATTGCCGCAATGAAGATAAATGCCATTACGAATCGCGGCACTCGGAAGGATTTCGTGGATTTGGCATTCTTATTAGACCAATATTCTCTAGGTGAAATCTTTAAATGGTACGGGGAGAAATACCCTGAGGCGAATCCCGTATTGGCTATGCGGAGTCTTTCCTATTTTGTGGACGCTGAAATGGAACCTTTGCCGCGTATTTTGAAGCCTTTTGATTGGGAGCAGGCAAAAGAACGGATAATGGTCGCTGTCCGTCAGTTTTCGCAGAGTAAGTGATGAAGTTGTTCAAGAGAAGTATCCTTTTCCTGCTGTTGGCTGGGGTTGCCCTTAGGGGATTTTGTGCACCGTCCGCGAAGGTGGTGGTGGTGGCGCAGGAGCCAGGCTACTATACTTCGCTCGCGAAGCATATCGTCCGTTGGCTTGCGAATGAGAAGGTAAGTGCCGCGCTCGCGACACCTGAGAGCCTAAATGCCGCGCTCGCGTCCGCCAAGATCGCGTTTTTGGTGGGCTGTGATGAGCCTAGCGCGGCAGAAATGCGGGCACTCGAAGCCTACTGCAAGCGTGGCGGACGGCTTGTCGTCTTCTATTCGGCTTCGCCCAAACTTGCCGCGCTGATGGGGGTTAAGGTGCTCGGATACAAGCCCGCCGCCTATCCTGGACAGTGGAGTCAGATGAACTTTCATGTATCCTTCCCTGAGGGACTGCCTAGCGCCATCCGTCAAACCTCAACAGTCCTTAAGCGGGCAGTGCCTTTGAAGGGCAAGGGACGCATTATGGCGACTTGGTCGGATCGCAAGGGACAAAATACGGGCGATGCGGCGTGGATTTCGACGGCGAATGGCTATTGGATGACCCACATCCTTACGGCGGACGGCGATGAAGACCTAAAAGCCCGCCTTCTGGGTGCACTCGTTGGGGTGGTCGCGCCTGAACTTTGGACAATTTCTGCCCATAATGCCCGAAAAGCGAAAGAAAAGCAAGAAACTTGGAAGATTGCCCGTGCTCAAAAGCCGCGTGCGGGGGAAATTCACGCCGTCTGGGACCATTCGGGGTGCGGACTCTACCCTGGCGACTGGCCGCGCACGATGAAGCTTTTAAAGTCCGCTAATGTGACGGACCTCTTTGTGAACATCGGCGGCGCGGGGTTTGCGCACTATGCCTCGGATGTTTTGCCGCGCTCGAAGACCTTTGATCAGGAAGGCGACCAGCTTAAAGCCTGCCTCGCGGCGGCGAAAGGGACGGGAATTCGCGTCCACGCGTGGCTTCTTTGCTTTAATGCGACGCGGGGGACTCCTAATCGGCTCGCCGTCTTTGCGAAGAATGGTTGGCGGCTCAAGACGACGGATGGAACGCTTTCCGAGTACCTTGACCCCTCGAACGAGGATGTCCAGAACTACATTTTGCGTGCCATAAGTGAGATTCGCGGCAAATATGCCGTGCAGGGCATCCATTTGGACTTCGTGCGCTGGTACGAACGCAGTAAGCGCCCAGCTAACGCGGCACTTTCGGTCTCTAAGTTCATGGTCGCCGCGCGGAAAATTGTCCGTCGCCCCGTGTGGCTGACGGCGGCGGTGCTGGGGAAGTATCCGTCCTGCGTCGCGGCAGTTGGGCAGGACTGGGACGCGTGGCTGACGGCGAATCTCGTCGACTATGTCGTCCCTATGGACTATGCGGAAGATATGGGGCGGTTCACATCCTTTCTTGAGCAGCACGCGGCGAATAAGGCGCACGCCCGAAAGACGATTGTGGGTATAGGGGTGACGGCGAACGAATCGCGGCTTTCGGCAAAGCAGGTCATTGAGCAGCTCACTTTGGTGCGGCGGTATGGGTTCCCTGGCGCGTCACTTTTTGACTTGGACGCGACACTCGAGCGGAATATCCTCCCTTATCTTAAGGAAGGGATGTGGAAAGAATGAGAGCCCGCCCCGAAACGCCGCGCAAGGACGCGGCACTTACCCATAAACCTGTGGAGCTCGCCATAATCGGTGGCGGCGCGGCGGGACTCTTCGCGGCGTCCGTCGCGGCGGGGAGGGGGCTCCCCTGCGTCCTTATCGAGCGCAAGGCGCGTCCGGGCTCGAAAGTGCTGATGACCGCTAACGGACGCTGTAATTTCACGAAAGACATCTCCGCCGAACGCTTTTTGGAGGATGTCGGCCCCTGCGCGGCATTTGTGGCGCGGGCGGTGCGGGAGTGTCCGCCACGGCGGATTATCTCGGGTTTTGAGTCCCTTCGGGTACCGACGCGGCGGATGGCGGATGGGCGGGTGTTTCCAGCGGACGGCAAGGCGACGACGATTGTCCACGCCTTTGGCGACCTTTTGAGGGATGAGGGGGTTCCCTTGCTCACGAATTGCCCTGTTACAGGCATTCAGCCCGTCAAAAATGGCTTTATAGTCGCCACCCCTAACTTCACGCTCTGGGCGCGGCGGGTGTTGCTCGCGACGGGTGGCATGAGCTATCCGAAACTCGGGAGCGTGGGGGACGGACAGAACTTCGCTCGCGCCCTCGGTCACCACATTGTCCCTTGTCAGGCGGGGCTGATTGGGCTTGAGACAACCGACCCTCGCATTATTCGCCGCGCTGGGCGGCGGTATGAGGATGGACGCGCCAAGGTTTACAGCAAAGATGGCAAGCTCCTTTTTGATTATCGCGGCGAAGTGGACTGCGAGAGCTTTGGGCTCTCGGGCGCGGCAGTTTACAATGCCGAGCGGTTCATCGTCCACGAGGGACTCGTCGGCAACTATCGTCTGGAGGTCTGGTTTGAGCACGAGCGGCTCACTTTTGAGGACCTAAAGCCGCGTCCGCTCAAGGAGGCTATCGTCACGATTGGCGGGGTCGACTGCCGCGAGGTGAGCCCCGACACGATGGAATCGCGGCTTATTCCCGGACTTTATTTTGCGGGCGAAGTCCTTGATATTGACGGTCCAACAGGGGGCTACAACCTCACTTTAGCCTTTGCTACAGCGCGTTTGGCGGTCGAAAGTGTGGTCCGAGGGCTCGGGAAGGGGGAAAGACAAAAATGAAGATTTTTGAAATTCCCTATTGCAAAAACGCCGCCAAAATGATAAACTCTTATACCTACACTTGCGGAGGCTGTAATGTCTACACCCCCGGGGGTAGCAAAATCGTCGGCGGGAGACGTCGGCAAAGAAAGAAAAGAAGGTTCGAAAATGAAATATGAGCAGTGGCAGGGCTTCGTGCCCGGTGCTTGGGAGACGGATATTGACGTATCCGACTTCATTCAGCGTAACTACACGCCTTATGAAGGCGACGAGAAGTTCCTCGTTGGTCCTACTGAGGCGACTAATAAACTCTGGGGCAAATTGCAGGAACTCCAAAAGGAGGAACATGCAAAGGGCGGCGTCCTTGATATGGATACGGACATCGTCTCGGGCATTACCTCCCACAAGCCTGGCTACCTAATGGAAGGCCTTGAGCAGGTCGTCGGTCTTCAGACCGACAAGCCTCTTAAGCGCGCGTTTATGCCGTTCGGTGGTATCAAGATGGCTGAGGAAGCCTGCGCGCAGTACGGCTACAAGCCGAACCCCGAGCTCCACAAGATCTTCACGGAGTATCATAAGACCCACAACCAGGGCGTGTTTGATACTTACAATCCGGAAATCCGTGCCGCGCGTAAGGCGCACATCATCACGGGTCTGCCGGATACCTATGGCCGTGGTCGTATCGTCGGCGATTATCGCCGCGTCGCCCTCTATGGTATTGACTACATCATCGCCCAGAAGAAGGACGATTTTGCCAATATCGGCGATGGCACGATGACCGAGGATGTGATTCGTCTACGCGAAGAAGTTGCCGACCAGATCAAGGCGCTTAACCAGATGAAGGTTATGGCCGCCTCGTATGGCTTTGACATTTCTAAGCCCGCGGCGACGGCGAAGGAAGCCTTCCAGTGGCTCTACTTCGGCTACCTCGCGGCGATTAAGACTCAGAATGGCGCGGCGATGTCCGTCGGTCGTATCTCGACCTTCCTCGACATCTATATCGAGCGCGACATGAAGAAGGGCACGCTCACCGAAGCGCAGGCGCAGGAACTTGTCGACCACATCGTTATGAAGTGCCGTATGGTTCGCTTCGCGCGTATCGAGAGCTACAACCAGCTCTTCTCGGGCGACCCCGTCTGGGCGACCCTCGAAGTCGGTGGTATGGGCATTGACGGACGCACCCTCGTGACGAAGAACTGCTTCCGCTTCCTCCACACTCTCGAGAACATGGGTCCCTCCCCTGAGCCGAACCTCACGGTTCTCTACACGAAGCGCTTGCCGAAGGCGTTCCGCAAGTACGCGGCAATGATCTCGGTCAAGACCTCGTCCATTCAGTACGAGAACGATGATGTGATGCGTCCGATTTGGGGCGATGACTACTCGATTTGCTGCTGTGTCTCGGCGACGCAGACGGGCAAGGAGATGCAGTTCTTTGGTGCACGCGCTAACCTCGCCAAAGCCCTCCTCTACGCCATCAACGGTGGTAAGGATGAAGGCGCGGGCTTGACCCCGTATGTGCAGGTTGGTCCTGAGATCCCCGTCTACCAGGGCGAGTATCTCGACTACAAGCAGGTCATGCACAACTACGACATCATGCTCGAGTGGCTGGCGGGACTCTATGTGAATGTCCTCAACCTCATCCACTACATGCACGACAAGTATTACTATGAAGCGGCGGAACTCGCCCTCATTAATACGGACGTTCGTCGTACGTTCGCGACCGGTATCGCGGGCTTCTCGCATGTCGTTGACTCGATCTCGGCGATGAAGTACGCCAAGGTCAAGGTCATCCGTGACGAGAAGGGTCTTGCTTGCGACTTCAAGGTCGAGGGCGACTTCCCCCGCTATGGTAATGACGATGAGCGCGCGGACGAAATCGGCGTTGAGCTCCTCAAGACCTTCATCAAGAAGATCAAGCGTCATCACACCTACCGCAACGCGGAACCCACCACCTCGATCCTGACGATCACCTCGAATGTGGTCTACGGCAAGGCGACGGGTGCACTCCCTGACGGACGGCCCGCGAAGGCTCCGTTCGCGCCAGGTGCGAACCCCTCGTACGGTGCAGAGCAGAACGGACTTGTCGCGTCCCTTAACTCGGTCGCGAAGATTCCGTATAAGTATGCTCTCGACGGTATTTCGAACACGCAGACGATGAACCCGGGTGCACTCGGTGCGACGGATGAAGAGCGTGCCGAGAACCTCGTGACGGTTATGGATGGCTACTTCGCCAAGGGCGCACATCACTTGAATGTGAATGTCTTCGGCGTTGAGAAGTTGCGTGACTGCCAGGCGCATCCTGAAAAGCCTGAGTACGCCCAGTTCACGATTCGTGTCTCGGGCTACGCGGTCAAGTTCATCAACCTGACCAAGGAACAGCAGGACGACGTTATCGCGCGTACTTGCCACGACCATCTGTAATAAGATGTCCGAAGGAATTATTCATTCCTATGAAACGTTCGGGGCCGCCGATGGCCCCGGCGTTCGTTTTATTGTCTTCCTGCACGGGTGTCCGTTTCGGTGCGCCTATTGCCACAATCCGGATACTTGGGCGGGGACTAAAACGACCACGGCGAGTGCCGATGAGGTGCTCGCGCGTGCCCTCCGTTATCGCGAATATTGGGGGGCGACGGGCGGCATAACGGTCTCGGGCGGTGAACCGCTCCTACAGCCCGAATTTGTCGCGGAACTCTTTGAGAAGGCGAAAGCCGAGGGCGTGACGACTTGCCTTGATACGGCGGCAGGTCCGTTTACACGCGAAGGCGAGAAGGGCGCGGCACTTAAGAGAGTTTTTGCCGCGACGGATACGGTTCTTCTCGACATTAAGCATATGGATGAGGCGAAGCACCGCGAATTGACGGGGGCTTCGAATGCGAGTGTGCTCGATTGTGCACGTTACCTCAATGAACAGGGCAAGACAGTGTGGCTACGCCATGTACTCGTACCGGGCATAACGGACGACCCCGCGGCACTTCAGAGGCTCGCGGACTTCGTGAACCCAATGACGAACATTGTGCGCGTCGACATCCTCCCTTACCACACCCTCGGGGTTGCCAAGTGGCACGCCCTGAAGATTCCGTATCGCCTAGAGAATGTAAAGCCGCCGACGGCGGAAAGTGTAGCCTACGCGCGTTCGCTCTTCGTGAATGCGCCTAAGAAGTAAGGTAACGGGAAATGAAAAGAGCACTAGTGACTGGCGCGGCGGGATTCCTCGGCTCCCATCTTTGTGAGCGACTCCTAACGGACGGCTTTGAAGTCGTCGGTATCGACAATTTGTACACGGGCACCCGCGCCAATATTGCCGCGTTCGCGGCAAATAAGGCGTTCACTTTTGTGGAAGGGGATGTCCAAGACTTGAGCGCGGCACTTTGCGCGGCGAAAATAGACCTCGCCTTTGACGAAATCTACAATCTCGCCTGCCCCGCGAGCCCCATTCACTACCAGGCGCGACCGCTCTTTACGACTGAGACCAGCGTCTTCGGCATTCTCAATTGCCTGAAGCTCGCCAAAGAATACGGCGCGAAACTCCTCCACGCTTCCACGAGCGAAGTGTACGGAGACCCCGCCGTCCATCCCCAAGTCGAGTCCTACTGGGGGAATGTGAATACGATAGGCATTCGTAGCTGCTATGACGAAGGTAAGCGCGTCGCCGAGACCTTTGTCGCGGACTACATTCGGGAGTACGACACCGACGCACGGATGGTGCGCATCTTCAATACATACGGACCTCGCATGCACCCCCAAGACGGACGCGTCATCTCGAACTTCATCGTCCAAGCCTTGGCGGGCAAGGATATTACCGTCTACGGTGACGGAACTCAGACGCGGTCCTTCCAGTACTGCGATGACTTGATTGAGGCGTTCCGCCGCTATATGTCGCTTGATAAGGCGACAATTCGCGCCTTCACAGCGCGGCACAATCTTGGGGCACCCGTCATCAATACGGGCAACCCTGGCGAGTACACGATTGAGGAACTCGCCCACGAAGTCCTGCGCCAGATTCCCGAGTCGCCTTCGAAACTCATCCGTGAGCCTTTGCCAGGCGATGACCCGAAGAAGCGCAAGCCCGATATTACCCTTGCCCACGAATTGCTGGGTGGCTGGGAACCAAAGGTTCCATTGCAGGAAGGTTTGGCGCGGACTATCGCCTACTTCCGCACCCGCACCTAAGAGTGCCGCGCTATGGCAGAAGAAACCCGCATAACTCTTGAGGAACGGCTCGCCGCGGCACTTTTGCTTAGCTTCGTCGGCGGCTTTACCGATATTTATTCCTACCTTTGCCGCGGACACGTCTTCGCCAACGCCGTCACGGGCAATATGGTTCTGCTCGGACTCAACATCGCCTCGGGGCTTTGGGCGGACTGCCTTAAATACCTCTTCGCCATAGTCGCCTACGGACTCGGTGTCATCGCGGCAGATGGGGTGCACGCCCGTTTGGGGCACGCGCGCCTTGTCTCGTGGCATCAAGTTGTGCTGGGGCTCGAGATTCTGCTCCTCACAATCGCGGCATTTATCCCTGTCGGCAGATGGGACGCAGTCGTTAATATGACCATCGCCTTCGTTTGCGCCTTGCAGGTGCAAACTTTCCGCCGCGTTCGCGGCTTGCCGTTCGCGTCCACGATGTGCACAGGCAACTTGCGCAGTGGGTCGGACGCGCTCTTCCACGGACTCAAGGGCGAGGACGCGGCGGGGCTTGGCAAAGCGCGGCACTACTTTATTGTGATTGGTGTCTTCATCGTGGG
>CAVLAC010000077.1:7833-10849 GCA_963661055.1 bacterium | reverse complement strand
GGGGCGGGGGTTGCACGAGAGGAGCGGAGCGGCTCGCCGCCGTAAGAGAGACCTTGTACGCAACCACAGACCTTGTCTAGGCAGGACTGACTGAATACGGCTTGTTGTCTAAGCGCGAAAGGCGGTACGAGACCGCGCAACGACGGGTCGGGCGACACCCGCACGAGCCGCCCACCATTCCTCTGTGCCTCTGTGTTAAAATAAAAACCTCCACCAGCCCCGAAGGGGCTATTAAAAAGTCTGCTTCGCGGTCTAATTTTTGGGCGAGTTGTCGCGAAGCAATTAGGCGTAGCGGTAGCGAAGCTTTTGTTGCCCCTCGGAGTTTATAAGAAGGCGTGGCGGGGTTCTATTCAGGGAACATCGTGGTCATTACTGACCACGCACGGAACATCTTGGACGCACGTGGCGTGGCGGCGGGCGCGCAGGGACGCGCGCCCCTACCACTTGCTTCGCCTGCTTTATGATTTATATGGTTATTTTATACGGCGGGCAAGGGACTGCCCGCCCTACCAATTGTGGCGGTTGCGAAAGGTCTTTGCGTATCCTTTGCGTTAAGACCTTTGTGAACTTTGCGTCAAATCGGGAGAAATGAGGGGAATGGGCGAAATGAAGTTTTTTCAAATATCCCCCTTGCGGGGGAAGCGGAAATGTGCTATAATAGTGTACAGAAACTGAGAACTAGGAAATCTAGGAGGCATACTATGAAGAACTATCTGAAAGCATTCTTGGCTATGGGCGCGTTTCTCTTCGCGTCCGTCGTGCTCGCTGATACTACGGGTGTCATCAACTCGGAGAACTTCGAGGGGTTGACCGCTGGTGACGCACTCAATGTATCGGACGCAAAAGATACAGATAAAAATCTTTTATGGGAATCTACTGAAGAGATAACAACAGAAAACGCGGTAGTGACGGCGTATGCAGATGGCGAGAAAACTCCTTCTAGTGGCGGCGGAAATAACTACCTCAAGATTGAAACAGGTGAGCCTCTCTATCGTAAGGTATACAATCTAGGCTCTGACCACACAGGGGAACCTCAACCCATTAGTTCTGGCCTTTACTTCGAAGGTGATGTTCAGTTTTCGCCGTATGAAGAAGATGTGGATACAACGGGATTAAAAGATGATGGCACAAAGCTCCTCGTCTATATTAAAGGAACAGAAGAAACAACTGACGCAGAAGGAAATACTGTCAAGGGCACCACCAATTTCGTTGTTGTCGCTGGTCACTATAACAATGACAATGATATTGATGAAAAGAAGTATTATGTGTGTGATGACATAAAGGATTTCGATTATAGTAAAGAGACTTGGCATCATCTTTTGATAAAGGCTTATTTGACGGAGGATAAGACATACTCCTATTTCAAAGTTTTTGTGGACGGTACTGCGCTGACTTGCGCAGAAGAGAAGGGTACTTCTGAATCTTCTATGGCCAATATTGGAGCTACAGGCTTCCCAAGTATGGATAAAGGTTCTGCTACTACACTTTCGGGAGTCGGCTTTAAAGGAACGGGTAGTGTTGATAACCTTGTTTGGACAACTGAGGATCCTGACCCGACAACATATACCTATGTGTTTACTTGGGATAGTGAGCAAGGAAATCCTGTTGTCACGATTGATGGCAAAGTGCAGGAAATTGTGTCTGGTGATCAATACACTTATACTGAGGCGCAAGTTAAATCGTGGAGCATTGATTTTGATGAGCAACCTGGCTATGTAAACTGGACTTCTACTTCTACAGAGACAACCGACTCCTCTACAGGAATCACAATTACGACTATTGAGTTTACAGCGACAAAGGCGGCTGTGAGTATGCAGATTGGTAGTGGAGATACTAACTATTATGTCACACTGGATGAAGCAATAACTGCGCTTGAAGATGTGACAGATACGGCGACAGTACAACTTCGCGACAATATTACAACGACAAGCGATGTAGAGTTTCCGGAAAGTTCAAATATTATACTTGATTTGAATGGATGTAATTTGACCATCAATTCAGAAAATGGTTTGTATGGTGGTACTTCGCTCGTGATTAACAATAGTCAGGAACCTACCTATGGATATGTAACAGCAGCTTCTGAAATTTATGCAGAGACGCTTACAATAAATGGCGGCGCATTCTCCGTTGAGCCTTCTGCCGATAATAAAGATGTTATCGTCCCTTCTGGCAAGAAACTTGGCACTAAGGAGATTGACGAAACGACTTGGTATGTGCTCGTTGATGATGGTGGGTCTACAGAGCCTGAGGCAGAGGGTGGTACTATTGAGACTGACTCCGAAACAGGAGCTGTTACAATTACAGCGGTCACCAATGAAGATGGCTCGATTACGCTGAGTAATGTTGATGATTGTGAGATTGATATTCCATCTGATGTTAAGGTGACATCCATTAATGCAACGATAAACGATGTCAGCAAGATTCATATTAAGTATACGAATGCGGATACGAAGAGCGTCGTGGATATCACGGGCGCGTTCTCGGTGACGACAAAGGATAATGTGACCACGATTGCACTCAATCCTGAAGCTTCTGTGACCTTTACTAACGAAGATGGTAAGGAAGTCACGGTCACGGTCATGCCTGAGCTTGATACGACGGATGATTCTGAGCCGTTCGCGGTGGGCGATAGTGTGTCCGCCACGGTCAAGGCGATTCCTGGGCTGACCTATCAGTTGCTGGGTTCGGAGGACTTGACGACCACCGAGACCAAGAATTGGACGGGAATTGGTGACCCAGTTATTGCTACCAACACGGGCACGGTTACGCTGGAAGATACGAGCGATAAGGGCAACGCGAAGTTCTATGTGATTAAAGTCTCGCGGTAAGGTTGAATGGTAGGGCTTGGTAGGGCGGGCAGTCCCTTGCCCGCCGTGTATCAGACGGTTAACGGGGCGCAGAGGACTGCGCCCCCTACCTTTAGCGGTGTGGATATTTGTGAACACGGGGCGGAAGGGACTCCGCCCCCTACCAATGTGGAGGCGGGGCGGAAGGGACTCCGCCCCCTACCAATGGT
>CAVLAC010000077.1:0-7689 GCA_963661055.1 bacterium | reverse complement strand
GGACTCCGCCCCCTACCAATGCGGAGGCGGGGCGGAAGGGACTCCGCCCCCTACCTTTGTGGAGGCGGGGCGGAAGGGACTCCGCCCCCTACCTTTGTGGAGGCGGGGCGGAAGGGACTCCGCCCCCTACCTTTGTGGAGGCGGGGCGGAAGGGACTCCGCCCCCTACCTTTGTGGAGGCGGGGCGGAAGGGACTCCGCCCCCTACCTTTGTGGAGGCGGGGCGGAAGGGACTCCGCCCCCTACCAATGAAAGGATGATAAATGAATACTTCTTATCCAACTCGTAAACCGATGAATCATAAGACACCTTTTGTGATTCATAATGATTCCGTTTATTACTTTATTACGATATGTGCCAAGGTGCGCGGCACAACACAACTTTTGGATAAGGCGGATAAGATAATGAATGCGGCGCATTTTTATCATACGCGAGGTGATTGGTTTCTCTCACTTTTTTTGATTATGCCCGACCATTTACATATGTTGATTCATATTCCACCAGATAAGCCATTGGCGCAGATAATTGGGCAATGGAAACATTATCTTTCTCGAGAAGAGCAAATTGAACTCCAAGAGGATTTCTTCGACACGCGAATCAGAGATGATGAACATTATCGGGAGAAGCGGAATTACATTTTGCAGAATCCAGTGACGCGCGGATTGGTGAATGATGTTGGAGAGTGGAAGTATATTATGAGGAATGATAGAGTTTAGTGACGGGGCGGAAGGGACTCCGCCCCCTACCAGTTCCGTGTGTTCTGTGGTTAAAAACTCTCTGCGTGCAAAAACTACTACACAAGTGAGAGTGTTTGTGATATAATAGATGAGAGTTGAATATGGGTGGATTGTGCCCTGACCCGATGAGGGCACGGTTCGCGCGTATAAAACGAGAGAAAGAACTATGCTGAAGAGCCTGAAAATAAAGCTCATGATGCGTGCCGCGTGGTACGCCATTACGCATGCGATTCGTCGCATGTGGTCGCGGCTCTTTTGTCTTACCGCCGCGCTCGTGCTCGTCGGGGGAGCGTCCGCAGAGGATGTCGCCTTTAACGGACAAACTATTTCGTACACCAACGCCGAGACAAATTGGGTGGATGGTGAGCTCGTTCTCGTCTACACCAACACACTCACGGAAGGCACGCTCACACTCCCCGCCTACACCAAAGCCCGCCTCCTTGTTGTCGCTGGTGGTGGTGCAGGTGGTAGTCCTGGGAATGCGACTAGAACCAAAGGTGGTGCTGGTGGTGGCGGTGCGGGTGGTCTTATCGCCAAAGATTCCGAGCTACTTGCAGATGGGATATATACATTCGCTATAGGTGCGGGTGGTGCGGCTGGTATCGTCGATGTTCAGGCGGCAGGTAAAGATGGAAGTGATTCTTATATTCAGAAGAACGCTTCTGATGTTTATCGTGCTATTGGCGGTGGTGGTGGTGCCGTGTCAACTGCCATTAATGGACGCACTGGCGGTAGCGGTGGTGGTTCTTCATTGGATGGTAATGGCGGCACAGGAACTGCAGAACAGGGCAATGACGGCGGTGCAATAGAAGCTCGTGCGGCTGGTGCTGGTGGCGGCGGTGCAGGAGAGATGGGCGGCACTTCTGACACAAATAATCAAGGTGGAAGTGGTGGCGCGGGAAAAGTAAGTGATATTACGGGTGAGAGTGTAACCTATGCTGGTGGCGGCGGTGGTGGTTCGCGTACAGGTACTGGCGGTGCTGGCGGTACTGGTGGCGGTGGTAACGGCGCAAATGACGGTGAAAATGGTGCGGCAGGTACAGATGGACTTGGCGGCGGCGGCGGCGGCGGTAGCCAAAATATGGCTGGCGGTAAAGGTGGCAATGGCGTCATCATTATTCGTTTAGAGCAAATAATGCCAGAGAAACCAGCAGAAACTAAATCTATTCCTTATGATGGCGAGGAGCACACAGTTCTTGAGGAGAATGTAGCATATACGATCACTGGAGAGGTGAAAGCGTCCGCTAGAGGTACTTATACTGCGACAGTGACGCTTAATGATGGTTATTGCTGGGCGGATGGCTCGTATGATACGGTTACCATTAATTGGGTTATTGAGAAAATCAATCTTAAGATTAAGTCTCTCACGATTGAGGGTTGGCAAATTGGTGGTGTTGTCCCTAATCCCGTGATTGAGACGGAACCAACTATAGAACAGGAGAAATTATCTGTTACCTATCAATGGTCTAATGCAGGGCGCAAACCGTGGAAACCTGCCGAGGGTCCATGTTCCTGGGAAGAGATGGTAAAAGATCTTGAAGAACAAGCGGTAAAGGATCTTGCCAAATTAGATGAAAAATCCTATTATATTCAGTCCATAATAGTTTCAACCGAGGAGTACAATGTTGATGGTGGGGCAGTAACAAATCTATCAAATAAGTTTGAAATCTGGAATGCGCCTGAATTGCAGGGAATGAATTTGGGTTATCGTTTACCGTTTACGGGTTCGGGAACGGTGACGCTATCACTTTCAGAAAGTGCTATTGAGGGATTTAGTTATTCACAGTTTGAAGAGGGCGGTGCCGATATACACGTCATTGATTCAAGTGGCAATCAATTGAAGTGCCGCGTTGCTTCGTGGAATACGAGTGGTACTTCGAAAGTCGTGGTTGAACTTGGTTCGCTTACAAGTGCTTCGCTCTGTTGGGGGCGCTTGGTAGACGAGAATGACCAGAAACTTGAGATTGACGCGCGTTCGGAATCAACGGCTACGACTTCAGGTACGGCAACGATTACTTCTAAGCCTCGTATTGTCAAAGACGCGCGGTTCTGGAATGCTTGGACGAAGACACCCGCGTGGGATGATTATGCGACGAGCGCGGCAGATATGGCGTCCGCTATGTATGGTGATGTCTACTATGTGGTGACGGGTAGCATGGGTACTTTCACAAATACGCCGCCGCGAAAGGCTGGTTCGTATACGATTCAGTTCTTTGTTGACTCCACGAACGATATTTATAAGGCGTGGATGGGGCTAAAGTCCGAACCGATTGAGAAGGACATCACTCCGCATAGTCCGTATACGGACCTCAAGGGCACAGCGGAGTCCGCGACACAAGCGGGGCGTGTGCTCCTTGCAAATGACGATACGCGCGCTCCTGCTGTTTCGGGTCAGGCGTATGACAACACCAACGCGACAAAGTCGACCTATTGGGAGCATACGGATGAGTTGGCATTTTCTATAACGGCGCGTAATTTGCGTACGCCGCGCAACCATCGTTTAATAGCATCTTCGGCGGTTGATGAACTTTGTGGTATGACAACTATTTGGACATTGCAAGATGTCCGTATCGGAAATCTGTATAATAGCGATTATTCTGCTTCGCGTATTTATTTGCCTTATTCTTCAACGAGTGCAACGAGTCCTGCGGACGCGATGCATCTTGTAATGCGCAACCTTGAGAGCGCGGCAATTATTTCGCCCTGCTACTCGAATGGTGTCGGCACGGTTTATTTTGACGCGGTGAACTCTGAAACAGTAAACGTGGCAGATGGTTACAAGCTCGTTGTTGAAAAGATTGTGGGTGACGCGGCAACAAATGAGGTCGCGGCACTTACGGGCTGGGAGACGGTTTCAGTGCTCTCGCTTCCCGTGGTGGATGGTGCGCTCCCCACGAGCCTTACGGATGAATCAGGTGAAGTGCTTTATCCTGAGGCGAACGAAGTGGCACTTACGGTGTCCACAGGTGGTTCAGACAAGAACTTCTATCGCGTTTGCGCGAAGATTAATGAACGCGGGCGTGTACGCTTCCGTATTCGGCGTACAGGGCTTGCCTCCAACTATCCGAGCACAGAGACTGGAAGGGATATGGGCGGCTTCATTCTCGTTGATAACATTCTTGTTTCGTATCCTGCGATGCGGGCGGATATGAAGCCGTGTGGGACGCTGGATACGACTTTGACGGGCAAGGATGTCGTCGGATGCGGTGGCGCGATGAGTGTGCCGTTCCCGTCCGTCACCTCGTCGGATGTCCGTGGTCGTGGGCGTGCTGAGTATACGACGAATGTGGCGACGAAGGCGACGACGGCGGACTTTGTGTCGACGGCGAAGTTGCAGTATCGTTGGCGGTATCTCGACCAGCTTACGAATGACTGGAAAGAGACTTACATCAATACCGATACGCTTACGACGACTGAGCCGCTCGATTTGACGGCACCCTCCAACGAGATGTTGCCAGGCGATATTGAGTTCCGTTACCTCCTTACGCTCAATGCTCCGTTCTATAACTATGTCGACTATTCGGGGCTCGATATTAATCTCAATTCGCTCTATAGTGAGGAAATCTATTCCGTCACGAATATGCTCGGGAGCTCGACGCTCCTTGAGAGCCGTGGGACGGACTGGTTCTTCCGCCTTCGGGAGGGCGCGAGCGATTATGCGTCCGTTCAGGTGGGGTACTTTATTGGCACCGAGACGAACGAGCAATTTGCCGCGCTGGATGTGATAGGCTCTGGGCTGTGGCGCGGCTTTGTGCCTGTTTCGACGAACTATGCGGGCAAGACGCTCTCGTATCGCCTGATTTTGCGTGATAAGCAGACGGCGGGCGGCTCGGCGTGGGAGACGAATACGAACATCCTCTATTCGGCGACGGAGACGAGCGAGTTCCCGATTAGCAGTGTATTGACGGTGGGCGACACGAATAGCTGGTCCGCCTTCACGCTGGATGGCGCTACGGGCGGCTACATCTTCCAAATAGATGAGTCGACGAAGGCGCTCACCGTTGCCCACGCAGACTACCAGAACTTCAATGGCTGGACGGACGCGACGAGTCCCTACTTCAAGGGCACGAGTGAGACGAACGACTACAAGGTCGGTACCTCCTCCTCCAAGCGCTACTACTCGCAGGACTTCGCGGGCTGGCATCCGATGATAGAGACCCACGACAACTGGAAGTTTGCTGAGTCTTATGTGACCAACCTCGACCAGATGGTCACGAGCTATACCTCCTTTGATGAGGCGAACTTGGGTGAGTGGAACATTAAGTCGGGTATGTGGGTCGCGAAGCAGTATGCCGACCCCGCCTCGGGCGTGGCGCTTCAAATGGAAGGGCAGGGCTTTGGCTCGCTCGCCTATGAGACGACCTCCTATGCGCCGCGCGGACTCAAGTCTATTTCGTTTAATGCCCGTCTCGGACAAGCGATTGACATCGGTTCGTTCTCACATATTCGTGATGGTTCGACGCTTTCGAACTACACCTTTGCCGTGGCGGGGGCGTATCAGCCGCTCGGCGAAGAGGCTTCGCATCGCGGCAATGCGTCCCTCTCGGTCATTGCCTACTACCAGCAATATGTGGGCGCATATGAAGTGCGGTGGGAGCAGATTCGCGAAAAGGCGTGGGCACTCTCCCTCTATCGCTGGAAAGAGAATAGCGTGGGGCAGTCGGAGTCTACGCTCCTGAAGGCGTGGACGAATACGACGAGCACTGCCTCAACAACAGATAAACGCCAGCCGCTCTTTATCTCGGTGCGGACCGATAAAGACGCGACCTGGCTTCACATTGCCGCGCGGCAGGAAGGAATGCTGAACTCTGCGAAGGAAACTAGCTTTATCTCGGGTGCTAATAATTGGCAGGGCTTCGTTTATAAGGATACGGACTCCAGCCGCTTGCTGAGCGGTGAATATGGTATCTTTTCCGCCAACTGCAATGCTGAATTCGCGCAGATGGCGTATTGGGCATCGCCCACGACGATGGGCGGCGATAGTGAAAGCTGGACTGGACCTGCCGACCCTGCTTTTAGGAACTCGACATCGCCGAAGTCCGTAACGCCTGCTGAAGCCTCGTGGGCATTCAAGGGCGGCTCTCTCGCCTATACGAATGAACTTGTTCAGGCGAGCATTGCCCCACAGAAGTTCTCGATTTACACGCGCAAGGTGGGCGAGGGTAATTGGAACACAAATGCGGTGTGGACGACGAATCTGACCTCCTTTGGGGCGACGCGCTTTAATGTTCCGCTTTACACGACCGATACTTGCCAAATTAAGTTCAAGGTGGATAGCGGGCGGTATGATCCGCGCGTCGATATTGTGCTCGACACGATTGAGTTTGCGCAGTGGGCGGGCAACTCGTGGACGGATGCGACGGGCATCAATGGCCACGGCAGTAGCGACATTCCCAATTACTCGCGCTATGGTGAGACGAACTTCGTCTTTACGCATGCGTGGATTGCGACGAATGTGACGGACTCGCTGACGACGACGGGTATCTTGCTGAGTGCGAAGCGGACGGCGGCGGGCGGCTGTGCCTCCATTCGGGCGCCGCTGATGGATGGGCGCTCGGGGCGTGGGCTCGGGCTTGGTATGCTCTCCTTTGGGTATGCGAGTGCCCAGACGAATGCGAACTTGCTGTTGCAGATTTGTACAAATAATCTCTCTACGACTGACTTCGACACCTTCTCGAACTGGGAGACGGTGACGAACTTCTCCTTTGCCGCGATGAGTGAGACGGAGCGTGCGGGTGGGCGGCTCAACTACTACCTCGGGCTCCACGGCGTTGAGGGCGCGATGCGTATTGTCGTCGATACGAATACGATTGCTCAGGTGGCATCCGTCGTCGACACGGACGCGTTTGGCGAGGTCTTCATTACGGATATTGCCTGCTACGACGAGCCCGCGCTAGATGAGCGTAGCTGGTGGGGCTGGAACTTGCGTATGATTAGCAAGAACAACAGCGGGGCGGAAAATGACGCGACCAATGATACGATGCGCGTCTTCCTCTCGGATAGTGCCGCAGGCGGACAGAGCCTTGCGCTCAACAACTCGACGACGCTCGACACCCTTTCGCAGGACGCGGCGAATTATAAGGAGAATAAGCCGTTCGTCCAGACCCCGACCTTCGCGACGAACTATATTGGCGAAATCTCGTTCAAGGCGCGCAAATATTCCTATGTCACGAATGAGACGATGAATACCCAGCCCGCGAGCGTGGTTCTTTATGGAGCAAAGACGGGCAATAGCCCTGAGTGGGTCGAGCTCCATGCATTTGTCATCTCGAATGAGACATACGCGACATTTAAGTATGTGACAAATCCAGGCGAAGAATACGCGGCGTTTCGCCTCGCCGTCACGGGTGCGGATGGAGTCGTGAATGGGCGCGGCGATGTGGTGCCCGAGGGCTATGACGCGGCGGTGCGCGTCCTCCTCGATGAGGTGCTGGTGTCGGAAGCGGTGCGCCCACGGATGGGCTTCCGCAATGTGGGGGCGTTCCGTAGCAATCTCTCGACGGGCACGTGGGTGCCGAATGTGCCGAGTAAGGAAGAACAGCCGCTCTGCGATGAATCGTGGGGTGTTCAGTGCGAGGTGTACGGGGCGCAGTTGATGGAAAATATCGACTTTGACCGCGACATAAAGGTGAAGCTTTACTGGTACAGGGGTCCCTCGCCGTGGGGTTTCGAGAATTGGAAGACGAATTCCGCGACAAAGAGCGCCTATCTCGCCCAAGCGACGGACTCTAATCTCGTGTTCCGTTCGAGCTATGAGACGGCGGGTGACGCGGTCATTCAGCAGACCAACACTTTTCAGGTCGTCCAGTATGCCCTCGAGGTGACGTGGTATCAGAAGCCCGATGCGACTAACCCCGACGCTTCGGAGATTCTACAGACCAACATCCTCAGCGCGGCGGATTGGTCTACCCCGAGCTGGTACCGTCCGATTGACTACAACGCCCAGAACAACTC
>CAVLAC010000076.1:0-10904 GCA_963661055.1 bacterium | reverse complement strand
CAAGGGACTGCGCCCCCTACCTGCCGTACGCTATTGTAGGGCTTGGTAGGGCGGGCAGTCCCTTGCCCGCCGTTCTACAATTCTACAACTCTACACGGTTAAAATAAGTACTAGAAGATTAACAATTCCACTGTTGACCTTGACCTTGAACCTTGACCTAGAATCTTGGGAGTTTGGCGAGGGAGTCGATGCGGCCGCCTTCACGGGAACGCAAGCGCCAAATGCGCCCGTGTTCATCTCTGAGAGCACGAAGGCGCGTCTCATCACGCCTATGGCAGGCACAATCGATGAGATTTGCCATATAGACAATCTCCTTCGCCCAATCGTTTGTGTCCGCCCACTTCTCGGCTTGAATGCGACAGCCGACCGCGTAGCCACTAATGTCATCAAGAACCGCTTGCGTAAGCCCTGGATGCCGCGAATAGCCACGGTCATTGGCAAGGATATTAAAGAGTTCCGAACAATTCGCCTTCAAAGCTCCGCCATGCAAATAGAGCACCCCCAGCCGCAGGAGCGTCCCGCCCAACGGAACTCCCATCACGCTGTTCAACTCTTTCTCAAGGTCAATCTTCGCGGCTTTGCGTCCGTCGCACGCAAAAGCTCCGCCCAGAATGATTCCTGGCAAGCTCGCGGCGAGGGGTTGCCAATGCCCCGCGTCACCCCAATCCGTGACGAGATAGCCCTTCGCCTTATATTTGAGCCCCGCCAAAGCCGCCGCTTCCAAGTTCTCTCGCATATTCTCAACGCGTCCCGCGAGAGACCGCCAACTCGAAGTGCCTGGGCATACATAAAAGTCGAGTCCTGAGGCGGCGAACGCGGCACATTCCTTTTCAAACGGATGATTCCCCTCATAGCCCCAATCAAGCGCAATCATATCTTTCGGAAGGCGCTCTATGAGTTCAGGGTGCCGAAGGACGATGTCGCCCCAGAACATCGGACGCTTCCCCTTCTGCCGCGCAACATCCGCGACCTTAAGGACGAAGTCCAGATATTCCTCGGGGTCGGCAATCTCGAAAGTCTCATCACAACCAATATTCACAAGCCCCGAAGTAAAGTTTGGGAGAAGTTCGTTAAGGAGTTCCGTCACGAGCTCAAGTGACGCGGGATTCTTCGGGTCAAGTGTCGTCGGCTCCTTCTTGATTGTACCCCACGGTGTCATCGCGCCACCCTTCGGAAACTTCGCAAGCGGATTATACTTCGGGAGCGTCAGCCACCGCTCCATATGCCCGAAGGTATTTTGATTCGCAACAAGCTCAATGCCCTGCATTTGGCAGTAGGCATCTAACTTGCGCACTTCCTCCGCTGTTAGAGGATCCGCTTCCTCCCAAACCGTGGGATGATTCGTGTAGGCGAAAGTATGTTCCGTATAGAGTTGAAATTGGTTATAGCGGTAGCGGGCTAGCAAATCCACAATCAGCCGCAAGGTCCGCATCGTCGGGACGCGGTCGCGGCTAATATCGAGCATATATCCACGCGTCTCAAACATACTCAAAACTCAAGGAAAGGCAGGGTTTCCGCCAACTTATCGAGACAAAGTGCAAGATTCTCTTTATATTGCCGTGTCATTTCGGGCGCTCCCGCGACATCACTCACGCACTTCCACGCGCGGCACTCAACCCCCGCCGTAGTGCAGACATGCGCAATTGCCGCGCCTTCCATATCGCGAAGCCCCGCTTGGAAGCGTGCCAAAAAGTCGTGCTCGGCTGTATCGTCCGTAAAGTGGTCGCCCGAGACAAGTGTCAGCGCGCGCGGTCTATCCCCCTCGGCAACGGAAAGCCTCAGATACGGCGAATCGTATTCATCTAGCACACCCGCTGTCGTGCCATTAATTTCGGAAAGGTCAAAGTCATATTCCACAGCCCGCGCGACAGGGTAAATCTCGCCAACTTTCATATTAGGCAAGAGCCCCCCCGCGACCCCGAAGTTAAGAATGCGACTCGGGTCATACAGCGAAAGCGCGAGTTGTGTCGCCGCCGCCGCATTTACCTTGCCAATGCCAGACTCAACAATGGCGGCGGAGCGTCCGTTGAGTTGCCCTTCCAAAATCTTGCGTCCGCACACACGCCTCTCAATATCGTGCTCAAAATACTTGGCAAGCGCTCGCGCTTCCTTCGGCATTGCCACCACAAAAACGAGCTGAACAGGCTCTTTATTTTCCGTACTCATTAGAGACCCTCCTCCTTGCGCCTAAGGCAAAGTGCCGCGAACGCGGCAAAGGCGAGCGGCACAAGGATAATGTTGACGACTAGGGCTTCCGTCAACTCATCATTTTCTACATACTCATCCGCGATAAGGGCTTTAATGGGTGACGGACGCGAGAAAGGCTTCGTCACGCGGTCGACGGTGCGGGTGAGAGTTAGCCCAAGGCTATCAAGGCGATTTGATTCGAGCGGGTCGGGATAATTCTCAATGACATCAGGTCCAACGAGCGAAACAAAGAGGAAGCCGAGCAAAGTAAAGACGGCGACGGCGCGTCCGAGCCCCGCGCCCAAGAAAGTGGCAAACGCAATGACGAGCGCGGCAAGAGCAATAAGGACGACTCCCGCACGAACGAGGTTCCCAAAAAAAGTGCCCGCTTCGTCCATAAGCTGCACATCCCTACGCGGACGCAACATCAGCGTCGTCCTACCCTTGTTATGGAAGGCGAGCGCGGCAGTTTCGGTCGCGTTTGTAGGCGAAAACGAAGCAAAGAGCACGCTTTTTGTCACATTTGAGACGGCGACGGATTCCGTACCCAGCGAGACCAAGCCGCGCACTTCGCCGCGTGTATCATAGAGGCTCGCGAACTTAAAGCGCGCCATCCGTGCGCCCGAACTCCAGCCTTTCGGCGCGGCAAATTGCCAAGAGGCGAGCGTATTCGTCGGAATCGTCTCATAGCGGTCAAAGGCTTTTTGCTCGAGGATGCGCAAAACCGCCGCCTTCTTCATCTTTTTGACTGCCTCGGGTGTCTCAGGGCTCTTCATATACGCGGCATAAGCTTCTTCGGCTTCCGCCGCAGGGGTTTGCAAGAGCGGATACCGCACATGGTAAGCGGTGTGGTTTCGGTTGCAGACAAATGCCGCGACAAGAAGGGAAAGTGCGATGACCGTGGCGCACGCGACCGTATGGGCAAGGAAGCGTCCCCACGCCAAAGAAAAGGCGGAAGCTGGGCGCACCAGCGAGAGCTGTAGGCGTTTTGCCGCGCGTTCTTGGGCAAGAGATCCTGCCGCGCTCGCCCCAAAGGCAATGAGAGAAAGGGTAAAGACGACACCGACACCATAAGTCAAGAAGACTTCGCGTGCCCCAAGTTCCGTGCCGTCCGACTGCAACCAAAATGGCGCGGCAAGAGTCCATACGAGCGAGAAAAGCCAAAGGAGCGGCAAGACACCTTGCCGAATCAAGGCGCGCCATTCAAGGGTGAATATCTCGGCAATGCGTCTCATGTTAAGAAGGAGGCGACTTGGAAGGTGCGTCCCTCACCAACTTTAGCAAGGAAGTAGTCCTGGAGCGAGCCCTTAAGGGACTTCACATCCCCTTCCGCAACCTTCTCGCCTTGGTTGAGAATGGCGAAGCGGTCGCAGACATCTTGGGCATCGCCAAGCAAGTGGGAAGTCATCAGCACCGTCATACCCGACTTGGCAAGCGTCTTAACAAGTTCCTTTACCTCATTTGTCGAGACGGGGTCAAGTCCGCTCGTGGGCTCATCGAGAATCAATAGCTCGGGGCGCCCGATAAGTGCACAGGCGAGCGCCAAACGCCGCGCCATTCCCTTTGAAAAACCCCCGACAGCACGCGAAGAGACAGCCTCGAGCCCCACCATCTCGAGAAGTGCCACCGTGCGCGATTTCGCTTCCGTTCGCGGCAAATTGCAGAGCCCCGCATAATAACGCAGTGTCTCCTTCGCCGAGAGAAACGGATGTAAGTAGCTAAGTTCAGGCAGGTAGCCAAGCTTCTGACGGGCAATGACGGACTTCGGTGGCTCACCAAAGAGGGAAACTTTGCCGCGTGTCGGGGCAAGCAAGCCGAGAATCATCTTGATGGTCGTAGATTTGCCACTCCCATTCGGACCGAGCAAGCCAAAGATTTCGCCGCGATTGACGCTGAGGTCGAGCCCCTTCACCGCCTCCACGACGGGTCTCAGCCAGAAGTCACGGAAAGTCTTCGCGACGCCGTCCAATTTGACGACAGATTCCATTAGCCAATATCCTTTCGGTTCATGAAATGAATGCCTAAGATAGCGCTCCCCACGAGAAGCGGAAGTGCCGCGCCCACTAAGGGGAGAATGTCGCCCCACGCCCAACCTTCACGAAAGACGCGTGTAGGCGGATAGTAATTCCCCAGCGCAGGCAGGGAAATAACCAAAATAGCAAACGCGAGGGCAATTGCCTGGCGATCTTTGAAACGGCACGCCATCGCGGCGGCAAAAAGCGTAAAGACGAGTGTCGGAATAAGGAGCGCGGCAGATGAGATAAGAAGGCTCCCGAAAAGCCGTCCTTCCCACGGATACCCCAACGACACACCAGCGAGCACAATCATCGTCACAAGCGAAGTAAACACGAAGCGTCCATTCGCGAACCGATTCCATGCCGCGCCCACGAATAAGCCAAGGAGCGGAATTGCCACGGCAATTGCGACGGCGGGACCCCAAATGCTCGGCACATCCCCTCTAAGCGCGGCATAATCCGCCCCAATCAAAGCGCCGCGCACGAGGGCGACCGTCACACAAAAGATTATCCCCACGAGAAGCGAAACGCCGAGGCTTACGCCAATACACTTACTTAGGAAGAAACTGCCGCGCGAAATGGGGTGGGCAAGCGCCATCGCGAGTGTGCCACTCTCTTCCTCGCGGCGAATTGCCCTCACGGCGGCAAAGATTCCGAGGGCAATCCCGCCTATCATCTGGGCGGAAAGTCCCGCTTCGCACGCCATCCGTGCAGGCAAACCAAAGTTATGGCAATGAAGGACGGGCCCAATAATTGCCAAAACGAGGGCGCTAAGGGTGAGAAGTAGCGACAAGGGTTCGGACAGCACCTCAAGCACCGTAGCGCGAATGACGGCTGAACGCGAACCCATTGTGGTTAATAACTTAGAACGCGGTTAGCGAATAGGTCTGGTAAAGAGTCCATCCCACAAAGCCCATAATTACACACGCGGCAATTTGGACGATGAGACTAAGGATGGTCACAAAGGTAGGCGCGTCTTCGCTCTGCGCGGCAGGTGCGGCGGGCGCGGCGGCGACGGGCATCTCGGGGATATCCGCGACTTCAGGCGCGGCTTCCGTACTCGGCGCGACAGCGGCAGGTTTCGGCGCGGACTGCGTTGCCGTAGCGCCTGGACGCGCCAACTTAAGGTGAGAGCCCGTCTTCAAATTGGCTGGACGCGCAATCCTCAGCGTGCGCTTCTGTGTCATTGTCGGCGAGGGTGCCGCCGCCGCAGGGGCTGGGGCGGCAGGTGCCGCCGCTGGAGCAGGTGCCGCACCCGCCACTTGGGCTTCCACAGGGCGCGGCAAATCCACTGGACGCTTAATGCGAATCGTCTTCATTGGCGAAGGCGAGGCTTCTTCCTTCGTCGGCGCGGCACCAAGGGCTTCCGAAAGCGAGATACGCATCGTCTTCGACTTCGCCGCTTGTGCCTGCGATTCACTCGCCGCCGCTTGACTCGCGATAATGCCCGTTTGGTGCAGAATCGCCTGAGCAGGGATTTCCTGCGTCGCCGCCTTTAGGCGCTGGGTGAGACCCTTAAGACGATCAATCGCCCCACCTTCACTCCCCGTGAGCGTTTCTCGCGCGGGTGGCGGCTCGGGCGTTTCTTCAGGACGCGTCACGGGCTTGAGCTTAAGCGTGGGCGCGACGGGTGCCTCGCCTGGTTTACGCAAAATCGGCTTGGGTGCTACCTGATTCAACGGTGTCGCTGTTTCCTCTGCCATAATCGCCTCCTAATTGTTCAAATGGGGTTAATGTTTGACGGAACTTAGACCGCCATAATTTCCGCTTCTTTCGCCTTCAGCTCCGCGTCAATCTTGGCAATGCCCGCGTCAGTCGCCTTCTGAATCTTATCGAGAGCCTGTTTGAGGTCGTCCTCGGAAATCTTCTTATCCTTCTCAAGCTTCTTTGCCGCGTCATTCGCGTCGCGACGGACATTCCGCATAGCGACTTTCTGAGCTTCCGCCTGAGTTTTCGCGACCTTAACAATCTCTTTACGGCGCTCTTCGTTGAGTTCAGGCACGGTAATGCGCAGAACCTTGCCGTCTGTCTGAGGGGTGACCCCCAAGTTCGCCGCGAGAATTGCCTTATTCATTTCGGCGAGTACGGTCGGGTCAAACGGCGTAATCTTAATCTGCCGCGGTTCGGGCGTTGAGATTGTCCCGAGGTTCTTGATGGGCGTTGGCGCACCATAGTAATCGACCTTAATCTGATCCACCATAGAAGGATTCGCCTTGCCCGTGCGCAAACCCGCGAACTGCGCCTTGAGCGCGTCAAAACTCTTTTGAATCTTCGCATTCGCGTCATTCAAAACTTCGGCTGTTGTTTCCATTTGTTGTGTATCCTTGAATTGTGTGTAGTGTTAAATTGTTAGTTATTTGTCGCTGACAAGCGTCCCGACCGCCTCACCCTTGACGACACGCTCGAGCGCGTTCCCATCAAAGAAGTCAAAGACGATAATCGGGATGCCATTATCCATACAAAGCGCAAATGCCGCGCTATCCATTACTTTCAAGCGCTTTTCAAGAGCGACTTCGTATTTCAGCGAGCCATAGCGCTGGGCGGTCGGGTCTTTCTTCGGGTCGGCGGTGTAGATTCCGTCTACTTTCGTCGCCTTAAGGAGAGCGTCCGCACCAATTTCGCTCGCGCGCAGAGCCGCCGCCGTATCCGTCGAGAAGTAGGGATTACCCGTACCTCCCGCAAAAATAACGACGCGCCCCTTCTCAAAGTGACGGAGCGCCTTGCGTTGGATGAAAGGTTCGGCGAGCTTATCAATGGCGATGGCCGTCATCACGCGTGTCGGCACGCCAATGGACTCAAGCGCATTCATCATAGCGAGTCCATTGATAATCGTCGCGAGCATACCCATCGAGTCGCCCGTGACGCGGTTCACGCCCTTGCCCGCACCCGTCAGGCCACGAAAGATGTTTCCGCCGCCCAGCACAATGCCGACTTGCACGCCGAGCGCGTGAATCTTCTTCACCTGCTCAGCCATAAAAGCGAGACGCGTCGGGTCGATGCATTCGCCCGTTTCGCGATTCCCGAGCACCTCGCCCGAAAGCTTTAGAAGTATACGATGATACTTAAGATTAGTCTTACTCATTTCCACGACTACTATTATACAATTTCCCGCGCCGCTTGACAACCCCCTTATAAGGGCCAACGACCTTTTCGAATTGCGCGTCTGAGTAAATCTTAGCTTCCGTGCCCGCTGGAATATCGACCGAAATAGCAATTTCGCCATCCGCTTGCCGCTCCCAACCTGCCGCGAGCGTTCCGTTCGGGAGTTTCACCTGCGCCCGCGCCCAATTGAGCTCGGCAATCGGCTTCGGGTCGATAATCACCTTCTTAAACCCATTCGCGTCGTCGCCCTCATCAAGCCGAATGCCCGCGAGATACTGGTAAGCCCAGCAGACGAACTCGGCGAACATAACATGGTTGCGCGAAGAGCCATTGCCCCAATCTTCCCAAAGCGTCTTACCGCCGCGCTTGAGCCAGACCAAGGGGCTCGGCATCGTATCTTTCGTGAACATCTTAAACGCGAGATCGGTGCGCCCCGCCTTCGTCAAGGCTCTCGGCACCCACTTCATCCCGTGGAGACCAAAGTCGAGATGCCCATCTTTCGCCTCAACAGCCTCAATTAAGCGACGCTGTGCCGCCGCACGCTCGTTCTCGGGCACCATCCCGAACTCAAGCGCCATCGCCTGTGTCGTCTGCCGCCCTCTCTCGTCGCCATAAAAGCCATCGCCTTTAGCATACGCACGATTAAAGCCGCGCCGCGATTCTTCCGCAAGTGCCGCGTAACGGACCGCTTCCGCTTCGCGTCCAAGGAGCCGCGCCGTTTCCGCCGCCGTCTCGACCATATACTTAAAGTAGCATGTGCCCACAATGCCCGTATCGGGGAGCGTCCCTGCCGTAAGCCAGTCGCCGCGAACACGGCTGTAGATGCCGTCCTTGAGATTAGGAATTACCACTTTCTCAAGATAATTCGTCAGCGTCGGATACATCTCGATAAGCGGACGGTTCTCCGCACGATAACGGCGGAGCGCCCGCGGCAAAATCGCAATAACCGCGTCCCAATCGATGAGGGCGTTGTAGCCCCAGCCGCAGGTAGGCACAATTTCCGCGAAAATGCCGTCCGCACGCTGTGATTCGGCGACTTGCAGAAGCCACTCCGAATAAGCGACGGTATTTTCATAGGCATACATCGCGAATTCGCAGGCAAGTGCCGCGTCCGCCGTCCAACCATTCTTCTCGCGGTGCGGACAGTCCGTCGGGAAGCCATTAACGAAGTTGGCTTTATAGGAACGATCCGCCGCCGCGATAAGCTCATTGAAGTTAGCGTCCGAACAGGCAAAAGAGCCAATATCGGAAAAGTCCGTCTGCAAAACGACCGCCTCGCATTCCTCAGGCTTCGGGGCACGCCCAAGACCCTTTATAAAGACATAACGGAAGCCATCGTAGGTAAAGCGCGGCTCATAGACTTCCCCCACCTCTCCCCGCGTCACATAGCGGTCACACTGAAAGACACTGCCAGGCAGGACATCGTGGGAAGCCGTCCATCCAAAGTGGCAGTCAATGCAGCGCGGATACTTCGAGCCCGAAGTCGGCGGTGCACCATCATAGGGCGTGGGCGGATCAATCGTCACGCCATCGCGCTCGTCATAGCGGAAAGTTACGACGCGTCCCGGCACAGCGTCCGTAAAGCGCATCCGCATAACTCCCGCGAGATTCTCATCAAAATCGACACACCACCACTCGCCCACGCGGTCAATGCGACGGGCACGGACTATGCGCTTTACGATTGTCGGAGGCACGACTTCCTCGACGAGCCGCCCTTTGGGCGCGGCAACTTCCTGCGCGGCAATAAATGACGCGGTTAAGTCAATCGCGCGGCGGTTTCGGGCATTGATGACTTCGCCTTCACGGATGCAATCATACCCAATCGGACTTTCCACCTGCCGCCAAGAGCCATCCGTGACAACAGAAGTAGTCGAGCCATCCGTGAACTCTACATCAAGCCGCGCAATCATACGCGGCGGATTCCGCCACGGTGCCATATCCCAGTTCCACGTGGCAACGGAACGGACATCCCACCAGCCGTGCCCAAGTAAGACATTGAGCTTATTCTCGCCCTCCTTTAGGAGTGGGGCAACATCATAAGTTGAATAATAAACCCGCTTATCGTAATTAGAAGGAATCGGGTCGAGGCGCTTATTGCCGACGCGCTTCCCGTTTAAGCTCGCCTCATAGTAGCCAAGCCCCGTAATCGCGAGTGTCGCCTTCTTTATAGCTCCCTTAAGCGCAAAGTCCTTCTCAAAGGCGGGAGAGTTCACCTCGCGGCGAAAGACCATATCCTTGCCCCAAGGGACTTCACGCGGACCGCCCAACGCCCGTGCATCCTTCCAAGTGCCGTCCGTCGCCACGCGCTCGCCGTCAGGCATAAAAATGGACATAATCGCGGCAGGGGTCTTGCCCTCCGCAGCTTTTGCTGTGAGACGCACCGTATTTACGCCTTCCTTGAGTGCGGGCGCGGCATCCACGAACTTGGCGAAGCGTCCGTCGTGAAAGGCTCCCGTCGGCGCGAGATCGCGTGCGGAGTCGCCCCACCGCTTGAGTCCGTTTATCTCAACATAGAACTCATCTTGTGCCGCGACGACGAGTTCCGCGACGGAAGGTTTTGCCGCGAGGGTAAAGGTCGTCTCAAAGACGGCTTCTTTGTTGGAATCGGTCGGGGCAATCCATTGTGCCGCACCCATATCCGCGTCAGGCAAGGTGAGCGCATTGCCGCCAATCCACTTCGCCCCCTGAAAAGGCGCAGTCTCAACTGCCGCGTCCGCAGAAAGCGTAAACGGAAGCCCCCAAGCAATACTCAGCATCGCCGAAAGCGACACGAGCCCCTTCTTCAACTTACACATATTATGTATACCTTTCATAACTAACATTATACCATATTTTCGCTCAAAGTGGTAGAGCTTGACTTCGACTTACCTGTCTTGTATTTGCGCCTGACAACAGCCTTGAAGAAGGTCTCGCGATAGGGCGAGGACGGGAAAGTGTCGGGAAGGTTTTAAAAAAGCGTCGGGACGGTTTTATAAAAGTGTCGGGACACTTTTTGCAAACCGTCCCGACACTTTTCCTTCATCCCCCTAGGACGCGCCCTTTTTCACGCCGAATCGCGACCCTTTTGAGGCTTAACCGTGCCCTTTTAAAAGGCAAGTGCCGAGGCGCGGATGCGTAGCAAAGTTCATAAACTCCGAGGAGCACCAAGGGCTACGCGCGAGGATGCTCAATTCTTAGACAGGATTAGTTTTTAACACAGAGGCACAAAGGCACAGAGAAGCGGAGGGCGGCTCGTGCAACCCCCGCCCCTCGCCGCCTGTAATCTCTGTCTCACGGCGGGCAAGGGACGCGGGCCCTTGCGGGCGGCTTCGCCGTTGCCTTCGGCAACCTACCCTTCGAAGCAGAGCTTCTTCGGCGCATCTCCCGCCCTACCAACCCCACAGTAGCGTACGGCGGTAGGGGGCGGAGTCCCTTCCGCCCCGTAAAAAGTAGCCTTATAGAAAAGATAAAAGAGGCGTTGCCGCAAAGAAAGGCGGCAGGTGAGGAGCGGGAGGGGCGGGCGAGTGTTGAGCGGAGTGAGACGGGCGGGTGCGGGGCGTCTCGTACGTCCAAGAGGTTAGGTGCACGGACAGAAATGTCCGTGATGATTCCTCAACAGAA
>CAVLAC010000075.1:0-10905 GCA_963661055.1 bacterium | reverse complement strand
GGTGTTTTGATTAAAAGACCTAGGTGTTCCGTTCAAAAGACCTAGGTCTTTTGATTCCGCGCCCTAGACCCCATATAGCAGGGAAGCAGGGGAAGTCATACGGGGTTCTAGACTCAGGCATGCCACTTCCTACTTCCCTCGATGCCAGCGAAGTAGGCAATTACAGAGATTCTATGCGCGACCGTTTATTCCTTAACTACACCCATTCAGCCCCTCAAAGAGCGCGATATACTCTTTCGCGACTTCCGCAGCGCGGGGCACAAGGAACTGCGCCCCCACCATTCATTCTTGCTTTTAGGTAATTCGTGGGGAAAACCACGGCGGTCGCGCAGGGACGCGCGGCTCTACCACCCCACAGCGCAAAGTGGTAGGGCGGGCAGTCCCTTGCCCGCCGCAAAAGTAGCCGTGTAGAATTGCTGAGCGGGCGTAACCGCGATAAGAACGACGGTTGGTGAGGAGCGGGAGGGGCGGGCTCGTGTTGCGCGGAGTGAGACGAGCAACACGCCGCGGCGGATACGCCGCCATACCTGTCAAAGGCTATTGCTCGCGTTCTTTATTAGAGGTGGGGTCTTCGGGGGAGTCTTTTTTAATCTTGTTGACGAGAGCGCCGAAGGCTTCGAGTCCGAGCAAGGCGAAGAGCGTGGTGGCCAGAGCGACAGTATAAAGCCCTGCCGCGACAGCCATACCGATGCCCGCCGCCACCCAAATGCCTGCCGCCGTGGTGAGTCCGTGAATCGCATGCTTTTGGACGATTATCGCGCCTGCACCCAAGAAGCCAATGCCACTCACGATTTGTGCCGCGACACGCGAGGGATCGCCGTGTCCGTCAAAGCCATAGCGCGAGACAATCATCATAAGTGCCGCGCCCAAGGCTACGAGCAGATGAGTGCGCACCCCCGCCACCTTAGCACGATATTCACGCTCAGCCCCTATGAGCCCACCCAGAAGTGCCGCGAGCGCGAGCCGAAGAATCATTTCTAATGTGAAACCCATATCTCAGTGCCTCCTTTAGCGATAAACCTCACTCGCCCATTCGTAAGGCTCAGAAAAGTCCTCGCCAAACATCGTCTCAAGCATAAACTTAAGGGTGCGCGCCCCCGAAAAGAGCTGATGGTATCTCTCGCGTCCCGCCTGCGCCATCTTCTGCCGCGCCTCATCGTGACTTTGATACCACAAAATCTTCTCAACGAGATCCTCAGGCGTCTCCCAAAACACACCTTGCTCAGGCGAAAAGAAGTCCTGCAATTGCCCTTTCGCGGAGAGGAATGTAAGAATTCCGTAGCCCATCAAATGGGCAATGCGGTCAGAGGAATACCACTTATCGCCCTCGCGGCGATTCAAGTTAACGGACATCTTAGACGACGCGAGCACATCCTCATATGCCGCGCCCCAAACGGACGGCTTTTCCATCCCAAAGAAGTCGCAGGTGAGGTGTCCCACAAGACGTTCCTTCAGAAGTTGCACCGTCGCCATACGCGGATCGCCCTCGCGCGGATTCCCCGCATAGAAGAAGTCGCGTTTAAAGTCCGTCGCCGCCTTCAAAGCGTTATTGCCGTGCTCCATCGAAGTGTCGGAAGGATTCGGCATATAGGCTACCACATTCTTGCCCGTGAGCCAAGTCTTCAGGTCTTCGCCTGCCGTCGTCACAAAAATCGCGTCACAGGAGTTCTTGCGCCGCTCAATCTGGGCACGGGTAGCGGGTTGCCAAAGGGGGTCGACATTAAAATGCGCAATCTTGACGCGCGGCAATATCCGCCGAATCTCGTCCAGCGTCTCATTCGTCACATAATCGCAGTGCCCGAGGAGGACGGCGTCCGGACGAAAGTTCCGCGCCGTTTTCACGAGCTTACGATTGGCAATGACCCCGCCGAGTGCACGGATTCCGAGTGGTGCCAAAAGCCGCGCCATATCGCGGTCGGAATATTCGCAGACGCGGTAATTATTGCGCACACAGCCGCACATCAACTTGCGGCCAGGACCCATCCGTAAGTTCCCATAACGGCGAATCATCAAGTTATCTATCAATAAGATGCGCATTCTGCCGCGTTCCCTTCAATGAGTCCCTGCAAAGCCCGAACTAGATTCGAGTATTCCGCGCCAATCCCCGCCTTCGCCCAAATGAAGGCAACCCCCACGGCAACGAGCACCCCAATAAGAAGCCCAAAGAGAGCGTCCGAGGGTTGCGCGAGGATTCCATTAACAAGCTTCCTCACTATGAGCCGCGCGAGCCCGAAAGCGAGAAGTGCCGCGACAAATGCCGCGAGCCCCCGCATCCCCGCCCCTTCTATATAAGGGAAGGCATAAACCCAGACTCCATAGGCAACCCCAACTGCCGCGCCCAGTGCTACAAAGAAGGCGAGTGTACCCGAGAGCCCCCGAAAGAGCCCCACGAGCGCACAGAGTGCTCCAAAGGCGAGTAGCGCATAATCAGCGGGTAGGAGTTGCACCTATTAGTCCTTTTTCTTTGTGGTGAGATAGGTCAGATAACCCTGATAAACTGCCGCGACTTTGGCTTGCCCCGCCTTCTTCGCCGCCTTCACGAGCCCTTCCAAAGCCTTCTTATCCGTGGAACGAATCGCGAGAGCCCGCGAATAAATCTCCACTGCGGCCGAGTAGTGCCCCGTGCGAAGTGCCGCGTCGCCCGCTTCAAGGAAGGACTTGAACCCCGACGGATTCAGCTCACAGGCAATGCGATAGTACTTGTAGCCCTCAGCCTGCCCCGCCTTACTGGTGTCGACCTTGGTCCACGCCCGCGCAAGCCCAAGTGCCGCGGCGGCGCTGAGGGGGTCCGCCTTGTAAGCGTCCGCATACCTAAGGCGCGCCGTCTTGAATTGTCCCTTCTTCCAGGCGGCTTCCGCCTTCAGAAGTGCCGCGGCGCACGCGCCGCTATCCCGCCGCGAGGCTCCCGCACGGCTCACTGTCGCGGCGTTTATCGCCTCACGCAATTCAGGGATGACATTGCGCTTCACATTCTGGACGCGCTTGCCCGCGAGAGTACCCTCTTTCGTCTCAAGGTGAAGATAAACATCGAATTGCTCGCACGCGAGTTCCTTATAATCATAGTAATCGCGATAGAGAAGCCCGAGATGGTAGTAGGCGGCGGCATTGCGTCCGTTTAGGCGAATCGCCTTAAAGAGCGCGACGCGTGCCCGATCGCGAGCAACTTCCGCCTTAGCATTACGAGCCAATGTCATTTCCACAATGCCGAGCCCCGTCCAGCCGACGGACTGCACCTCTTTCGGATAGTCAGCGCCCTCGGCAAGCACCATAAACGCCTTCTGAGCGGCTTTGTTATCGCCCGTCTCAAAAGCAATATGTGCCGCGACCTGCCAAACATCGGCATCCCTCGGGGCGAGCGCCTGCGCCTCAGTTATGAGGCGCGTCGCTTCATCCTTTGCCCCCATCGCGAGATTCGCCCGCGCACCATTCACAAGCGCGTCCACATTGTCGGGCGCGTACTTAAGCGACGCGGCATATTGCTCCGCCGCTTTACGAAAGTCTCCCGCCGAAAGTGCCGCGTTCGCGGCGTTTCTTTCCCGTGAGCCGTCCTTCGGGTTGCACCCGACTGCGCCAACGCAGAGGGCGAGAAAGAGCCCCTTAGGCGCGTATTTGAGCCAAGAATTCGTCACGCTTCGCCTCCATAATCTCTTTTGTCCGTCCTTCCAAATTGAGCCGCACGAGGGGTTCGGTGTTGCTCATGCGCACATTTGCCCACCAGCCCTCGGTTTCCCAAGCGTCCACCGAAACGCCATCGAGTTCGAAGACTTTCGCCTTGCCCTGCCAAGTCGCCTTAATCTCCGCGAGGACATCGGCGGGAGAGCGCACCGTCTTCGAGTTGATTTCGCCCGACTGCGCATACTTACGCAAGGGTGCGACGAGTTCCGAAAGCGGCTTATCGCTCTTAGAAACGATATTCGCGAGGGCGAAAGTCGCCATAGAGGAAGATTCCGCCGTAAAGTTCGCCTTGAAGTAGTAGTGCCCCGAGAGCTCGCCCGCAAAAATCGCGTCATTCTGACGCATCTGCTCCTTAATGAAGGAGTGTCCGACGCGGGACATCATAGGCTTGCCGCCCGCCTCAGCAATGACTTCGGCGCAGACCCGCGACGAGCGCAGGTCATAGAAGCACGCGGCACCAGGATTAGACGCGAGCAAGTCGCGCGAAATGAGCGCGGTAATGAAGTCCATCGGGATAATCTCGCCCTTCTCATCCAAGAAGCCCGCACGGTCCGCGTCACCATCGAACGCCACGCCAAACGCATACTTGCCTGGATTCGCCTTGAGGAGCGCCTGAAGGTCTTTCAGCGTCTCATGTTCGAGCGGGTTCGCATTGTGATTCGGGAAGTTGCCATCATAGTCGCCATAAAGCGCGTCAAAAGTGATGTCGCTACCCTTAAATGCCGCGCTCTCGGCAATGCCCATGCCGTTAGCGAAGTCAAAGGCGAGATGGAGGGGCTTGGCCATATGAGCGAATTCCCGCACATGTGCCGCGTAAGCCTCGGCGACATTCGTCTTCGTCACCGTGCCCGCGCCGCGCGGCGGTTCATTATCAGGCATTTCGGCGACCATTTTCTCAATATCCTTAATGCCCGTCGCACCCGAAATCGGCACGGCACCCGCGCGGCAGAGCTTGCAACCATTCCATTCGCGTGTATTGTGGGAGGCGGTAATCATCACCGAGCCATCTACTTTCAAAGTGCCATTCGCGAAGTAACTCATCGGCGTAGAGGCGAGCCCCACATCAATGACATCGACTCCTTCATCCGTCAGACCCTTCGTAAACGCGGCAAAAAGCGCGTCACCCGAAGTGCGGCAGTCACGCGCCACTACCACTTTCTTCGCGGAAATAAAGCGTGCATAGGCGCGGGCAATCTTGTAGAAGATAGCCTCCGTCAGGTCTTTTCCGTAGATTCCACGGATGTCGTAAGCCTTAAAGATACTCATTTTTTTGTACTCCTTGTAGGTTGTGATATATATTTTACCATAAATGGGCGGCGGTTTCCATACTTTTTCTTTAGAATGAGAAGAATACACCTGCGTTCCAGAGCCAACCGCTGAGGTCAACTTCGGTCTTATCATCCTCTTTTCCGTAGCTTGTCGCGTCACCTAAACGCCAATCGAAACCTGAATAAAAGCCAATATGGTCGGTAATTTCATAGGTCGCCTGCAAGCCCACGATACCCTGCGCCGAGAACTCGGTCTCGTCTTCCACCGCCTCGGTGCGTGCATTGAGCCAGTTAAAGGCTACGCCGAGACGCATGCCGAGCGTGAGGTTCTCGGTGAACCGCCGCTCAGGAATCGCGAGGGTGCGCAGTTCGCCGTACGCGAGGTGTCCGTCAGTCGAGGAGGCATAGACTTGGCGCGGCGAAAAGGCGCCGCCAATCCCGAGGCGCAAGCCGTAGTCACCGTGCGTGAGAAGCAGGTGCTGGTAGTCCGCCTCAGTTCCGTACAATTCGCCGTGCGACTTGCCCGCCGCGTGCGCGACACTTATACTGCCGCGCCCAAAGCCGCCGAACCCAAGGCGCCCGTCAAACTCGGTAAATGGCTCGATAATCGCTTGTGCCAACGCAGGGATGGTGCGACCCTTCTCATCCATACCCCGCAAGACGAGGGCGCGGACATATGGTTGGGTGTGAACTGTCGCCGTGAGCCCCCACATCGTGCGGCTACTCATCGCGCCACCATCCGAGACGAGCATAAGCGAAAGAGTTCCATCCGCATTGCGTGGCCCCGTACAGATTCCCTCATAGCAGGCGACATCCGAATTCAGCACCCCGCCACCAAAGAAGTCGCCATCCCGCAGAGTGTAAAGTGCCGCGCCTTTCGTCACGGGGGTGTAGACACTCTCCTTAAGGGAGATAAGTGTGCTCACATCCGTCGCATTCGTGAAAGACGGACGAAATATCCGCGTCATTCCCAGTGTCTCATACGAGCATTCCCGCTCTAGCACAAGGAGCGAATTATCGGGCAACACGCAAAGGTCAGAAACACCGCTATTGAGCGCACCCACCGAACCGCACGGCTCGCAGACATACGCCCACATCCCCGCCGCTTCCCAGTCCGCGTGCGGACCTTTTCGTATGAAGCGCATCAGCCGCACGGTTGTGCCGCGCTTGGCGGACGCGGTAGGTCCGTCGCATTCGAGGGCTTCCTCATTCGCCGTCCAGAGAGTGAGTCCATCAGGGGAAAGCGCGAGCGACTCCAGCGAAAGATTGCCGCGCGTATTCGCGACAACAAACTCAGGAACCGCCACCTGCCGCCCCGTGGGGATGCCTGTCGTCGGGTCGAACTCGCGAATGGAAGTGTCGTATTCATCAGAGACCCAAATCTTGCCGCTAAACGGATCGCGCACCACCCCTTCCACATCGTGCGCACCCTGTAGGAGCACGCCTTTGCTCATCTGAGGCTTGCTCGTGAGCCCTCCGTTTGCATCGAATGTCGGGGTCATCAAATGCACATAGCATCCGTTAGAAACGACCGAGCCGCCGTCCCTCACCACATAAAACGCCTCATCGCCGCGCCATGTCACTCCACTCATATCCGCGTAGTCAGGAAGCTTAAGTGTGAACTTCTGCCCGACTTCCTCAATCGCGAGACTGGCGAGGGCGCGTCCGCAAAAGACCGCGCCAAACAAACAGGCGACTACTAGGCGAGTGAACATCACGGTTTCTCGTAAAGTCGGCAATGACAAAGCCCGTGCCAATTCGGGTCGGCGAGTTGCGTGCGAAACTCTTCACACGGACAGAAAAACTCGGGTGCCTTCGGGATTCGGCACGGACAGTACCCTTCCTTGCGCCGAAGCCCTTCCAAAATCGCATTCACAATGCGCGTATCGGGCTGGTAACGGACGCCCTTCTCAATGAAAAGCGCGACGGGGTGCGGAACAAGATTCGTAATGCTCTCGCCTTTCGCGAGGCGCTCGCGTATTTCTGTGGACGATTCGGGGGTGCGGGGGTAGACATGGAAGGAACAGAGCTTAGTTAAGTCCGCATAATCTTTCCAGCGCGGCAGTCCTGGCGCGGAATCTTCGCCAATGAGGAAGATGAGTTCATCATCAGGGTGCTCCGCCGCCATTTCCCGCACTGTATCTATCGCGTAAGAAACTCCGCCGCGCCGAATCTCACGGTCATCCACCGTGACTTTCGCCTTGCCATTAAATGCCGCGCGGACGAGTAGGAGGCGATTCCAATTTGCGGCGGGCGCGTGGTCGGTTTTAAAGGGGCTCACGGCGGCAGGAATGACGATTATGCTATCGACGACACCCTCCGCGAGTGCCTTCTCAACTACCGTCATATGCCCATTATGAATGGGGTCAAATGTGCCACCGAATAGCCCAATACGACTCATGCCAACTCTTTGGAACGCTTTGCCGCCGCCGCGAGGGTGTCGGCAACAATCTTCTTAAACTGCGGATTCGCGAGTTTTTCCATTCCCGCCGCTGTCGTGCCACCCTTGGTGCACACGCCGCCGATGAACGCCTTCAAGTCCGCGCCACTTTCGCGCAAGAACTTCGCCGTCCCATACATCGTCTGCTCCGCTAAAAGCCGCGCCACATCCTTCTTGAGCCCGAGTTTCACGCCCGCTTCCGCCATAGCTTCTTCCATATAGGCGAAATAGGCAGGGCCCGAACCCGAGAGTGCCGTGACCGCGTCAAAGTCCTTTTCTTTAAGGACGACCGCCTCACCCGCGCCGCCCAGAATCTTGACGACACGCGCTGTCGCTTCGGGGGGAGTCCCCTTCGCGGCACATACGGCGCACATCCCCGCTTTCGCCCGCAAGGCGAGATTGGGCATAACACGAATCAGCTTCACTTTCTTGCCAAATGCCGCGCGAAGTTTTGCCAAAGTCTTGCCTGCCACAATTGAGACAAGCACCTGCTTCTCGGTAAGAACATCCTTTACTTCAGCCGCGACCGATTCCACATCCTGAGGACGCACGGCGAGGAAGATGAACTCCGCCTTCTTCGCGACTTCCTTTACATCTGTCACCACCTTCACGCCGAGACGCTTCTCGAGGTCTTTCGCCCGCGCCGCATCCTTCTCAGCCATCAAAACGCCGCGAACGGACGGCATTGCCGCGAGGATGCCTTCCGCCATCTTGCCTGCACCAAAGAAGCCGATCATATCTTGAGTCCTTTAAAAGCGTCCGCGAGAGACCCGATATCCGCATTCTTCTTCTCGTTTTCCGCCATCCACGCGGCGACTTCCGCGGCAGATTGTTCCGCCGCCTCTTCCTCGGGGCTCTTCTTGAAGGTGCGCGTCAGGCACTCTTTGCGCGAGAGGGAAATCTTGCCTTCCTCACGATTGACGCGTAAGACCTTGACCGTCACACCATCGCCCGCCTTCAGGACTGTACGCGGATCTTCCACGCGCTCCCACGCAATTTCCCGCGCGGGAATCAAGCCTTCCACGCCGCCGAGGTCAACAAACGCACCAAAGTCGAGAACGCGCGTGACAGTTCCGTTCAGTGTCTCGCCTTCGTCAAGCTCATTAAGCACCGCCTCCTTGAGCGCGGCAGCTTCAATATCCTGCAAAGCACGGCGCGAGAGCACAATGTTGAGTCCGCGCTCATCCTTCGAATATTCCGTCACCATGAAGTCGAACTTGTGCCCCACATATTCCGCGCCCTCCGTACGGATGCGGTCAATTTGGCTGAACGGACAAAACCCACGCGCGCCCGCCACAGTGACTTCGTAGCCACCCTTAATTTCCTTCTCGACAAGACCCGAAATTGCCGCGCCTGTTTCCCACGCGGCTTTGACGGACGCATTATCGTCCGAGAGCACTTCGACCGCCTTCTTTTCAGGACGGACAATGCTCTTGTCGTCGTTAAACGCCTTGCCAAACTTATAGCTCTTACGGATGCCTTTCATCTGGCGGTCCACGAGTGAGCCAAAATCAAACTGATTTGTGTTCATAATGGGTATATTATAGCATAAACTTCGCCACAAGAGCAGTCCTAATTTACAAAAAGTTCTATCAGACCCTATAGATTAGGTGGGCGGGCAGGGGGTCGTGCTGAATGAACATTGTTGCATAAATGGGCTCATAATACAGCCCCTCCTCTTCTTCTCCTGTCGCATTACAAAGAACTTTCGCCCTCTTAAGTGCATATTCTTGGACGCAAAGCATATTATCAAGTGCCGCGTGCTGCTTATAGCCCGTCCCCGATTTCACCTCAATCGGGAGCACACCGTCACCGTTTTCAATAAGGAAATCCACCTCACCGTGCTTCTTTGAATTGAAATAATAGAGCGTATCATAGCCGTGGGCACGAAGCTCCTGCGCCACAAAGTTCTCATAGATAGCCCCATAATTGATAACGGCATCTTCCGTTAAAAGCCGCAACTGTATGCCTTCCGCATACTGGCTTGACAAGAGCCCGACATCATTCATAAACAACTTGAAGAGATTCGCCTTCTTGGCAAGCGCTAAGGGAATCTTCGGAGAGTCCACATTATAAACAGGGATGGCAATTCCCGCCTTGTCTAGCCAAACAAAGTTATCTTCAAGCCGATCAAAGCGTCCGCCACCCTGAATCTCATTGATGAAGAAGCGCTTATTCGGACGATTTAGTTCGGCGGGGATAAGTTCAAACACACGAACTATCCGCATCCGTTCCTCTTCATCATAACGCGCGGCATCCTTCTTGTATTCAATCATAATTGCCTTTTGAATACGAACCACCTCGCGGAGGTCATTTGTATCGAGATAGGCTTGCACAACCGCAGGCATCCCCCCCACAACGAGATAAAGGCGAAAGAGTTTCATCAATTTCTCATGAACAAGCGGCGAAACAGCCGTGTGTGCCTTGCAACACTTCTCCGTTAGGGCAATAATGTCCTCCGCAATACCATTAGCACGAATGAACTCCTCAAAGTCGAGCGGGAACAAAGAGACCTCGCGCAAATACCCGACGGGGACGGAGCGAATATTCTTAAGCTCAATACCCAAGAGCGAACCACTCAGAATGTAATGGAACCTCCCATCGTCCACAAGAAACTTAATGAATGTCATTGCCTCTGGGCATGCCTGAACCTCGTCAAAGAAAATGAGTGTTTCGCCGCGCACCAAGGGAACGGATGTTAATGTTGAAAGCAAGGTAAAAAACTCTTCCTCATTCGTAGAAGGCGCAAAAAGGAGCTTCGCCTTAGGATTCTTGATGAAGTTTATCTCGACTACATGCTTATAATTCTTATTCGCAAAGTCACGGATAATAAATGTCTTGCCAACTTGCCGCGCACCCGAGACAAGTAGAGCCTCCTTCCCTTGCCGAGAAAGGAAAGCCTGCAATTCTGCTTCAATTTTGCGATGAATCATACTTTTTCTCCAGTTTTCGCCTCTATTATAGCATAATCTGTGACACTTTTTCAAGCCGAAAGTTGGAGTTTTTGGCACTTTTTCCAATGCAAAATGGTCAAAAGTGGCACTTTTTCCAGTCTAGAATCGCCAAAAGTGGCACTTTTTCCGATGAAGGTCCCTTATCCTCTGGCTTGGACGCGTGGCAAGATAGGGCGCGGCGTATGCTTTTCAGAGGGGAAGTAGCCTAGGCATAATAGGGAAGTAGGGAAAGGCATACGGGATTCTAGACTCAGCTATGTCTCTGCCTACTTCCCTCTATGCCAGTGAAGTAGGCAAATTCTCACCCGAGAGAACGCAAAGAGAAAGAGGACTGGGCTTTAGTTCAAGGATTTTCAATTTAGTGCAAAGCGAATGGTAGGGGCGCGCGTCCCTGCGCGACAGCAACCTTTCTTGGTTATATGTTTTTAACACAGAGTCACAGAGAAGTGGTGGGCGGCTCGTGCGGGTGTCGCCCGACCCGTCGTTGCGCGGTCTCTTGCCGCCTTTCGCGCTTAGACAAGAAACTTCGTTCAGTCAGCCCTGCCTAGACAAGGTTTGGGGTTGCGTG
>CAVLAC010000074.1:0-10965 GCA_963661055.1 bacterium | reverse complement strand
TAGGTGCACGGACAGAAATGTCCGTGATGATTCCTCAATAGAATGTCTTAGAGCCCTTTTTATAGACGCCCGCATCAGGGCGGGTTAGCACGGTTACCGCCCGCCGTGCCGCAATGTTGTAAGGCACAAATGCGGGGCGCAAGGGACTGCGCCCCCTACCAATCTGTGGAAATCCGTGGAATCCGTGGTTAAATTCGTCGCGACTTGAAGAAGTCTTGAAGAATAAGCCGTGAGGGCTCTTCAAGTACACCCATTTTCACTTCGGGATGATGATTAATTCCCTTATGGTCAAAGATATTAAAGACCGTGCCACCGCCGCGCTTAGGGTCCGAGACACCCCAAATAACCGCAGATACCCGCGCGAGCACAATCGCCCCCGCGCACATCGGGCACGGCTCCTTCGTCACATAAAGCCGCGTATTCGTGAGCCGCCAATTGCCTTTCGCCTGAAATGCCGCGCTCAAAGCGAGCATTTCGGCGTGAGCTGTCGCGTCATTAAGTTGCTCCGTTTGGTTATGGGCACGCCCCAAGATGCGTGCCTCGGCACTCATCAGCTCAAACGGCTTCTTGCCTGTCGGGTCAATCGACCCCTCGGGAAGCTCCACAATCACACATCCCGTCGGAACTTCTCCGTCCGCCGCCGCCTTCTCCGCTTCCCGAAGTGCCATCGCCATAAAGTATTCGTCAAACTCCTCGAGGCTCATTTCGCGACCACCCCTTTCACGAGAGAAACATATCCCTTATAAATCTTCTGCGCGTCAAACTCAGCTTCCGCCAACTGCCACGCTCCCTCGCGTGCCTCCATAAGGCGCGGCAAAAGGCGATTATACGCCGCGACAAAAGAGTCCGCCGAACCCGCCTCATACGATTCACCTGCCCCATACTTCACCAAAAGTGCGTCCGTTTCGCCTTTGAGCGAACTTAAGACCGCAAGATTCTCCGCCGTATAGTCCGCGAGCTTATAGGGAACTCCCACCCAGCTACTCTCGGCGAGCGGAACAATCCCAATCGCGGCACTTTGTAGGAGCTCATGAATCTCATAATCCTCCAAGTAGCCGTGGAAAGTGACCCTATCGGAGAGTCCGTTACACTGCACATAGATTCTCAAGCTCGCCGCCTGCTCTCCCGCCCCCGCAATCGCGAGTTTCACATTCGGCATCTTCTCGAGTGCCTTTAATACGGTCATCAGGTCATAACTCGCCCCTAGCCCCCCAATATAGGCGAGCAGGGGCACATCTTCGACAGGGCGAATCGGACTCTTCCCCCAATTCTGCAGGTCGATTCCGTGATAAAACAACTGGGCATCCGCCCGCCCCAAGTGCCGCGCCCTCTCCACATACCTCGCGGAGACCGCCGTCACCAAATCTGCCGCGCTCAGAAGCTTTTTGACCGACTTCACCATTGGCGCAAAAAGAAACGGAGCCATCCCTCTCATAAAACGCGGCACTACCTGGTAGAATGTCTCGGGCCAAGCGTCCTGAATATCGACAACCAACTTCGCCCCAAAGTGCCGCGCTAAGTGCCGCGCCACTTCGCCTGTCGCCAAGGGAGGTGTCGAGACAATGATTACATCGGGACGCGGCACATCAGGCTTTAAGGCAAGTTCCTGCCACTTTTTCGCATAGTCGCGATGGCTACGAATGCGCCGAAGGCTTATATTCTTCTCATAGGGAAGCGTCGGGATGACCCGAACCTCAATTCCGTCCAATTTGATAGTCCCCGGAAGTTGCCGCATTACCTTTCCCGTATGACTAAAGGAGCTCGTCCAATAAATAATGCTGTGACCCGCCTTCACAAAGGCCTTCGCCATCAGCCAATAGCGCATAGCGCGTCCGCCTTCGCAGGGCAAGTTATCAAACGGATTCTCTATCCAAACTGTCATTTTTAGCGCCTCCAGTAGGTTTTGAACGCAGGCTTCTTCGCGGGACGCGAATCGTGGCGGAAAATCCGTGTGGGACGCTCCATCATAGGAACGAACACGCTCGATTTGTGCACATCAAGAAGGTCACTCGGGATTTCCTTAATAAAGATGGACTTCTCGGCAGGGAAGATATTGCCGTCGGATGACATCTGCATCTCAGGGCTATAAAGGTAAAGGCGGTCTTTCGCACGCGTCACCGCCACATAGAAAAGTCGCCGCTCCTCATCCATCCGCCCTTCCATAGTCGCCATATTCGAAGGGAACTTCCCCTCGGTGCACCACGGGATGAACACGACGGGCCACTCCATCCCCTTCGCCTGATGGACGGTCGAGAGCGTGAGGCGGTCGCCTTCCATATCCTTCTTATTAGAATCAAGATTCGTATAGAGGGCAACATCCGAAAGGAAGCCCCCGAGCCCTCCGTCCGCTGCGGCAATTTGTGTCGCGAGTTCCTGCACATCCTCAACGCGCTCATTCGCATTCGCGTCATCGTAGTTCTTATGCAGGTAATCGAAGTAGTAGAAGTCAAGGAAGTCGTCGAGTATCGCGCCTATCTCATTATATTTGAGATGATCTGCCGTCTTTTTAAAGCATTGACACAGGGCAGGCCAAGCCGCCTTGGGCTTCGTCCCCAACATCTCCCCGACTTTCGCAAGCTCCTCGGGATTGTGGCAGTCAAACCGATGCCCAAGCTTTTGCCAGATATTCGCGGCAGTTTTATCGCCTACATTGGGCAAAAGCGTGAGAAACCTCACAAACGACAGCTCGTCCGTGGCGGAAAGTAACAGCCGCAAATACGCGAGCACATCCTTCACATGCACCTGTTCGAAGACTCCCACGCCCGAAGTAATCCGAAACGGAATATTCTGCTTCGGAAGTGCCATTTGGAGCTCAATGGACTGGTAGTGGCTACGATAAAGAATCGCCATATCCGAGTAGCGATAACCATTCTCACGCAACATCGCCACACGCTGAAGAATGTCCGCCGCTTGGACGCGTCCGTCAAATGTAGTAACGAGTGTGGGACGCAAACTGTTGCCGTTACGAATCGGCTTCAATTTCTTCTCAAAGCTTTCTGCCGCGTCCTTCATTACGCAGTTCGCCACCTCCAAAATGGCGGGGACTGAACGGTAATTGCGCTCAAGTTTCACGATCTTACATCCAGGCCACCGCTTCGGGAAGTTAAGGATATTCTCAATCTGAGCGCCGCGCCAGGTGTAAATGCACTGGAAGTCATCGCCGACCGCCATTATGTTGCGGTGTTTCGCCGCGAGGACATCCGTAAACTCAGCCTGCAAGCCATTTGTATCTTGGTATTCATCCACCAAGATATAGAGGAAGTGCTCTTGGAACATCTCCCTGACGCGCTCTTGAGTCTTAAGAAGCTTGAGTCCGTTGACGAGTAAGTCATCGAAATCCATCGCATTCAGCTCTTTTTTACGCGCTACATACGCCTCGGCGACCTTAACGACCTCCGCAGGGTTAACGCCCGCTTCCTTCGACTGCCAACGCGAAGCAATGAGTTCAAGGGACTTCTCCTCATTCGCCGCCTCGGAAATCATCTTAAGGACGACTTCCTTCTTCACGAAGGACTTCGGGTCGTTCACCGTCTTCTTGATAATCTCATTGATGAGTTTCTTCTGGTCGTCCGTGTCAATAATGCTAAACTGTGGCTGATAGCCAATAAAAGTAGAATAGCGGCGCAAAAAGCGTGCACAAATGGAGTGAAAAGTGCCGCTCCAAATCATCCCCGCCTCAGGGCCCACAACTTTCTGGGCACGCTCCATCATTTCCCGCGCCGCGCGATTGGTGAAAGTCAAAAGCAAAATGCGGTCGGCGGGCACGCCCTGCTCAACCAAATAGGCGACGCGATGGACAAGCGTCCGTGTTTTACCCGTACCCGCCGCGGCAAGAACGAGCAACGGACCCTCCCCCGCCGTCGCCGCCGCGAACTGTTCTGGATTCAAAAGCTTAGAAAAGTCAGTCATAACTTAAAGATTTTCCGTTAAAAGTTGTAATTGCGCCAAAAGCGCGATAAGCGCGGTATCGGTTCGCAAAATGCGACTCCCGAGCGAATAGCGAGAGAATCCCGCCGCCTCAAGTTCGGCAACCTCACTGTCCGTCCAGCCTCCCTCAGGTCCCACCGCCAAGACTGGTAGGGGGCGGAGTCCCTTCCGCCCCGCCGCCGTCTCTGGTAGGGGGCGGAGTCCCTTCCGCCCCGTTACCGTTCCTGCGTGACCGCTCGCCGCTCCTGGATGTGCCACAATCCGCATACTCGTCGGGAATGCCGCGTTCAATTCCTCTTTCAAAAACTTGCGATAATTGCGTCGCACTTCCAAGCGCGGCAAAATGCTCGTCCCCGCCTGCATAAGCCCTTCGATGAACAACGGACGATATATTTCTTCCTTTAATAAGGTCGCGCCCCAAAAATCCTTCTCAACCTTCTTCGCCCCGACAAGCACAATGCGTCCGACCCCGAGGGACGCGAGTTGCGGCAAAAGACGCTTCAGGGCACGCGGACGCGGCGGTGCGAGTATGAGATCTATCCAAGGCTGGGGGCTAGGGGTGTCGTGCGTGAGCTTAACGGTGACCGCTCTATTCTCAATCGCCGTGATTTCGCCTGTCCCTAATAAACCGTCCACTTCGCCCGTTTTCAGAATCTGCCCGACTTCGCCGTGAAGCACCTTTAGGATATGCTCCGCGCGGATGTCGCTGAAAGTAACCATCCCGTTATTTATCTCGTCCTTCTCGAAGAGTATACGATTCACTGCCTTAGCCTTCCGTCCGTTCTTTGAGGGCACGCTCTACATCAGGGACGACCTCCAATAAGTGCCGCGTGTAGTCGCTTTTCGGGTGAGCGAAGACTTCCTCTGCCGCGCCAGAGTCCACAAACTCGCCTTTGTTCATTACGCAAATTGTGTCGCAGACATTCTTAACGACTGCCAAATCGTGGGCGATGAGCAGAATTGAGAGCCCTGTCTCGTTGCGCAAATCCCGAAGCAAGTTGAGCACCCGCGCCTGCACCGAGACATCGAGGGCGGAAACTGGTTCATCCGCGACAAGTACCTCAGGACGGCACGCGAGAGCACGGGCAATGGAAACGCGTTGGCACTGTCCCCCCGACATCTCGCGCGGATACTGGTCCAGCACGGCAGCGGAAAGTCCGACGCGCTCCAAGAGTTTCTCGGGGCTCTCGGGATTACGCTTCACGCGCAAGATTTCCTTGAGCGTCTGCCGCGTCGTCATACGCGGATTTAAGGAGCCTACCGCGTCCTGAAAGACCATTTGAGTAGATGTGGCGCGGTTCGTGAGGGTGCCGCCCGAAGGCGGCGTGAGCCCCATAATTGCGCGGGCAATGGTGGATTTCCCCGAGCCCGATTCGCCGACTATCCCGAGGATTTCGCCGCGCTTGAGGGCAAACGACACCCCCTTCACGGCCTCAAAGCTGCCGTAACTAATGCGCAAATCTTTCGCTTCTAGAAGCGGCAAACTCATCTAAAGAGAGCCCTCTGGCACTTGCGAATCACATTAAAGCGATCCATATGAGTGGAAAACATCTTCGTCATCCGCTTATTGTAGTAGACGTGGTCAATGCCGCCCGTGGTGCCTTCGTGGGTCTTCGCCTTAATCGCCATATCGGGGTCTTCCTTCACAAGGCGCTCCAAGTGGTCGCGCACTTCGTGATAGGCGTCGCGCCACGGCGTGCCTTCCGCCACCATACGAAGTGCCGCGTCCGTCGCGAAGACGCCAGGCGTAAATGCCGCGCGGCACTTCTTATCGTTGACGGTGAGCCCCTCGACAACGCGCGTCAAAATGCGCAAGGTCGTCTGGGTAATGTCGAGCCCCTTCATGTAGAGTCCTTTGCAATCTTGGAGGTCGCGATTATAGCCGCCTGGCATTGCGTGCATAAGCGAGAGGGACGCTGTTTGCAAGCCAAGTACCTGCGCTGTCTTCGAGCGCACGAGCTCGAGCACATCCGGATTGAACTTCTGCGGCATAATCGACGAGCCCGTACAGAATTCACGCGGAAGCTTGAAGTACCCAAACTCAGGCATTGAGAATAGAATCATATCTTCCGCCAAACGCGAGAGCACGGTCATCAGCTGGGCGAGCGCGGAAAGGAGTGCCGCCTCACATTCGCCGCGCGCCATTGACGCACCAAAGACATTGTGAATCGTCGCCTCAAAGCCAAGAAGCTCGCTTGTGCGCTTGCGGTTAAGTGGCAACGGTACGCCATAACCTGCCGCGCTCCCCAAGGGATTGCGGTTAATAAGGCGGAAAGCCGCTTCGAGGTTCTCATTCTGGTCGAGAATCATTTCCTCGTGCCCCGTCGCCCAGAGTTCAACGCTGGACGGCATAGCGGGTTGCAGATGAGTGCGCCCGACGAGCGGAATATTCTTGTTGTTTCGTCCAAAGGCATCGAGTGCCGCGGCGAGCAAGCGCAATTCGTCCATTACCACGAGGAGTTCGCTACGCATATGAAGCCGCACATCGACTGCCACTTGGTCGTTACGGGAGCGACCTGTATGAATCTTCTTCCCGAGGTCGCCAAGCTTCTCGGTAAGCATACGCTCCACCGCCATATGAACATCCTGGTCTTCGACGCGAATTACGAACTCGCCCTTCTCAGCCATCTGGGCGATGCGACCGAGTTCCTTGCGGACTTTAATCGCTTCGGGCTTCGTGATGATGGGCTTCGCGAGAGGCATTTCCGAAAGCATCGTCACATGTGCCGCGGTGCCCATGCAGTCCCAAACGGCGAGGCGCAAATCGAGTTGCGGGTCATCGCCCACGGTATAGGCGAGAATGTCGGGGTCGACCGTATTATCCGTTATCGTCTTTTTCGTTTCCTTAGTTGTCATATTACTCACCTTTCTGCGCCTTCCGCGCAACTTCAAGTGCTATATTAAGTTTGATATCCGCCTCTTCGAGCTGGTGACGGAGCTCATCCTTCGTCTGGGTGAACCGCGCGAGCTCAAAGAGAAATTCACTATAGGCACGCCCCGCCGCCGCGAGTTCCTCACTGCGTCCACCCGAATAGGCGACGAGAAGCGGAGCCTGTGCATAGGCCGCGAAACGCACGCGTGGGTCATATTCAGCAATGTCAATCGCTTCCGCATAAGTAACATTCGGGTACTTGCCCACAAAGGGACTCGCGAACGAACTAGGGTAGAGCCTAAGGCGACTAGCAAAAGTAAGGACATCGCTCACATCCGCCCGCCCAGGCACCAGGACTTTGCGCATGAGGGCGAGGGCTTCTTCGTCCGTAAGGGACGTCTTTTCGCCGCGTTGCCACTTCCGAAGTTCCTTGTGCTCCGCCGTCGCACGACGAATCGGGTCGAGGTCCGTGTAAAGTTCATCCGCCGCCGCGTCCGTGAGTTCTTTGCCTTTAACGGATCTCATAAACGCCTTTACCACTTCCGTTTGCAGTTTGGCTAAATCTGTACTGCCAGGCGCGGGCAAATAAAGCCGCGTGCGCGGCACTTCGCCTTCCGTCTTCTGGATGTGCACGATGACGGACGCATTATTCGTGCGCTCCTCGCCAATGACGAGCGTTATGGGGCACTCCGTAAACCGCTTGGGCTGCTCACGATTGCCGCGATAAAGTTCATTGCAAATATTTGCCGCGAAGCCCGCGACGGACGACTGATATTCGCGGCGCATATCGCTCGGACACTCCGCGATGACCTGCACAAGCCCCTGCACTTTCGTGAGCACAGGCGCACGCATTCGCTCGATGATTTCTGCACGCGAGAGTGTCGCGGCGAATATAAGCGCGGCAAGGAACATATCAGCGAATCTTCACGAGCAAGATAAAGAGGAGTGGCATAATGATGAGTTGCAAGAGCACAAACCGCATTAGAACTTGAGCATTCGACCAATGAAGATTCTTCTTGCAGTGGTCGTGCAAGGGGAAGCGCAGGCGACGGATGGGCGAGTCCGCGTCAATTTCGCGCCCCATCTTCTTGGCGACGCGAAGGAGCACGAGCTTGGCGAGTCCGCCGCCGCCATTCACAAGGACAATCGGTGAGAAGACGAGGACGAGGAACGGATTCCCCGTGACGAGAACTGCCGCGCCCACGAGAATGCCCAAAAAACGGCTACCGCCATCGCCCATCAGGACTTTCGAGGGCTCGGCATTGTACCAAAGGTAGCCGCCGAAGGCTCCTGCCACAATCATAACGAGAATCGCCCAGCGTGCCGCGTCAGGATTGCAGGGGAGCAGGAAGTAGTGGGCAATTGGCTTATAACCAATGACCGCGTACAGCATTACCGCGAGCATAACGAGCGCAATTAAAGTAAGCGACCCCGCGAGCCCATCTACACCGTCCGAACAGTTGGTGGCATTCATCGTGAACCAAAGCATAAATGCCGCGCACGGAACATACACCACCATCGGGATATGCCACATACCTTTTACAAACGGAAGCCACACCAGCGTGGAGTGTCCCTTGGCAATGCAGTAGGCAATCCCAAGCGCGACGACCGCATCGAGGAGTCCCTTTTTAAGCTCGCCCCACGGGACCTCCGCGCGGTCATCAAGGTAGCCAAAGAGCATGGCTAGATAGATGAAACAAATGGTGAGTCCGTCCCAAATATCAAGCGGAACAAAGAAGATGATTACGGGCATCGCGAGCAAGGTGACGATGAGACCCGCGCCCGTGGGCTTGCCCTTCGAGACCATGCCGCCCATATCCTTTAAGACCGCCTTGCCGCGATCCTGCGGAAGTTTATCCCAGAGTTGCGGCAAGAAGAATACCGAGAATAGCGCGGCACAAAATGCACCGCCCGCGAGCAAAAGCGCGTGGGATTGGAGGAGTCGAAACGGACCCCAGAATTGTTGCAGATAGAATGAGAGATAATAAAGCATATTTAGTTCACTTTCTTATAAAATACTTTCCAAAGGAAGAGTCCCCGCGCGGGTGCCGTCTCGACACGGGCGGTGCGTGGCGGATGTTTCTCAAGGAGCTCTTTCACGGCTTCGGGCTTCTCTTTGCCGCGCCCTACGCTGAGCAAGAAACCCACCATAGAGCGCACTTGCTTATAGAGAAAGCCGTCGCCACGGACAATGAAGATATAGCGCGGACCCACCTTTTTGACTTCGAACGAGAAGATGGTCCGGACCGTCGTCTCAATCTCGCGGTCGGGATTTGCCGCGAACGAAAGGAAGTCGTGTTTGCCCACAAAGTAATTTGCCGCGCGGCGCATAGCGTCTAGATCGAGTGTCCGATGACAGTAGGTCCAATACGGCACGAGGTCTGGCGGCTCAATCTCCCCTTGGTAGAGCTGATAGCGATATTCCTTGCCTTTCGCCGAAAGCCGCGCGTCAAAATCTTCTTTCGCATAGCCCGCTTTCATAATACGAATCGCCTCTGGCAAGCGCGAATTGAGTGCCCGCACGAGATTGCGCGGCGGAATCGGCTTCGTTAGGTGGAAGTGCGCGACAAAGCCTTTCGCGTGCACCCCAGCGTCCGTCCGCGAGCTCCCATAAATCCGCACAGGACCGCGCTCCAAATAGGTGAGCGCCTCCTCCACAACCTGCTGGATGCCGAGCGCATTCTCCTGCGCTTGCCATCCCGCGTAAGCTGTGCCATCATAGGCAATACGGACTCTATACTTTCTTTTCACGAAGTTGTCTGAAAGAGTTTCTTCATATCCGCGAGGCGACTCTTATCCGCGACCAAGACGCCCTGCGGAGTTGTGATAACGACAAGATTCGAGACTCCCAAAAGCGAAATGGGTGCCCCACGCACAACACAGATGTTATCCGTCGCATCTACCGTGCGGCACGGACCTTCTCGCACATTCCCCTTCGCGTCATGGGGGAAGTAGCGGTCAAATGACTGAAAGCCGCCCACATCGTCCCAGCCAAAGTCGCCACGGATAACCGCGACATTCTTCGCCTTTTCCATCACGGCATAGTCAAACGAAAGGCGCGGCAAAGGCTCATAAAGCCGCGCGAGTTTCGCAGGTGTGAGCGCGGCAGTTTCGGTGAGCGGAACAAGTGCGGACGCATTTGCCGCGATCGCGGCACGAAAGACGCTTGCGCGGGCAATGAAGAGTCCCGCATTCCAGAGATAGCCCTTCTTCAAATAAGTCTTCGCCTTTGCCGTATCGGGCTTCTCAACAAAAGAGCCAGTCTTCGGGTCGACATACCCAAACGCAGGTGAAGCCCACGTCGGCGGAATACCAATAACGACAATGACATCCTTTTGTGAGGCAAGACGAATCGCTTTCTTAACGGACGCCTCGAACGCCTTCTCATTGCGAATCAAATGGTCACTCGCAAAAAACCCAACAACCTCCTCCTGGTAGGGGGCGGAGTCCCTTCCGCCCCGTCCCTTGCCCGCCGCGCCTCGTCCCTTGCGCCCCTCCTCCTGGTAGGGGGCGCAGTCCCTTGCGCCCTGCCCCGCAAGCCCCACGCCTAACGCGATTGCCGCGCCCGTATCGCGGCGCATCGGCTCACCCACAATCTGCCGCGCGGGCACTTCAGGGAGCTCCTTACGGGTAAGCCCGACAAGGTCTTTCGCGGTGATGACAAAGAGCCCCTCGGGTGAGGCGAGTTTCTCGAGCCGCGTCACACTCTGACGCAACAAACTCGCACCACCAAAGACATTCAAAAACTGTTTAGGCTTCTCCTTTGTCGAGAGAGGCCAAAACCGTTCGCCACTGCCGCCCGCGAGGACAACCGCACGAAACTTCACCGCTTTTCTCATCCTTCTTCTACTTTCGTGATTTAGATTCCTTCTATTATACCAAAAATCCGCCCATTTCGCAGTCCTTTTTACCCCCACCCTCGCCGCCTACAACGGGGCGCAAGGGACTGCGCCCCCTACCACCCAATAGCGCATCGCAGGTAGGGCGGGCAGTCCCTTGCCCGCCGTAAAAGTAACCATAAAAATCGTAAAGCGGGCGAAGCAAAGAAAGGCGGCAAGTGAGGAGCGGGAAGGGTGGGCGAGCGTTGAGCGGAGTGAGGTGGGCGGGTGCGGGGCGGCTCGTGCGTCCAAGAGGTTAGGTGCACGGACAGAAATGTCCGTGATGAT
>CAVLAC010000073.1:0-10974 GCA_963661055.1 bacterium | reverse complement strand
CCGCGCAACGACGGGTCGGGCGACACCCGCACGAGCCGCCCTCAACTCCTCTGTGCCTCTGTGGCTCTGTGCCACTGTGTTAAAATCAACTCCTGTAAATCCTGTTAATCCTGTCTAAAACAGAACAAGAAGTTTATTCCTACAACATCTTTCTGTGACCGCCGAAGGCGGTTCCGTGTGTTCCGTGGTTAAAACCCTATCCGTGAAATCTGTGGTTAAAAACCGCCGCGCCCTCAGGCCTGCTTAGACTGCCGCGCCCAGCGCGAGGCAATTAACGAACCCGAGAAGTTCATCCAAATGGAGAATACATTCGCAGGCAGTGCCGCGACGGCACTCTTAAGGACATCCGTCGCGAGCGCCCCCGCCATACCTCCATTCTGCATCCCCACCTCAATGGCGACCGTGCGAGCATCACATTCATCGAGCGGCAAGAACCGTCCAAGAAGCCGCGTCAGCCAATAACCACCCGCATAGCCAATGGAGTTATGAATAATCATCGCAAGAATAATGAACGCACCCGCTTCCTTAAACACATCCCGACTCGGAGCCGTCAAAGCGAGAATCGTAAAGCATATGCCAAACATAGAGACAATAGAAAGCACCCTGTCTGCCGCCGTCTTATGCGCGTCGAGCCACTTCCCAAAGACTTTCCGTACCACCCCACCCACAACAAGCGGAATAATGACTATCTCTAAAATCGAAACCATCATTACCCCCGCATCAATCTCCACAAAGCGTCCAGCTAGCAACTTCATAAGAAGCGGGGTCACAAACGGAGACAACAAAGTCGAACAGCATGTCATTGTAACGGAAAGCGCGACATTCGCGTGAGCCAAATAAGCAATCACATTGGAGGCCGTGCCACCCGCAACCGAACCAATCAACACACACCCCGCCGCGAGCTCTCCCGTGAAGCCAAATGCCAAAGCCAAAAAGAACCCACTAAGCGGCATAACGAGGAATTGCAAAACGACCCCCACCGCAACACCCCACGGACACTTCGCTATCCGTAAAAAGTCCCCGAGCGTCAAGGTGGTACCCATCCCAAACATAATAAGTTGCAACGCAGGCGAAACAAACTTGGTTAATTTCACCCCGCCCCAACTCAGAAACGCCGACGGAAACGCAAATGCCGTTGCCGCGCACACCAAAATGGCTATGCCAAACATATTCCGCTTCGCAACATTGTGCACCACCGCCAAAACATTCTTCATGTTTACCTCTTTCTACTTCTTTTTGTTGGTTTTCTCATTCATCCGATTATTTTGCAATTGCTTTGCAAGAATATCAGCACCATGAAAACTGTTTAGAAGTATTAGCTGTCCCTTGCCAATCTTAAAGGCAAAGGAAGCTGGATGCCCCGCGCAATTATCGGGTCCTCCCGTAAACGATTGGATACGCTCAGCCTTAGGATAGGCATTCTCTTCAAAGAACCAGTGTTCCCACGGATGAATCGCGGGATATGCCGCGCGCTCCGAGAAAACCGAGCCAACTTCCGTCGTTATCCGAGGGCGTCCACTCTTCAGATCCTTAAATATGCGCGTGCCTTTCGGCAAGGGCAAGCCTATCTGCGCCATAAATGCCGCGTTCGTGGGGGTAGTGACAAAGATTCCGCCGCGCCGAATCCACGAACGGATATAGGCTGTTTCCTTAGAGCGAATTTCTGTAATATCCGTTCCAAATGCGAGCCAACAGTGCTTCAAACGACCTAACCACGCACCATTAAGCGGTTCAAGCTTAAAGCCCGCCTCGTACAACTCTTGCAACGGAGGCAACGAGGCTTGACTAAAATTGATAACCGCGACATCCCCAACCTCAAGAGGCTTCTTGGCTAGCGCAGGGAATCGCTCTTTCTTCGCCTTAGCAAACCACGCGGCAATGGCATCGTGATTCTTCTCTTTCTTTACGCCACCAGCCTGAGTTTCATAGATGTCGTAATTAAAGAAATGGATTCCAAGTCCGCCAATAAGTGTGCCACTCGTCAAGTTTCGCTCCCAATGGTCTATCGTGTCCCCATAGACAGCCACATCCTCGCTCATTACAGGAGCACCCGCCCACGCACAATGGAACATCCGCTCCTTACCTCTAATCGGCTTACCTTCATTGCCGCCATTACGTAAGAAAAAGCCTGGATTCTTCTGCCAGAACCGCGAAAACGGACTCGGATTATAGTAGAAAACCCCAATCGGCTTATTCGAGAGCGGACGAAACCGTTCAGGCAAAAACTTCTCATAGAACTCCCGCTCTATTTTATTACCAACGCCCGTTTGCCCACCGCCAAATTGCCAACTAAGCCACCAGTCCGTAGAAAAGCCCTCGCCATACCAGCCCCAAAACTCCCAAAACGATATGCGCGGGTCGTGTCCATAGCGTTTGCCAAGGGCAAGAATATGAGTCTTTATCTCTGTCGACGGATGCTCCCCCGCAATAGACCAGCAATTATAATGCGAGGCGAGGAAGCGTCCGTCTTTCACACGGTCGGGTGTTTTCAAATAGCGTGCCCATTTGGGCTGATTCATTGTCGATGAGCCATGCACGCCCGCTTTTAACCCCAAACGCGTGAGTTCTTGCAAACGGCGTTCCAGCTCATACCACGCGTGAAAGCCAGGAACTGGTGCGCTATCCTCGCTCCACATTCCGTCCGTCACGACATAATCGTAAGCCCCTTCTTCTTTGGTCTGCTTAAAGAAAGCCTCATCATCGGAGAATGTCACGCGTGCACCAAGATGACCCGTAGCCAAAACAGGGCTTGCAAAAAGCCGCTTTAATGCCGTGCACGCATCTTCTTCGTCCTCCTCTCCTTGCTCTTGCTCAGACACCTTATCATCCGCCAAGGCAACCGTGCGCGTTAATCGATTAATGACGCGCCCCTTATCATCTTTTTGCTCTAAGATAAGATAAAATCCGCGTCCACCCGCATAGGCGGCATACGGAAGCTCAATATCAAGGGCTCCCCCTTCCGCAATTTCGCCTTCAGCCAAAACCTCGGGCTTTTCGCGGCAACTGCGTGACCGATAGCCGCTCGCTTCCTCAAGCCGAAAATGCGTCGCACCTGTCGAGACGCCTCGAATATGTCCTTTCGGGAACACCCAATTCGCTTGCTCAGGCTGGAATGTTAAGGGCTCCTCAATCAGCATCTGAGGCTTAACTTTGACTGGCGAAGAAAGGACGAGATAATCAAACTCGACCTCCTTAATAATCGCCTTCGACTTCTTGTCGCGGCAGATTAGCCGCCCGCCATAAACGCCTTTCGGTAGCGGCGGAATGTCAAAGCCCGCGTCCGCATCCTCAGGATTGACCAATTTATCTTGCTCACGAAAGCGGAATTGCCGCGTTTCTTTCCAAAAAGGTGCACGCTGAAATCCATCATCTAACTCCAGTGTGCCCTCATATTCGCCGCGCATAAATTGGACAGGTCGCACCCGCGCCATTTGCCCATATTGCACATTGCGCTGTCCCTGCGCCGCCGCGAGCATCTGCGGATCGTGCGTATTGCCCGCATGAATGACTGGCACTTTGAATAAGATTGGGGCAGGCGTATCCGCCCCAAAATCAAACTCAATTCGCCGCGCTTTCAAGCCCTTCAACTTTCGCGGATAAATCTTCTCTGAGAGCGCCGTACACCAACATTCACGCGGCGTATTAAACTTGAAACTCTCAGAGGAAATCTCTTTACCCTCCTCATCAACTAGCACGAGCCTCATCCGTGCGCCAAAGGCGGCGGCTTTGGTTTCTACGAAGACATCCGCCGTAAACCAAGCGACATCATCGGGAACCGTCGGCTCAGGGCTAAAACCTACCGTCACCACGCGATTAGTGCCTGGATTGACTTGGTAATAGCCCCCAGCCGTCCGCTCAGCATCAATGCCAGTGAGTACGGACGAAGTAAATGCTGCCGCGAAAAGGAGTGAAAATATCATTCAATCGGCTCCAAGTAGAAGGCTACAACCTGCTGATCGTGGTCATAGGCATAACGGATGCCCTGCCGATTAAGTTGCTCAGAAGTGAACACACCCAGCTCCTTGCGAACGCCCAAACGGAACTCGCTGACGCGATAGCGTCCCTCATTCAGTGTATGCAACAAAACGCGGCGGCGATACGGCGGCTTCTCGTCCCTTGGGAAGGATGTACGGCGATAGGAAGTCTTGTCTTGCATCTCTTCCGTCATAACCATATACGAACCATCCGCCGCCTCCAACAAATAGCCAATCGTCCACGGTAAGAATGTATCTGCATCGGACGATTCACTCGCAAAAGACAAGTCGCGCTTGATACCAAGATATGAACACAAGTCACTCCAAAAGGCAACATCCACAATTTGCGGATACTGCGCGAGCAATATAACGCGCCCTTTGCCCGCAGCCAACTCAAGCGCGGCAGGATGTCCCTCTAAAGCACGCGGCGAATCCATTCGAGCAAGCACTTTCGCTTGAGGATACGCCTTCGCTGGGAAGTCATAAATGCTATAGCCATCTTTACGGAACTCTCGTCCGTAGCCAAGCCCATCTATGTTTACCATCTTCTGGATAGGGCTAAATGCATTCTTGAAGAACATATTCGCACAGGAAGGAAATGCCGACTTATCACAAGTCGCGGCTGAAAATCGTCCTGTCACAGAAGTTGCCCACATACCCGCCTTCGGCAACGACAGCCCCAGCCTATCCAGCAAGGCATTGCCGTGGCGATTGGGTGCTTCATGAGTCTGTGCATTTCCCTGAGGACGATCCATCAGATCCTCGCTCGTCCACGCCAATGTCGCAGGAGTCATTACAAGCGTGCCGCCCTCGCGTACCCACGCGGTAATAGCGTCCAAATCGGCGGCAGGAGCGGATTCCGCGCCCGAATCGAGCGCAAGGACATCATAGTGTGTCGCGAGCCGATCTAGATACTTACCACAAATCGGTTCTGCCGCGTAGCGCGAATACCATAGGTCACCATACGGCCAGGCGTGCCCGTGGTAATTATCATTGCGAAGGTTATTCTGGTAAATGGCAAGCCGTGTCGGCGGACGCTTCATCTTACGCACTGTCGGGAAGAACTCCTTGCCCATCGCTTCAAAGAACGCCGTTTTGCCGCGATCGTTCGGCTCGTGCTCAATATCGTGGGCACGCGTCTGATAAATCGAGTAATTGAAGAAGTTTGCGCCTCCTCCCGCAACACGCATTGCGCCAAACATCTCATCGTCCCACTCAGGCACGCGGTCATTCCAAACAAGGACATCTTCCGTTATAAAGCCAGGCATTCCCTCGTAGCGCGCATAATCAAAACCCTGATAGCCAAAGAAGCGGTCGCCTTGCATACCTCCATTATGCTTGATGAAGCCAGGATTCTGTGTAAATACGCCCTTCGTCGCAATATCATCGCCTTCTTGGTCGGGATAATAATACGCGGCAAATAGACGGTCGGGGTCTAACGGACGTAGCGTCTTCAGCACAAAGTTCTCCCAGTAATCTTGGAAATCCTCGCGCTTAGAGTGATAGAAGTCCGCATATGCCGTCGTCGTCACAGGCGGCGGATTCCGCAAGCGGTCACGATGCCGAAGCGGATTGTCGGGCTGAGCAGGCTCGACTTCCGAAAATGACTTCCAATGCGATCCGTGCGCGGCATTTAACTTCTCAACCGTGCCATATTTCTTCTCAAGCCACTCCCGATATTGATGACGCTTGGGCTCACAATAACCGCTTACCGTATCGCCAAACATCCACATATAAAACCAGTCGTGTGTAAAGCCTTCACCCTCATAACACCAGCACTTCCAATAGGCGAGGTTCGGTATGCCCGCATAACGCTCAACCGTATCGCGCATAAATGACTTGATGTATTTCGCGGGGGCATCCGCCCAGACGGAAATATTATTATATTGCGGCGTAAGGAAGCGTCCGTCATTCACTCGCGCGGGCTCATACTCAAACTTCGCCCAAACAGGGTCGTTGTGAATGCCGCCAATCTGGATAGCGACATCAAGCCCCGCGTCTGTCGCCGCGGCAATTTGCCGCTCCAAATAGTCATAGGTGCGGAATCCCTTAATAGGCTCAGTCTCTAGCGACCATGCGCCATCGCAAAGAAAGGTATTATAACCGCCTAAATATCGAATCTTATCAACAAATGCCCGAAGGTCACTCTGAGGAATTGTGACGGACGCAAAGCCTGTCGCACGCAAGGCAGGGCGTGCGCACACTTCTTGCCAAGTAAGCTTAGCCCCCTTCTTGGGACGATAGACATTATCCCAGCCTTTCACGCCAACAGTCGTGGTGGACTCCGCGACCCGCAGTCCGCGTCCATCAAACATCTCCACACGCAAGGTAAAAGCCCGATTGCCGCGCACGAGATCGCGGTCAACAGGGATGTCAACCGTTACGCACGCCGCCGTCGCCGAAACGGCTTCTCCATTCCGCCAATAAAGCGCAGGTTTTGACGCGTTTGACCGATGCCAACGCGCCGAGTACTCCTCAAGCGAGTAGGCAATACGATAAGGCGGCTTACTTAGGGCATCCAAGGAGAAATCGGGTGTTTGAATCGTCCCTTTAATCTCTGGCTTATCAAACACAAAGTTGCCCGCTTCTGGCACGAACATAGGATTCGCCAATTTCACTTCTTCACGCAGCACATTCTCCTCAGGCGAAGACAAAACTGCGTAGAATCCCTTGCGCGGCGCACCATCCAGAGCACCCGTATCAAGTTTCCGCCGCGTTATCGTATATTCATAGTACCCCTTTTTCAACGGCGGCATAGCGAAACCTTCACGCGTCAAACGCGCCCGCGCGGCACCCATTACATCTTTTAGACGGAACTCTTTCTTGCGCGTCAGAAATGGCTTTGCCTGAAAGGCATCACGCACTTCAAGCGTCGCCTCATAGTCTCCGCCATAAACACCCGTGAAGATGTCGCCATACGAACCATAAGTCGTCTTTGTGCGTTCCTCTGTTAGTGCCGTGGCAATAAGTGACTTATCAAATAAATTGCCTCCCATAAGTATGGGGGCTTCACAATAAATCTCGCCCACATCACCCTTAATCTCAAAACGCAATTCCCTCACCTTCAGTCCGCGCCGCTCCTCGGGATAGTAGGGGTCATACGGCGCACGGCGAAGGAAGGTTAAATCCGCTCCCAGCACAAACCAATCATACGCCCCACCATTGTGCCAAGTGGAGACACTAGCGACTTCTTCGCCGCGCTCATTCTCGAGCACGCACCAAACACGGAATCTGCCATTTCCCGATTTTGTTGCGTTAATCGTAAACCACGCGGTACTATCGTCAACCTTAATAAGCTGAGGCAAGCGTACCACGAGATTGGTTTCTTCCTGTGCAGGCTTAAGGACAGCGAAGTCCAAAACCTCTGGGAAGAAGGCACTTACGCGATTACAAATTGGACCTTGAGCTATTCTCTCCTGAGAAACATTCTCGGCTGCTTGCAAACAAGCAACCGAGAAGATAATAGCTCCGACAGATATAAAACTCGACAAAACTTTGTTAGTCATCTTACTCTTAGTCATCTTTCCTATATTCTTCGCCTAATATTATACCATTATCGTACGATAAGTAGCAAGCCCCGCGCGGCAAGCGGTGACTTCAAAACGAGACTGAACGCGGGGTCATCATCCGTGCCCGTCACAACCTCCAAATAGGTTGTCGTCGTATCGTAGCCCTGCGCCTTAAGGTTCGCGTTACCCGCTTCTTCCAATTGCTCAAACACCTTTTTATTCAAGCTCTTATTGTCGTTTGTACCGCAGGTCAGTAGCGTCAATTCGCCACCCGTCTTCTGAATCCACTTGCTCGCCGAAATTGTCAGCGTGGGCGCGTCACCATACCAAGCAACATTATAATTATAACGCGCGCAAACATACTGTTCAATCTGTATGGGTACTTGTGCATAGCCTGTCTTCGGGATTTCATATTGAATCTGCGCATTATAGCTTAGCTCTAGGTCTTTTGCCTTGAGTAGGCTATTTGTCCCTTGTACAACGAGCACATTGTTTGAGACACCTGTGGTCGCACCCAAGGTAACACTGCCCGCTGTCTCGACAATGCCGCCGTTTAGAACAAGCCGCGCGTCGCCATGATTTGCACCAACCTTGAGTCCAGGAACGCCACTCGTGCCCTTCTCTCCCAACACAACCTTGCCGCCATCTGCAACAATAAGTGTATTTGAGGGACCGCTCCCTTCAGGAATGTTTTTATAAGCATCATTGGAGATATTAATGCCGTGCTCAGTGTAAAGAACACCGTTATTTGTCACCATCAGCGTATTCCACCCGCCTTGGCAACCCACTTTGACTTCACGGTTTTCAACACTTATATAGCGATTCGTGAAGTAAGCATTATCAATCACAACCGTTGAATTTGAAGCCGTGCCCAATATCGCCAATTGAGCGTCCGTTATGTCCATAATCGCGCCATCACAAATATCAAGATTCATCTTGCCAACGCCCGAGATAGAAACGCCGCTCCCTGAAACAGTCGTGTCTTCATCCCAGCTGAACTTGCCAGGCTGCACATAAGTGCCTTTGCCGCTTATCGTCACTTGGGCAGTATCGCCTGCTGCTTGGGTATTCTCAATAGTCAAACCACCCGCGAACGAAGCACCATCCGAGATTTCCAATAAAGTCGTATTGCCCGATTGTTTCTTAAGTTTTAAGTCTATCATTGACTTCCAAGTCATATCCGCGCCCATAACGCGCAAAATAGCGGAGTTCACTTCGTTGAGCGAACTTATGCCGCTCGTCGCGGTGTTAAGATGGCGGCAAATACCATTCTTCAGCGTGACATCCGCGCCACTATTCGCTATGAGCCGCGTTTTAACATCTAGTGTTTTCCCGCCCAAATCGAAGACGCTAACACTCTTTTTGTTAATGTCTAGCCGCGCAACTTCAGCATCCTCGGCGAGCGTAATCTCGTTCGTCGGTGTAGTCTCCGTCCAATTTGCCCACTTAGGGCCAAAGTAGACACGATCCTCGCTCGTCGGAACATGCCCCGCCTCAGTTGCTGAACTACTATCACCAATGAGCCAGTTGCTCGCCTCATTCCAGCTACCCGAGGTAACCGACCAGACGAGATTATCCGCCGCGTAGAGCGAACTTCCAATTAAGGCGATGAGCATCGCCCCAAACGACTGAATTAACTTTGTTTTCATTTTCGTGTTCCTTTCTTACTTTTGAAATTGATTGGGGACTTCGTAGCCCGCCTGCTGTAACATAGCGTCCGCCAAAAGCGGGTATACGATTCCTGAGTAATTGCTTTTTTCAAATCCAGATGTGGCAACAAAGTCTCTGAACTGCTCAAGTTCCGTCGCCGATAGCTTCAGCTCAGGACAAAGCAAGCGGACAATCAGTTGCTCGCCCGCCTCACGCACGCACTCTGTAGCCTCGTAATAATCCTTGGGGCGAACAGGCGCACGATAGGGGAGTCCGTTCAAAACGCCGCCAGGACACTTCTCAATGCGCGGCCAGGTGCGCCAATCCCCAACAGGGAGCGTTAGATCTCCGCCCAAGTCGGCAAACCGTTTCTTTACGCGGCTAAAACAATTCGCCGCCGTCGCCGCCGTTTGTTGCAAAAGCCGCAGATATTTCGCCTTGCGCACGGCATTCGTCTCGCACTCCCAAAGAAGGCGCTGAGAAACTTGCATTTGATAAAGCGTAAAGCCTGGCATTCCCGCAGGTAGCCCCAATTCCGCAATGCGAATGGCGGCATCCGCATACCGCAATTCCATCTCACGCCAATGCTTATCGCCCGATACATCAAATGCCGCGGCATAAATCATCGGTAGCCGCTCCGACTCATGTGGTGAGATGCCGTCTATAACGGGGATATCCCAGCAGTCACGGACGGCTGGTGCGTCGGGATTTGCCACCCACATTTGCGAGACTTGTCCGCGCTTACCATCAAAGCGCAAGAGGTCGTATCCGTTCTCAGGTGTAACGCAAGCTTCTGTATATTTCGCAATATCCACCAAAACGCGGCGAATCTCATCTTTCATCGCCTGTGTCGCGAAGGCACTCTTGTAAACGCGCCACATCGTATAAACGAAAAGCGTATATTGGTCGCGCGAACTGTTATAGTAGAAGCTCTTGCAATCTACTGGCGAGATGGACCGCGCGAGAAAGCCTGGCTTGCCCGAGATGGTCGCACACCGCATAAGCCCCGCGAAGAGCTTGTCAAACACGGGATGATCGCCGCGTAATAGCGATGTCAATAATAGCGGACCCCCATGAAGGACGCTATCTTCCATCCCTGTATTCCACCCCGTGGCTACAGGTTCATTCTTGGCAATTTCATCGGGACGCGGCAGATACCGCGTGGCATCTCCATCAGAACAATGTTCGTAAATTAGCCCTGTGCGGTCGGAATAAAACTCAGTCAGAATACGCCGCCACGCTACATCAAGCGCTTCCTTATACGCGGCACTGTTAGCCTCAAGCGGCGGTCTTACGCATTTTGAGGCTTGGGCGAGGCAATTAGATACCCCCCCCCCCTAAAAGGGTAGTAGAAACAAGAACTAAGCTCGTTACTTTCATCTTTTTCTTTCTTTGCTGTGGCAAGCCCCCAGACGACCCCCGTCCGCGCTTACCCAGTTTTCGCTAAACATTATACCATATTTTCCCTACCTTGTACATCCCCCGTACGGGGGAAGCCGCAAATTTTCTCACACCCAAACTTTTACTTCCTTTTATCTCACGCAGAGCCGCAGAGTTCGCAGAGAAAAATTGAGGGCGGCTCGTGCAGGTGTCGCCCGACCCGTCGTTGCGCGGTCTCGTACCGCCTTTCACGCGTAGACAAGTAACTTCGTTCAGTCAGCCCTGCCTAGACAAGGTCTGTGATTGCGTACAAGGTCTCTCTTACGGCGGCGAGCCGCTCCTCTCCTCTCGTGCAACCCCCGCCCCTCGCCGCCTACAACGGGGCGCAAGGGACTGCGCCCCCTACCACCCAATAGCGCATCGCAGGTAGGGCGGGCAGTCCCTTGCCCGCCGTAAAAGTA
>CAVLAC010000072.1:0-11028 GCA_963661055.1 bacterium | reverse complement strand
TGAGACCCGACTTCTCTTCCGTTTGAGCGCCTTGCGCGGCAGTTTCAGAATTCTCGGCCTTTTCGGCAGCGGAAGCGACGCAAGCACCCGCGAGACACACAGCAACCATTAGTTTCTTCATGGTCTAGTCCTATTTGATTAGTTTAGAATTTAGTTTGGCGTACCAAAAAACTTAAGGGCAACGCGCCCTTTCGCACGGCACAGCCAATATTATATCATTTCTCTGTTAAAACTGCAACCCCATCACGAAAGTGCCGCGAGAATAACGGGCAAAAGCTGCTTTTTGCGCGAAAGTACACCTGGCATAAGAAAGGTCCCCGTCGTCCCTAGACGATACGGTAGCATCCGCCTTACCCGCTCACTGCCACGATAAAGGAGTTCCGAATTGCCATAGATGGGGTCCGTCACCATAAGAGCCATAAAGTCGAGTCCGTGCCCCTCAATAATCTTCTCAAGTGCCGCGCCCAGCTCCTCCTGATGCTGATGGAAGAAGGCGAAGTTGGATTCTTCAATCTGGGCAAGCATAAACTTGCGTCCACCCTCATTATAGGACTTCGCGTCACTCAAAACCGCCTGCTCAGGCGACATACTCACGAGCGGCGAGTCAACTTGCGCGAGCCCCTTCATAATATCCGCCGCCTTCTCGCCGCAGATCTTCTCGAGCCACGCGCAAGTCGTGCGATCTTCGTCCGTCGTCGTTGGGGACTGGAAAAGGAGCGTATCGGCGACAATGCCCGCGATGAGTACGCCCGCGATTTCCTTTGTCGGACGCATCCCCGCCGCACGATAAAGCCGCGTCACTAGCGTGCAGGTCGAGCCCACGACATCCGCCGTATAGCGAATTGGCTCGCGCGTCGGCGCAAATGAAATGCGGTGGTGGTCAACGACTTCGATAATAGGGATTTCATCAAGCCCTGGAATCCCCTGCGCAGTCTCATTGTGGTCGACAAGAATCATTCGATACGGAGGCTCCTCGGCAAATGCCCGCTTCAGAACCGTGCCCTTCAGAACCCCTGTCTCAGAAACAACGGGGAAGTGGTTATGGGCATCGCGCACCGCGTTACGACGGATATCATAGACACGCTCATTCTCAGAAAGAACGAGCCCCTTCTTGAAGAGCGGAACTTCCGCCGTCGGGAGCGTGAGATCCGACTTCGAGAGAAAGAGCCCAAGAAGCTTTATGGGCGAGAGCATACCCAAAAATGCCCCGTCCGTAGCATTTCTTACAGGTAAACTCGACTCGCCACACGCCTCCAAGAGCCGCAAAGCTTCCGCGAGCGGCAAAGAACCGTCAATTACTGGCACATTTGGGTCAATGAGGTCCTTCGCTCTTACATAAACATCGAGCTTGGAGCGTAGTGGCTCCAGCCCAAAGTGCTCGAAGACCCACTTTGCCTTATCAGGGACGCGCCCCGCGCAAATGGGCTCAATATTTTCTGTGCCCGTGCGCCGCCGCAAATCTGCGAGGGCGTAGGCACTCGTCGCCGAATCCACATCGGGATTGCGGTGTCCGCAAACATATATCTTCATTCCTCTACCTCACCTATTGGTATTTTACGCTTCGCGCCCGGTATATCCATCACAAACCGAGGCAACGAAAGCCCTCCAAGCCGCTCGGCACAGGCGCTCTCCAACGCCTTTGCACGCGCAAGCGGCACTCTAAAATGGTCAATTCCCGCGACAGGGTCGCACATAAAGACATAATAGGGGCGTATCCGCACGGCAGTTAGTGCCGCGAAGAGTCTCACAAGCTCCTCAACGCTATCATTTACCCCCTTGAGGAGCACCGTCTGACAGCTAACGGGGATTCCCGCTTCCACAAGCCGCGTCGCGGCACTTTTCGCTTCCGTAGTCAGCTCATCCGCACAATTGAATTGCGTATTGACCCACACCTTCTTCGACTTCGCGAGCACGGCGACAAGCTCGGGGGTTATCCGCTCGGGGTTCGTACAAAGGGCACGCGTGCAAACACGCAAAACTTCCACCTGCGGAAGTGCCGCGAATGCCTCGACGAACCACGCGACTTGAGAGTCCGTTAGCGTCAAGATATCGCCACCCGAAAGGAGAATATCCCGCACTTGCGGATGCGCCTTCACATACTCGAGGCACCCTTCTAGCTCGGCTTGAGTCCGCACGACTTCCGCCGCGCCCAAGAGCCCGCGCCGCGTGCAATGGCGGCAATTCATAAAGCAGGTGTCGCTCGTCATTATGAGAACGCGGTCAGGGAAACGCTGTTTGAGTCCGTAGCAAGGGGCATTGCCCGCGCACTCGCCAAAGGGATCCGTCCCATACTCGCTCGGCTTTAACTCTTCCTCCGAGAAATAGGCTTGGCGAGCAAAGCGCGGCACTTTCGCCGCGAGACGCGCGGCGTACGGACACAATTTCTCTGGGAAAATGCTGGACGGATTACTCTTCATTAAATAAAGATGACGGGATAAAGCAAAACGCGAGAGCGTGGTCACGCATCGTACGCGTCGTCACCGTGAGCGGACGTCCACGGAAAGTCTTGAATGCGCCGAGCCACCCACCTTCTAACTGCAAGGCGACCTGCCCCGAATCGGCTTGGTAGTCAACAATGCGCATTTCTTTCGGCGAGAAGCGAATGCCTGTGCCGAGCGCCTTTGAAAGCGCCTCTTTCGCACACCAAAAGCGGATAATTGCCTGTGCCGCGTTCACAGCCTTCGCCGCGAGTTCTATTTCATCAGGCGTGAAGACTCCGTTCGCAAATTCCTCCGAGAGATTGCGTGCCGTGGACTCGACATCCACGCCAACGCGGGCATTCGCCGCCGCGAGGGCAATGACGAATTGCGAAGTATGGGCAATGGCGACATCGAGTTTCGCGGCAAGATTATCGCGCCATGCGCCAATCGCCTGGGGCTTGCCCAGCTCATCACGCCAAATCTGCACATCCGCGTAGCTCCAGCGCGCTTGGTGATAGTCCTTAAGATAGCGACGGACCGCTTCCTTGACCGCAATGCGTCCGAAAAGCCACTCTGTCCGCCGCGAAACCGAGCCCTTCATATCCGCGAGTTCTGTCCGCTCGGCTTCGCTCAAAACAACATGGCTCATAATATTCAGCCAGAGGTTATCATTACGCTCAAAGACGGCATACGGAACTTCCGTTATGATGGCGGAAGCCACATCCGTCGAAGGCTCGCCCAAGAAGTTGTTCGGGACGGTCGTACTAATGAAGCAGGTGGCAGGTTGCAAAACGACACTGCAATATTCTTGCGGCACGCGTTCCGTCAACTCTTCCCAACCCTCCACCGTGAGAACTGCGTTGCCATCGCCCGAAGTTGCCACGATATCCGACAAATGTGAGCGCGGCGTTACGCCCGAGAGACGCAAATAGCAATTGAGAATCGCGCCTTCGCTGGGGAGGCGTCCGTGTAAACTTAGGCGGCGGATGCGGAATGGGAACGAAAATGCGCCCGTGAACTTCTCATGACTGCGCCAAAGCTTAAAGCCGCTCGCGATAATCTCGAGGAGTAGCGGATTCACCACCCAAACTGGAAGCCGCGTAAAGGTCACGCACCCAGCGGGCGACGGAACTTCCACGCGATAGTTAATGCCATCCTCGCCCCACTCATCCGCGAACACAATGCCGCGCAGGCGGCGTCCAAACCCGAGTTTCGAGGGGTAAATATCGCGGCTCGACCAGTGGACGGAGCGCGGCCGCACGAGTTCCTTCGTGTGCGCCGTAGAAAGTGGCGGCGGCTCTTTCGAGAGCATAAGTGTCGCTTCCATCGCCGAACGGGTAAATGCCGCGTCTGGTTCGCCACTGCGAATCTGCACACGAATGGCCGCGAGGGTCGGATCTTCGGTACTGACGCGCTCCGCCCGCACGGCGATATGCAACTCGCCATCCTTAAACGGAAGCCTCTTCGCGCAGGCGAAGTCGACGACGGACGACAAATGCCGATTGGGCATCACGCGCAGGGCGGTTTCAGCCATAATCTCAATGGCGACGACAATTGGCAAATGGACGAGCCCATGCAAATTCGGGTTTGAATACGAGAGTTGGCTCGCGCCATAAGCGAAGTCGCCAATAAATGGTGTATCTTGTAGGCGATAAGTCTTCTCGAAGGCATACGAAAGCCCTGGCGAGAATTCGGTTGGGGGAGCGTCAGAAATAAGGGGGTCTGTCGCGCCCGAGAGGAACTGAAGTTGCAGTCCCTCGCGAGCCGCCCGCGCCGCTGCGCGTGCCGCCGCCTTTGCGCCGCGTCCCTTGGGTTCCGCCATAAACGAGGCGAGGGTCGGGGCGGTCGCCCCCAGCATAAGCCGTGGGAAGGCACGTGAGAGTTGCATTTCGGTCTCACGGCGCACTTCAAGTGAGAGCGCGGCATCAAAGTCAAGAGTCCGTCCTCCCCGCGCGGCAAGTATCTTCGAAAGATCCACCTTCGCACCAAGTGCCGCGAGATAGCCGAGGGCGTGATTGAATTGCTGGATGCCGGTACGGTGAATCGAATTGAGCGGAATTGCCGCGAAGGCTTCCTTTTCTAGAGTGCTCGCAATGCCCGTCGTGAGAAGTCCGCGCGGCCCCACCTCCAAAAAGACGCGGTAGCCCTGGGCGTACATATGACGGACCGTTTCCGCGAGCAAAATGGGCTTTGACCAGCGTTCCGCCGCTTCCTGCCGAATCACTTTGAGGTTGTTCGGGAGCTTTTCCGCCGTGGCGCACGAATAAATCTCACACTTCTGCTCACGCTTAATGAGCGGCTCGGTAAAGTTTTTAACGGATGCCGCGAGGCTCGCGCAAGCGGGGGTATTAAAGGGTCTATCGAGTTCGAGTTTCAGCACCCTCGCACCTGTCGCCGTAAATAGCGCCATAGCCGACTCGGAATACTCGGGGCGCACGGCAAAAATCTTCATACGCGGCGAAAAGTCGATGGCGAGCGTGACATCCGTCGGCGAAAAGCGCGAGACTATCGCGTCCGCATCACCCGCATGACGCAAAATCACCATCTGCATAACCGACTTCGGCAAGCCGCCGTGGTCAACCGCCTTGCTGACGAGGCGATAAATCTCTTTAAGAGCCTTAATGCGAGCTGGACGATTCTCATCGAGTATCGTCGCCCCCGCCTTCATAAGCGCTGCAAAGTCTCCGCCGCCGACCCCGACGACCCCATCAGGCTCAACGCCGACTTCCGTCAAAAGCCGCGTAAGTGCCGCGCACCCCGCGTGAGTGGCAACAAAGGCTTGGGAATAGGCTCCCGAGCTAAAGATATCCGCGTCATGGCGATAATACGGCGCAGGTGGAAAGATGAAGTTAGAGGGAGAAAAATCCTCTTCGCCCGCGAGAGCCTCCTCAAGCTCATCAAATGCCGAGCGGCAGACCCAATGGCGAATCGCCAAATCGCGCATCATATCGGGATAGAACGAAATCGCGCCTGGATACACAAACGCGAGCTTACCCTTGCCATCCCCGAGGAGATGTTCCCTAAAATAGTAAGTTCCGCTCTTATCACGAATTCGCCCCGTGCCCCCCGACGCGGCAATGCGCGTCTTGGCCGTCGCGAGACGGGCACGCAATTCGGCGACTGACCCCGCCACAATCGCGAGTACGCTCTCGCCCTTCATCTGTGAGCAGGTATAGGCAATATCCACAAGCCGCGCATCAGGAATGCGGTTCGCGAAGGACGAGAGGCGGTCAATTTCCGCACAAAGTGCCGCGTCATCCGCCGCCGAAAGGAGGATGAGTTCGTCATTGCCTTCATTGAACGCGTCACTTGTCATGCACGATCCTCCGGTTCTTCTTCGAGCACAATTGCCGCGCTGCGTCCGCCCTTGCCCGCCGCGTGCATTCCCTCGGGGTCGCACGAATCGAAGTTAGACCCAATGACTACCGCGCGGCGTGGGCTCGAGCTGTCGCCTGTAATCCACGGACGCGCCTCCGTCAAAAGGTAGGCACTCGAAGTGAGGGTGGAGAGGGATTCTTGCGGATGCTCAGGCGCGAGTTGGGGTGGGAGCGTACGATGATGAAGCGCGAGTGCCGCCTTGACGAGTCCCGCACCCATTGAGACGCGCAAGGTATTGCCAATATTGCCCTTCACCGAGCCAATGCCGACGAGCGCCCCGCCAGGCTTATGCTCGCCCCACAGGCGTTGCACCCCTTCTATTTCACGCGCTTCCATCTCGGCAATGCCCGAGCCATCCGCCTCAATGAGCCCAATAGAATGGACGGGCACCTCGGCGCGGCTTATTGCGTCCGAGAGAATGGCTGAGGGGTCATCGGCGGGGTTGTGCCCGATAGCGACGGACCTAATCAGCGCATAGATGCGGTCGTGGTCGCGGAGGGCATCCTCGCGGCGTTTAAGGACGAGAAAGACCCCGCCCTCCCCAGGGATTGTCCCTTGGGGTTCATTAGAAAACGGATGCAACTCAGACTGTGTAGAAAATTGCACTTCACCCGAGAGCCCTTCCAAATACGCACGCGAAAGAGGTGGCTCTTGAACACCTGCGAGGACGACATCCGCAATGCCCGTGCGCAAGTCGGCGAGGGCGTCCATTACTGTCGCCGCGCCTGTGATAAGTCCCGCGTCCATAATTGTTGCCGCACCTGTGAAAGAGCATTCACGCGCAATCCACGAAACAAAGCGATAGCCCGCGCCCATCAAAAACGCGGCGGCATTCGGTTCAGGCAAGGACTCCAGCAACTTCGCCCGCGTCTCATCGAGTGCCTCCTGAGGGGCATGGGGCAAGAAGCGACGGAGAATTTCCATTGTCTGGTCAAGGAACGCGGTATGCTGCAACCAGTTGACCGTGGAAGCATTAAAGGGCGGCGCATATCCAAGGCGCACCGTCCCCCGCATCGCCCCCGCGCTTCTCGGACGTATCGCGGCATCCGCGAGGGCATCCATCGCGAGCTGTGTCGCGAAGTACAAGTCTTGGTTTTCACCCGCATTCAATTGGCGCGGGAAGTTCTGCATAGCGGGGACGCAGGCGTAGAGGTCACCAAGTTGCCCAATGCGTGTCGGGTAGGCGCGGGCAAAGACATTGCGTTGCCCAAAGGGAACTTCCGTATCCGCCCCGAGCTCCGTCAGCAAAGACCGCCGCGCCATAATCGCCCGCCACAGTGCCGCTGGGGCATTGCAACCCGCGAAGCGGCAACTCATACCAACTATGGCTATCGCGCTATCCATTGACTCTCAAAAATCTCTCTTATTAAGTGGTGCCAGAAGCGGGACTCGAACCCGCACGTCAAATACTTGACAAGGGATTTTAAGTCCCTGGTGTCTGCCATTCCACCATTCTGGCGTTTGAACTATGAGTATTTTACCATTTTTGAGCGAAATAAGCAATTAGAATATCAGCTTTCGGCAAATTTCTTCTTGAGCACCTTAATTGCCGCGAGGGGGTCATCCGCCCCACAAACAGGGCGTACTACAGCAAAATTACGCGCCCCAGCCGCTTTTATGGCACTTATCGTCTCCAAGTTGATGCCACCAATGGCGACAGCGGGGAATGGCGCGGCGGCAATCATCTCCCCAGCCTTCTCAGGGCCGAGCGTCGGGTCGGGAATCTTCTTCGTCGGCGTCGCGTAGACGGGTCCAACCCCAATGTAGTCGGGACGCGCCAAACCTTGCGCGAACGCGGCACTTTGGGTCTGCCCGAGATTGTGTGTCGAGAGCCCCACAATCCGCAGTGTCGGGAATCGCCGCCGCACTTCCTCGACCGCCATATCTCCCTGCCCGACATGCACGCCATCCGCCGCGACTTCTGCCGCGATCGCGGCATCGTCATTGACGATGAAGGTGGTCTCAGTCCCCTGTGTCACTTCGCGAATCTGCCGCGCTACAGCAAGCACTTCCTCACGCGGCACATCTTTCATCCGTAGCTGGAGCATCCGCACCCGCGCCTTCACCGCCGCCTCAGCGCACGCCACATACCCGACTTTCGGGTTCGTCATTACAAGGTAAAAGCCAAAGTCTTCCATAGCGTTAAATCCGATTATCCCAATTCTTGAAGACGACCTCTTGTCCATTCTTCTTAATTGCCGCGTACACCTCCTCGGCGGGACGCTGGTCGGTGAGCGTGAACTGCGCAACATCCGCCTGCCGCTCCTTCTCAAGTACGGCATACCCGCCTGGCGTGACGCGACTACCCGCGCTCATATTATCCGCCGCCACTTGCACAATGTAGTCACGAAATGCGGGTGCTTCGCGCGTCGAGACCGTCATACAGCATTGCGGGAAAACGATCCTAAAAGCTAACATCATCAAATCGACATCGCGCTCCTCAATCGGCGCGGGCGGCACAAAGCCCCCTTCCACTGGACAGAACCGTGGAAACGCAAACTGCACCTTCGCCTCATAGCATTCGCGCATCAAGTAAAAGGCGTGCGCCCCCAGCGAAGCCGCCTCGGGACGCCACGGTCCTAGCCCACCCAGAAAGGCACAACCCAAAGTACGAAATCCCGCCTTGCCCGCACGCAGTTGCGTCCACAAACGGAACTCATAGTTGCTCTTGGGTCCCGCTGGATGCATCTCTTTATAAAGGATGGGGTCATAAGTCTCCTGAAAACAGGTGAGCCCCTCATAGCCCGCCTTAAAGAGTTCGCGATACGCTTCCTCAGTCTGTGGGGCGACTTCCAAGGAAAGATTCGAGAACATCTTCTTCAGCATCCGCCCGACTTCGGCAAGATGGGCAACCGTATTGACGCGCGGATCTTCCCCTGCCACAATGAGGAGCGAGTCAATTCCCGTCTGACGGATTGCTTCCGCCTCTTCGCGAATCTCATCAAGCGTCAAATTGCGGCGCACCGTCCCTTTGTGCTGAATACGAAAGTCACAATAACGGCACGAGTTTATGCAAGTATTGCCAATATAAAGCGGAGCATAAACGCTCACCGTCTTGCCATAGTAACTCTGCCGCGCTTGGCGGGCTTTGACGCGCATCTCGTCCATAAACGGATACGCCGCAGGCGAAAGCAAATTAAGGAGGTCAAACCAATCGTGCCGCGAGGTCTTCGCGAGCGTGGCGGCAACCATCTCGGGGGTCACCTTGTTGTAGTAGTCCGCGACCTGCTGTTCCGTGTACTTTAAAAGAGGAAACATTCTTTAGTCCTTACTTGAAAATGTCGAAGGTGTGTTGCGGAGATGTCGCCTGAGCGACGCGTCCAGCCGCTGGAGGCTCGGCTTCGCAGGCGAGTTCCGCCGCGCGAATGGCGAGACGGAACGCTTCCGCCATTTTGACGGGGTCGCCCGCCGCCGCGACTGCCGTGTTGGCAAGGACGGCATCCGCGCCCATCTCAATTGCTTCCGCCGCGTGCGAGGGGAGTCCAATGCCTGCGTCCACAACGACTGGCACATGGCTCTGCTCAATGATAATTTCAATCATATCGCGGGTACGAATGCCGCGATTCGAGCCAATGGGTGCCCCGAGCGGCATAACGGCCGCCGCACCCGCCTCTTCACAGTGCCGCGCCAAAACGGGGTCGGCATTGATGTAAGGGAGGACTGTCATCCCCATCTTCACGCATTCCTTTACCGCCGCCAATGTCTCCACTGGGTCGGGCAAAAGATAGCGTGCGTCAGGATGAATCTCAAGTTTAATCCAATTATACCCCGCCGCCTTGGCGAGTTTGGCGATACGAACCGCCTCCGCCGCGTTGCGTGCGCCCGAAGTATTGAGCATAACCTCGACTTTGGAGCGGTCAATCGCCTTCAAAATGTCATCATGTGCCGCGTCGCCCTCATGAACACGCGTCAGAGCCGTGGTCACAAGTTCCGTCCCACTCGCCGCAATTGCCGCGCGCGTCAGTTCCGCATTCGCGAACTTGCCCGTGCCCAAGAAAAAGCGGCTGGTGAAAGTGCGACCGCCAATAACTAGTTGTTTCATATTCTTAGAGTTCCTTTCCTAAAAGCCAAGCAATTGCCGTATTCGCCTGCAAAGCGGCAGCAATGCCTACACGTGGGGAGGCGGGGGCACAGCCTTCGCTCACGCCTGTCTCGCCATCCCCGACCAAAATGAGGTTTGCGCCAAGCCGCCGCACTTTGAGCGCGGCACTTCGTCCCCACCCCGCGAGCCCACTCGCCGCGATGAGGCGCTTGCCGAGTGGTAAAAGTGCCGCGAGAAGCATCGCTTTCGCCTCGGCATTGTCAAAGGCCTCAATCACCATATCGCAGCTGGCAAATGTCGGCGCGGCATTCTCCGCCGTGAGCCGAAGGTCGAGAAGTGTCAAATCGAGTCCGTCCTCAATACGCCGCAAGTTCTCCCCAAGTGCCGCGACTTTCTTTTGTCCGAGTTGGTCACGAAAGAAGAATTGCCGATTCAAGTTGGAGGCGTTTACTTCATCAAAGTCACAAATAACGAGTTTGCGCACCCCCGCCCGCACCAAATGTGCCGCGACATTCGAGCCGAGCCCACCTGCACCCGCAATGCCAATACGGACGCTCTCGAGAACTTCTTTCTCGGCGGGCGTTAAATAGAGATTCACGCCCACGTCTCAGCCTCCCGCGACAATATGGAAGACATTAAGTTCCGCATTCTCTTCGAGAGCAAGCGTGTCGAGTCCCTTGCCGAGCGCGTAAACTTCGCCCTTATATTCCACAAGGGCTTTCGCGACATCTACGCCGCGCCCTTCTAGAAAGGCGCACACTGTGGGAGCCGCCGTTTCAACGGCTTCTCCCTGATATTTTATCGTCATATTCAATTCCCTCCGCCAGCATGACCTGGTTCAGGTTCAACGGGTATAATCTCAGCCAGAACCGCCTGGCACCCCGAAACACCAATATTATACCATATTTCCTCACCAAATGGTAGGGCGGCAGTCCCTTGCCCGCCGCCGTGAGGGGTTTTTTAACGCAAAGTTCGCGAAGGTTTTAACGCAAAGGGACGCAAAGGCTTTGCGCGATGAGAAATAGTGGGCGGCTCGTGCGGGTGTCGCCCGACCCGTCGTTGCGCGGTCTCGTACCGCCTCTCACGCGTAGACAAGAAGCCGTATTCAGTCAGCCCTGCCTCGACAAAGTCATTGGTTGCGTACGAGAGTCACTCTTACGGCGGCGAGCCGCTCCGCTCCTCTCGTGC
>CAVLAC010000071.1:0-11042 GCA_963661055.1 bacterium | reverse complement strand
TTGAACCTTTTGCCAATAGTGTAGGGGGCATTTCCACTAAAAAGCCCGAAGAGCCTCTTTTTTTGAATAATTGTACCGCGCTAAAAACGGTTAACCTAGATTTTCCTGACCTTCGCATGATTGATGACCGTCCTTTTGGAAATTCGGGCAACTCCCCAAACCCAATTAAAGTTTCGACTTGGGCTAGCCCGGGCGTTACAAATATCGTTGGAGTTATGAGTTCGGGTGCCTGGAGAAGTAAGGTGCTTTACGGAGACCTTGTGCTTACTAATGTCGCGATATTGGGGAGTAGCGCGTTTTATGCGTCACAGTTGACAAATGTGTATCTTAAAGGAACGCTTACAGTTCTGAATGATGGTGTTTTGGGTGGTAGTGCGACTAAAGCTAGTGACGGCAAATATGGAACGATTACAAATCTTGTTTTTGATTTGCCTAAACTTGCAACAGTTAACGCCAATGCGTTCAAGAATCAGAATCGGATTCTCCGCGTAGAGCTTGTGCAACCGCTTGAGAATATGAATCTTCTTGCTAATATTGTTGGTGACCCCCAGAATACGTCGATTGGGGAGCTTTGCATCTATGTCTCTAAGAAAATGTGGAAAGCGAAAGATACTGAAAAGTATTCCGCCGATAATACCACTGGCGTTTTTGCCGAAAAGAGTACGCTAACCGATGATGAGAAGAAGACGATAGATGAGGAGACACTCAAGAAGGTTATTGGCGTATTTGTTAAGGGTGGCAAGCACAAGGGCATCTTCGTGCATAAGACATCGATATACGATAAACCCTCAGGCTTTGCCATCAGCATTAGGTAAGCGGGCACAGAGGCAAAACTCTTAGTTTTTGCGGCGGGCAGGGGACTGCCCGCCCTACCTTTGTCGCGTTGTGGGGCTGGTAGGGCGCGGGGGAAGGCGAAACGGTTTCTTTTGCGTTTGCGCGGTTTTTTTGCTATAATAGTGGTATGAATCTGTTGAAAGTGTTGTTTGGAACGAAGAACGAACGCGAGCTCAAGAAACTTTGGCCCGTGGTCCGTCAGATTAACCGTATCGAGGAAGAGTATCAGAAGAAGAATTTCACCGATGAAGACTTCCCTCGTATGACGGCGGAATTTCGTGCACGAATCGCTAACGGCGAGTCATTGGATGACCTTCTGCCTGAAGCCTTCGCGCTCGTAAAGAACGCGTGTCGCCATTTGGTGGGCACGGCGGAAGAAGTGTGCGGGCATACGCTGACCTGGAATATGGTTCCGTTTGATGTCCAGCTCCTCGGCGGCATTGTTCTGCACCAAGGCAAGATTGCTGAAATGCAGACGGGTGAAGGTAAGACGCTGGTAGCGACGCTTCCGCTTTACCTAAACGCGCTCGCTGGGAAGAATGTGCAGCTCGTGACGGTGAACGACTACCTCGCCTTGCGCGATGCTTCGTGGATGGGACACCTCTACAAGTACCTCGGGCTCACGGTTGGGTGCATTCAGAACTCAATGGACTCCGCCGAACGGCGTGCCCAATATGCCTGCGACATTACTTACGGCACGAACAGCGAATTCGGCTTTGACTACTTGCGCGACAATGGTATGGCGCAAGACCCGTCGCAAGTCGTGCAGAATGGGCACAACTTCGCGATTGTCGACGAAGTGGACTCCATTTTGATTGATGAGGCGCGTACGCCGCTCATTATCTCGGGGCCCGCGACAATGTCCACGAGCCATGTCTATCAGCAGTTGCGTCCGATGGTGGACGCGATAGTGCGTGTGCAGACGGCGCAATGCAATGACCTTGTGCAGGAAGCGAAGAAGGCGTGGGACGCGAAGGATGTGGAAAGGGTGCGTGACCGCCTCTTTATGGTGTATCACTCGATGCCGAAGCACAAGCAACTTTTGCACCTCCTGGAGAATCCTGAGATTCGCAAGATTCACGAGGATGGCGAGATGCAGATGCTCAGTGAAATGCGCCGCGAATATGCGCACGAGCTTAAGAATCAGCTTTATTTCACTATTGATGAGCGCACACGCGAAGTTTCGTTGACGGATAAGGGGTGCGAGAAGATATGTCCGCAAGATCCGACGCTCTTCGTTCTGCCTGATCTCGCCGCGCAGATGAGTGCGGTGGATGGTGACGCGGCGTTGACGGAACCTGAGCGCGTCGAAAAGCGCCGCGCCATTCAGACGGCGTTTATGGAAAAGAGCGACCGCGTGCATGTCGTGAATCAGCTTCTTCGGGCGTACTGCCTTTATGAGAAGGATGTGGACTATGTCGTGCAGGATAACCACGTCTACATCGTCGATGAGTTCACGGGACGCGTCCTGCCAGGACGTCGCTGGAGTGATGGACTTCACCAAGCCGTGGAAGCGAAGGAAGGCGTAGAGATTGAGAAGGAGTCCCAGACGCTCGCGACCATCACGATTCAGAATTACTTCCGTCTCTACAAGAAGCTCTCGGGTATGACGGGCACGGCGGAGACTGAGGCGCGGGAGTTTAAGGACATTTATAAACTTGGCGTGGTATCCATCCCGACCAACAAGCCTGTGAACCGCATTGATGGCAATGACCAAATCTATCGTACTCAGCGCGAGAAGTTCAAAGCAATTATCGCGGATGTCGCGCGGCGGCACGAGAAGGGACAGCCCGTCCTGCTCGGCACGGTGACGGTCGACACAAGTGAGATACTCTCGCGTATGCTTAAGATTGCGCACATTCCGCACGAAGTCCTGAACGCGAAGAATCACGCGCGTGAAGCGGAAATCGTGGCTCTCGCGGGTATGCGCGGCGCGGTGACCATCGCGACGAATATGGCGGGGCGCGGCACGGATATTAAGCTTGGCGAAGGCGTGAGGGAGTTGGGCGGACTCCATGTCATTGGTTCTGAGCGCCACGAATCGCGGCGCATTGACCGCCAGTTGCGCGGACGCTGCTCGCGTCAGGGTGACCCAGGTTCCTCGCAATTCTTCATCTCGCTCGAAGACCAGCTTATGCGCCTCTTTGGCTCACAGCGCATTTCGGGGATTATGCAGCGCCTCGGCTTGCAAGAGGGCGAGGTGATGGAGCACAAGTGGCTGAATAAGTCTGTTGAGACGGCTCAGCGCCGCGTGGAGCAACAGCACTATGCGATTCGTAAGCGCACGCTTGAGTATGATGATGTGATGAATAAGCAGCGCACCATCGTCTATGAATTGCGCGGCACAATTCTCTCGGGTGACGCAGAAACGGTGCACGGCACGATTCTCGATGTCATGAATGACCTCGTGCGGACGCAGTGCGAGCGGTATTTGTCGAGCGAGAAAGATAGCCTACCTTTGGACTTCCTGAATTGGCTGGGCGTGACCTTCCCCGTCACAGTGACGGAAGAAGAGCTCAAGCCGCTCTTGGGTGACCCTGTCGCGGCGGGCGACCTCGTCTTTGGGCGTGTGCAAGAGGCGTATGAGACGAAGTGCAAGGGCGAGGACGCGGAAGTACTTCCACTTATGGAGCGCGGCGTTTTCTTGAGCGTCATTGACCGTGAATGGCAAGATTACTTGCGGGCGATGGACGACTTGCGCCAAGGCGTGAACTTGCGTGCCTATGGACAGCGCGACCCGCTCATTGAGTACAAGAAAGAAGCTTTTGAAATGTTCGAACGGCTGATGACTTCCATCAAGACGAAGGTCATCTCGAGCGAGTTCCGTTCGACGACAATGACGAACCTACGGCGGATGATGGCGGCGATGGAAGCGGCGCGTAAGAATGCCCAAACCAACGAAGACGCCATCTCGGTTGATACGCCCCAAGAAGAAGTGCGTCCCGTGGCACAAGAAGTGCCGCGCGCGGCATCTGATTCGAGCCTTGAGAATAAGAAGGCGGTGGCGGAAGTGTTCGCGTCAATGATGTCTGGTCCTGCGCGTGTTGTGCCGTCCTCTTCGAGGGGACCGCAACAGCCCGCGAAAGGAGCAGTTGGTCGGAATGATCCGTGTCCCTGTGGCTCGGGTAAAAAGTACAAAAAGTGCTGTGGAAGGAATAGTATATGACAAGTGCAATTATAGTCGCGGCGGGTCGTTCGACTCGCATGGGTGCGGGTATTGATAAGGCGTTTCTCTCGCTGATAAATAAGCCTGTTCTCGCGTGGTCGCTCCTCGCGTTTGAGCGGTGTGCGGATATTGACCGCATCATACTCGTTGTGCGCAAAGATCAGATAATGGCTTCGAAGGCCGTTGTTAAGATGTTCGGCATTTCGAAGGTGGATAAGATTGTGGCGGGCGGTGCGCGTCGGCAAGACTCGGTCAAGGCGGGCTTGGATGTCTGCGATATCGATACGCGCTATGTGCTCGTACACGATGGGGCGCGGCCGTGCATTACTTCCGAAATGATTTCGGAGATTGTCGCGCAAGTTAAGCGGGTGCCCGCCATTACTTTTGCGCGGCGTGTGACGGATACGCTCAAGAAGGTGCCGAAGGGGCTGACGATTACGGCGACAGAAGACCGCTCGAAGCTCTGGGCGGCGCAGACTCCGCAGGCGTTCCAAATTGGTGTTTTGCGTAAGGCTTACGCGGAACTCAAGACGGAAGTCTCGGACGACTGCCAGGCGGTGGAGCTCTCGGGCGAACCTGTGCGGGTTCTCGAGAACGACAAGCCCAACTTCAAGATTACGACGGTTGAAGATTTGCAACTCGCCGCGGCACTTCTGAAGTAAGTGTATGGAGCGGCGACTCGCTATACTCGGTGACATCCACGCCAACCTCGACGCATTTGAGGTGGTGTTGGATGACTGCCGAAAGGAAGGGGTGACGGACTTCCTGTGTACAGGCGATGTCGTCGGCTATAACGCGTGCCCCAAGGAGTGTATGAAGATTGTGCGCGATTTGGGGTGCCCTGTCGTCAAGGGCAATCACGACCATTATGTGTCTTCCGCGCAGGATTTGGAGGACTTTAATCCGTTCGCGAAGGAAGTCATTCTTTGGACGCGCAATCAGCTTTCGGAAGAAGAGCTAATTTGGCTTCAGGAGTTGCCGTTCGTGGTGACGAAGATGGGCATTACGCTCGTGCATTCGACGATGGATAAGCCTGAGAACTTTGGGTATGTTTTCGATAACTATGAGGCGGCGGCGCACTTCATTCAGCAAAAGACACCCGTCTGCTTTCATGGGCACACGCACTGTCCGATTATCTATGAGAAGCAGATGGCGGGCATAAGTCGTTTTGATCCGCAGGACTTTAAGCTCACGCCAGGCCGCAAGTATTTCATCAATGTGGGGTCGGTGGGGCAACCGCGCGATGGCGACCCGCGTGCTTCCTATGTGATTTATGATCCACAGACGAAAGAAGTGCGGTTTCGTCGTCTCAATTATGACATTGTCGCGGCGCAAGAGCGCATTCGCCGCGCGGGGCTCCCTGAACGGCTGGCGCAACGCTTGGCGGTGGGTGAGTAGAGGTCTCTTTAATTTCAACATAACAACTAATAGGAGAAAAGATGAGTAAGCTAAATTGTCTAGGGATAGCGTGCGTTGCGGCGGCGCTTTCTAGTACGGCGGCAGTGGGGGCAATCCGCGCGGTCACGCCTACGGCGTGGAATGGCGACCCGAATTGTTGGCAGATGAAACGCCACGCCGAGAAGATGAATGTCGTCACCAATGGCGGCGCGAAGATTGTCTTTATTGGCGACTCAATTACGCATTTCTGGGAAGGCAATGGTAAGGATGTCCTTAATGCCCATCTCACCGAGGGCGACTATCGGATGCTTGACCTCGGCACTTCGGCGGACCGCACGGAACATGTCCTTTGGCGTCTTGATAATGGCGAACTCGATGGTTATGAGGCGAAGGCCATCTTCTTGATGATTGGTACAAATAACTCGGGGCACTTCCCGTTTGAAAAAGAGCCGCCCGTGGATACGATACTCGGTATCCGCGCGATTCTGGAAAAGATTCAGGCGAAGCAACCCAAGGCACTCATTGGTCTTACGGCAATCTTCCCGCGCGGACGCGATGCGAATGACGGATGCCGTCGGCGCAATGAGATTGTGAATAAGGAGATTCAGAAGTTCTGTGACGGAAAGCAAATCTTCTGGATTGACTTCAATGACCAGTTCCTGACTCCCGACGGACTCCTCTCGCCTGAGTACTTCCCAGACCGGCTACATCCGTCGAAGATTGGCTATGAGATTTGGTACGCGGCACTTAAGCCGTATATGGACTATGCGCTTTCGGAGGGCAAGCTCCCTGCGCCCACCAATCGCTATGCGCCTTATGTGACGCGGGCGAATGTGCGGATGGACGAGAAGGTGACGGTGTACCCGACGACCCGCATCGGGGGCATGAATGACTGGTGGCTCAATCGCCTTCTCGAGCACCGCAACCAGATTGCGGACTCTAATGGCGAAATTGACCTCGTCTTTTTCGGTGACTCAATTACCCACAATTGGGAGCGCGGACCTGGCAATAACCAGCTTGCCAAGTTGCGCGAAACCTATTCCATCATCAACCTTGGCTATGGTGGTGACCGCACGGAACATCTCGTGTGGCGCGGCGAAAATGGTGAGCTCGATGGTTACAAGGCGAAGTGCGTGATGTTGATGATTGGCACGAACAATAGTGGCTCAAATAGCGCGGAAGATATCGCAGCGGGTATCAAGAAGGTGCTCGAGGTCGTTGCTCGCAAACAGCCGCAGGCGAAAGTGCTCCTTCTCCCCATCTTCCCGCGTGGTACAGCGGAAGATAAGTGCCGCGCTAATAATGAGAAGGTCAACAAGATTATCCGTGATTATGCGGACGGCGAGAAGGTGATTTGGGTCGACTTCAATCAGAAGTTCTTGGATAAGGACGGCGATGTGAAGTGGATTATGCCCGACCGTGTGCACCCGCAAGAAGCGGGCTATGTCTTCTGGATGGACGCGGTTCTGCCGTACTTCAAGTCTATTTGTGGCAAGTAATTGCCGCGTTTAGAAGCTTAGAGATTTTGAAAATGTGCTCGACCAGCTTAGGGTCGAGCACTTTTTCTAGGTAGGGCACGACCTCGTGGCGCACTTTGTTGCGTTCAATGGAGAGGTCTCCGTTGGAAGCATCTTCGCGCCATTCCTCTTTGTACTTGCGCAGGTAGGCCTTGAGCTCGGCATCGCGGCACCCGAGAAGCGGGCGCACAAAGCGGATGTCGCCGACGGATGAGGTTTCTTTGATGCCCGCGAGTCCCTCAGGTCCTGAAGCGCGGCGGATGCGCATAAGGAAGGTTTCCGCAACATCGTCCATATGGTGTCCAGTGGCAATCGCGTCCAACTTGAGGGACTTCACGCACTTTGCGAAGAAGTCGAGCCGTACGCGTCGCGCCGCCATCTCAACGGATTCGCCGCGTTTGCGGGTGACGGTGGCGTGGGTGCCTTTGAAGGGCACGCCGAGGCGCTTGGCGAGGGCACGGACAAAGCGATATTCCTCTTTTGATTCGGGACGCAAGCCGTGGTCGACATGTAGGATGACGAAACGCTTGGCGGCATTCTTCTTTTTGCCGCCTTTCGTGAGCAAAAAGGCGAGTGCGACGGAGTCTGCTCCGCCCGAAACGGCGAGCCCGATGCGTCCAGAGGGCAAAATGGCGCGATTAATCTTCATATGTTGCGTCCAATAGTATACCATTTTTTGCCGTCCTAATTCAATGGCTGATTTACGCGCGGCATTTCGCGGCGCAATTTGGGCTTGTTTTTGCTGGGGGGCTTTGTTATAATAGTAGGCAATGACGATTCCCTATGAGATTCTAGTCGTCGATGATGAACGGCTTCTCCGTCAAGGTATGCGGACGCTCCTTGAGGGAGAGGGATATGTTGTCGAAACAGCGAAGAATTGTGAGGAAGCAATCCATAAGTTTAGCGCGCGGCGACCGAATCTCGTCCTTTTGGATGTAATGATGCCGAAGAAGAACGGACTCGTTACTTGTACGGAATTGCGCAATCTTGATACAATTGTCCCCATTATTTTCTTCACTGCCGCGCCTTCGGAAGTGTCGCTTGTTCGCGGGCTAGGGTGTGGGGCGAATGACTATATCTCAAAGGATTGCTCGCCAAATGAGCTCCTCGCACGCATTTCTGCCGCGATTGCCCGCAGTGAGGCGGCAGTTTCTGCCGCGCCGAACGCGGGAATGCGGTGCGTTCTGGAGGATGCCATCATCGATTTTGCCCGCATGACAATAGCGCAGGGTCAATCATTAACGCCCATTACTCGATCCGAGGCTATTGTTATGCGGGCGCTTCTTAATAATAAGGATACATATCTTTCGACGGAAGATATCATAACGCTTCTCTATGGACCTGACTATGTGGGGGACGATAAGGTCGTGACCTCGCTAATGCGCCGCCTGAGAAAGAAACTTGGCCGCGTCGGCAACCTCATTGTCAACCGCCGCGGCATTGGCTATAAGATTGTGTAGGCGGGGGCGCGGCGCTAAAAGGGACTAGTGGCACTAGATTAGCTAGCGTTGCTAGATTAGAGGTGGGGCACGTCCCTTGCCAAACTACAATCTTGTAAATCCTGTTAATCCTGTCTAAACCTGTATAAGGGGTTATTCCTTTCTCAGTTTCCGTGTGCCGCGAAGGCGGCTTGAGTGTGTTCGTGGTTGAAAAAACGACATTTTCAAATTTCCTATTGACTTATAAGCCGAATAAATGCTATACTATTGGTGCATTTGACATAGGAGGGTGGCGAAAGCTTCCTTCTGTCGGGGTGAAGCGGGGAAACTCGCGGAACTCAAAAACCTTTTCAGACGGCGCTCGAAAGAGCGGTAATGAAGGGAGTCGTGGAATCCTAACAAGGTACTGCGACAAAGTACGCACTCTTGCGTATTTGGCTTCATCTGGAAATCGCCAAATCTTCAGCAAAAAGCCGAATATGTAAGATGCGCTACGCGATAGGTCGCGTGGCGTGTCTTTCCTATCCGTGTTTTTTGCAAGGCGTTTGGCGATGCCTCAGATGAAACAGGTTATGAAGGCACGCCGCTCTTTTTCTCTGCCGAAGCGGTGACCGCCTTCGGTGTGGTCGCGGTGGAGAGAAAGAGAGTTATATGCGGTGTCGATGTGTCAGAGACATCGTTGAAGAGGCTGATCGCATTCTGTTTCGCGAACAGAATGCGGTGGGGGATGATAATGCTGAATTCTTCTTCCGTGGAGAGACTATGAACTTCAAACGCAAGGATGAAGGGACAGCTTTGCCTCTAGACACTGGGTTTCCATGTTATCTTGACCGAGACGAGAAATGGATTGAGAACGAGCGAGAATTGTATCAGGAAGCATTACGGCTAAATGTTATCTCGTTTGACTCCGATCGAACGATGGTGGAGCGTGTGGCGCGCATGCAACATTTCCAATTGCCTACACGGTTTTGTGACATGTCGAGCAATGTTTTATGCGCCGCGCAATTCGCTTGTGGATGTGGGGATTTGTGGGACAAGAATAATCGCAACAATGGGCATGACGGATATATTCGTGTAATGAAGGTGATGCGTTCGCGAATGAAATCCTTTACAAGTGACATTATAACAGCGATTGCACATCTTCCGCTTGTCCGAGCCGAGAAGATTTACCCTTCAAAGGAGGGCGGGTTAGACTATCTGCGATATGAAATAACAAACAGCCGTCCAGGTTTCTCTATGGCGGCTATTTCTGAATCTACTGGAGAGGATGACTTGAAGACTGCTAAGGAACAGTTGCGAGAAGAAATTGGACACATATGGGCCTTTCGTCCGATTTGGAATACTGAACGAATCCGTAATCAATCAGGTGTCTTCCTTGCTTATGGTTGTGGAGACCAGAAACAACCGTTATCGCCAACTTTTTCGCCTTCTGATTATAACAATCCCAATGCGCCAAGTTATGGCATTGCTCAAGTTGATTATATTCAAATCCATTCTGAATATAAGGAAAGAATCTGTGAAGAATTGCGATATTTTGGTCTGCCAATAGAGTTGCTTTACGCAGACTTATCCAATGTCTGTTTAGAAATCTCAGAAAGAGTTAAACGGAAAGGAATCCTAAAATGATATACTATACTGAGGGCACGATAAAGAAGGCATCAATTGCAGGCGGAACTTTTAGTATTTCTCCTCGCAAGGAATATATGCACGAAGAAGGGGGCAAGAAACTCTTGTTGGCTGTTGAAGAAAAAGCGATTGCCCCCAACGGGAATCCGCCTTTTCATTCCTTGTTATTATCTGAAACCAGTGAGTTTTCTTTCTCAAGGCACGTATGCCCATTAATAATGGTCACTAGTTCAAAGACTTTGGTTGGTATTAAATTTGAAATAAATGCCCTCGAAGAGAATGAAGATTCCACTAAAATAAAATCTTCAATCAAAGTGATTGATTTAATTGTTTTATGATTGGGGAAGGAGCTTCTAATGAATAAGAACGCCAAGACACGATTTGATGAGAGTATGCAGAGGTGTGATGCACTCTTAGAACTTGCAGAGAAGGTTCCGCTAAAGGAAGAGTTATTACGGTTTGTTGTTGTTCTATGTGTAGCCGCGCTTGATATGTATGCGTCAGATCGTTTTATGGAGAATTTTTCACAGCATATAAGGCATAGAACTCTTAAAGCGAATGAGATTGACTTGCTGAAGAAGTCGGGTGTGACGGTAGAAGTTGTTCTTAATCTCTTGAAACGGCAAAAGAAAGGGGCGCATCCTTTTAGAGCGATAAGGAAATATGTTGATAATTATTTCGCAAAAGCTTCAAGACAGTCCTTCGATAAAATAGATGACCTCTATTCTTATTATGGACTAGGGCAATTATCAAATGATGCGTTGCAGAAGTGCGGCAAGAAAACGGCAGGCAAGAAAATGCAGAGAATGTTAGATCGTCGCCATAAGATTGTCCATGAGGCGGACTACGATGGAAAGCATAAGCTGACTGAATTAAAAAAAGATGACGTGTGTGAATGGCGAAAAGCGACAGCGTTGTTTGTTGAATGTATGGAGGAGATTCTTTGTAATAAGTTTTGCACAAAGTCAAAAACCAATAATAAAAAGGAGAATAAAGTATGAAAGTAGGGCTCTTCGGGCTTTTTAGTGGAAATGCCCCCTACACTATTGGCAAAAGGTTCAA
>CAVLAC010000070.1:0-11138 GCA_963661055.1 bacterium | reverse complement strand
GATGAAGACATCACATCCCCCTATATATATATAACGCAAATCGACGCTCTTTTTTGCCAACTTTTTTCATCTAGACGAAAATAGTCGTATAATTGCTCAAAACGAACGCTTTGTCGACTTTTTGAAAGGCGCTTTAGGGTGAATTTAACCGCTGAACACACGGATTGGTAGGGCGGGCAGTCCCTTGCCCGCCGAAGAGAGGCAAGTAGGGCGCGGCACATGGGGTTCTAGACTCAGCCATGCCACTTCCTACTTCCCTCGATGGCAGTGAAGTAGGCAATTTCTCACCCGAGAGAACGCAGAGAGGAAGAGGTCGCGCTTTTACCAAATCTGGATGGCGCGGTCGTCCTTCAAGTTGAAAGTAGCCTCGCCCTTCACCGCGTGCTTCGGCGTGAGCTTCATATAACGAACGCCCTCATAGACCTTACCAAAGTCCGCAATTTGCTCCACGGGGTTTGCGAGAAGGTTGCCAAACTCGCCACTCGCGAGGACTTCGCTCCAGACCTTGCCGTCCGTACTCATGCGCATCTCCCACTGGTCAGGCAAATTGCCAGCACTGCGATTGGGGTCGAACTTGAAGCCGTGCACTGTGGAAGGGAATCGCCACTGGGCGACAATCTCGCCTGGAACTTCCGTGCCCGTGAGGGTAACTTCAACACCTTTATTCACATAGTACTTACGGAACGGACGCGCGTCCTTCTCGGGGGCAACCGTCGGGGCGACGCGCAAGGCGACGCTCTTAAGTGCCGCGCCGTGTGCCGCGTCCGTCAAAACGACGCGGAAGTGCCGCGCTGTTGTCTCGGCAAAGCGTTCGATGCGACGATAGCCGATTGTCGCTGTTTCCACGAGCGTCTTCCATGCGCCATTCTCTTCGCACTCAAACTTCCACGCGGCGACTTTTTGTCCCTTGGAAATATCTTCCATCACATCAACCGCATTCACCTGAACAGACTTCGCGAGCTCCAACTCATAAGTCGTCGCTGTCTTCTTAACTGCCGCGCCCGCCGCATAATCGACCGCGTTAAACGCCTTAACATAGTCGCCAAATTCCTTGAGCCGCTTCACATCGTCCGCCCCGACGAGCCCTTCCCGATTCGGCGCAATGCCAAGATTGAGGACGCATCCGCGCCCGACGCTCGAGAAGTAAATCTCCACAAGCTCTGAGAGGGGTTTCGGCGCATCCCACGCATGCCAGAACCAGCCCTTGCGAAGAGGCGTATCGCATTCAGGGGTCTCCCAATAGCCACGCTTCGTCACATACTCAACCGAAGTCGGCGCGTAACCTGCCTCATTTCCCACCCAGGCGCATGAGTTGGGACCTTCGCCTCCGAAAGCAATCGCGTCAGGATAAAGCGTATGCATACGCTCCAGCACCTCAGGAATGCGGTAGTAGTCCCACGCCTTCATCGTGAGTTTGCGCCGCTCTTTCGCGCCGCCATACCATCCGTCACCGCCATTGGCTCCATCCAGCCAAATCTCGCAAAACGGACCATACTTCGCAAACAGCTCCTCAAATTGCTGATGGTAATACTCGGTATAGGCGGGGGTGGCATAGCTCGCTTGATGGCGATCCCACGGCGAGAGATACACGCCAAAACGCAGCCCTTTCGCGCGGCACGAGTCGGCAATCATCTTCACGAGATCGCCCTTACCGTCCATCCACGGACTATTCGCAACGGTATAATCCTTATTGAGAGGCGACGGCCAGAGATTGAAGCCATCGTGGTGCTTCGTCACCATTACTACGCGGCGAATGCCCGCCGCCACCATCGCGTCCACCCACTGGTCAGTATCGAGCTTGGACGGATTAAACACGGCGGGCGAAGTATCTCCATAACCCCACTCTTTATCAACGAAGGTATTTAGTCCAAAGTGGATAATGGACATAATCCCATCCTCAAGATGATCCATTTGCCCCTTCGAAGGCGCGACGGAACTCTCCATCGCACCCAGCGTCGTGGCAACCCCCATCGCGGCAATTAGCACAAGTTTTCTCATACTGTCAGACTCCTCTAATAGATTAGACTGTCTACATTATACCAAATTTCGCCCCACCCGTGTGGTAGATTATTAGTCGAAGTCGAACAGTGGTTTTATAAACTTCGAGGAGCGACAAAGGGCTACGCTAACGCTTCGCCTAATTGCTTCGCATTCAACGCTCAAACTCTTACCATTCCTCTGTGTCTCTGTGACTCTGTGCCTCTCGAGTTAAAAACACATCTACAATTCTACAACTCTACACGGTTAAAACAATTACCAAAGAGAGGGGTATTAAAGTGGCAGGTTGCGGCCGCTTGCGAGGGCACGAACCACTAGAGACGCACCTGACGCGCAATCGCCGACGCAAAAGATGTTCGACTCGGGTTGCGAGACGAGTGCCGTGCGCGGCGTTTGGGCAAGCCCCAATTGGCGCACAATAGGGTGGTCGGTCGGGACTCCCGTGAAGCCCATTGCCAAAAGGACGAGATCTGCCGCGATAACTTCCTTAGAATCAGGCTTCGCGGCAAACTTAAGGGGCTTGCCAAGTGGCGAAAGCTCCCAGTCCACCGTCTCAACTTCCACGCCCGTTACCGATTTGCGTCCGACGAAACGGAGCGAATTGAGGCTCCAACGGCGCTCGCACCCTTCCTTATGGCTGGAACTCGTGCGTAGCAAGTACGGCCAATCGGGCCACGGGGTCGACGGACTGCGCGTTTCTGGGGGCTTGGGCATAATCTCAATCTGCGTCACCGACTTACAGCCTTGGCGAATGGAAGTTCCGACACAGTCCGAACCCGTATCGCCTCCGCCAATGACGAGGACGCGTTTATCTTTCGCCGAAATCGACGGCGCGGCAAGCTCTCCGCCCAAATAGCGGTTCTGTCCGCCCAGAAACTCGAGGGCGAGATGAACGCCTTTAAGGTCGCGACCCGGAATCTTCAAATCACGCGCGGCTGGCGTGCCAATCGCGACAATGACTGCGTCAAAAACACGCGCCAAGTAGTCCGCCGAGACATCCTTACCAACATCCGTACCTGTGACAAAACGGATGCCTTCCGCTTCCAAAATCTTGCGGCGGCGGGTAATGAGTGCCTTATCGAGCTTAAAGTAGGGGATACCGTAACGGAGGAGTCCGCCAATATCGGCATTCTTCTCGTAGACCGTGACCGCCCAACCGCGACGACGGAGCGTCCGCGCGGCAGAAAGTCCCGCTGGACCCGCGCCAATGACGGCGGCGCGTTTGCCATTTTCTTTTTCAGGTGGCTCAGGGACGACCCACCCCTTCTCGAAGGCGGTATCAATGATGAGCTTTTCGCTTTGACGCACCATCACGGGCTCTTCATCGAGGTCACGCACACAGCACGATTCGCAAAGCGCGGGGCAAATGCGTGAGGTGAACTCAGGGAAGTCGCTATTTTTGCTCAGAAGCTCATAAGCACGGTGCAAATCGCCGCGTGAAACGGCGCGGTTCTGGTCAGGGACGAGGTTCCCCAAGGGACACCCCGCGCCGTGACAAAACGGCACACCACAATTCTGACACCGCTTAAGTTGCGGCTTCAGATCCTCGAGGGTGAAACTACGCTCGACTTCCTTGAAGTCCTGCTTGCGTTCTGCGGCACAACGGTAAATATCGTGAATGCGTTCCATATTAATTCTCCTTCACGGGCACGACTTTGACAAAGCGCGGACGGTAAGTCGCCCAATCATCCAGAATGCGCTTGGCGAGTGGGGAAGAGGTCCGTTCGATGTGCTCCTTGATGAGCCCAAGCAATTCCGCTTCATCGTCCGACCCCGCCTCAACGGTCGCGAGGTCGATAGAATCGAGGTTACACCTCAAATCGAAGTCGCCCGCCTCATCGAGCACATAGGCGACACCGCCCGTCATGCCCGCACCAAAGTTGACGCCTGTCGCGCCCAAGATGACCACCTTGCCGCCCGTCATATACTCGCAGCCGTGGTCGCCCACACCTTCCGTCACCAGCGTGACACCCGAATTACGGATCGCGAACCGCTCGCCCGCTTGCCCGTTCAGGAAAATCTTCCCTGAAGTGCCGCCATAGGCGATAACATTGCCCGCAATCACATTTTCCTCAGGCTTAAACCCAAGTGCCGCGTACATCGAGGGGTGCACAGCGGGACGCACCACAATCGTGCCGCCCGAAATGCCCTTGCCGACGAAGTCATTTGCCTCGCCATCCAGCTCGAAGGTAATGCCAGGCGCCAAAAACGCACCAAACGACTGCCCCGCGACACCCCTAAAGAGCACGCGGATCGAGTCCTCGGGAAGCCCCTTCTCGCCAAAGCGTTCCGCGACTTCGCCCGAGAGTTCCGTACCAATCGTGCGCTGGGTATTCTTGATTTCACGCTCGAGACGGATGGGCTTCTTTGGAAGTTCCTTAAAGTCAATCGCGTTCAGAAGTTCGTGGCGGTCATAGTCATCAAAGACATAGGGGTTCGCGCCCGGCGTAAAGCGCCGCGCTTCACCCTCTTCTGCCGCGAAAAGCTTGGTGAAGTCGAATCCGTGAGATTGCGCGAGCGCGTCATTTATGTCGAGGAGGTCCGTGCGCCCGACCGCTTCTTCGAGGGAGTGAAGCCCAAGTGCCGCGAGGTGTGCGCGGGTTTCTTCCGCGAGAAGCCGCAAGAAGTTGACGATGTGCTCAGGTTTGCCCGCGAAATGCTTCCTAAGGCACTCTTCCTGAGTCGCAATCCCGACAGGGCAAGTATTGCAGTGGCAACGGCGATCCTGAATGCACCCGAGTGCCACGAGCAAGGTCGTACCAAAGCCAAACTCTTCCGCACCGAGGAGCGCACCAATAACCACATCGCGCCCCGTCTTGATTTGTCCATCGACTTGGACCTTGACGCGTCCGCGCAAGTTGTTCTTCACGAGGGTCTGCTGAGTCTCGGCGAGCCCCAATTCCCACGGGAGTCCCGCGTGTTTCATCGAAGTCAGTGGCGCGGCACCCGTGCCGCCATCATAGCCCGAGACCAGCACCACATCCGCATGCGCCTTCGCGACACCTGCCGCGATAGTACCGACCCCCGCTTCGGAAACGAGTTTCACCGAAACTCGCGCGGCAGGATTCGCGCACTTAAGGTCATAGATAAGCTGTGCCAAATCCTCAATCGAGTAAATATCGTGGTGCGGTGGAGGCGAAATGAGAGTCGTGCCTGGCCGCGCATGGCGCAACTTCGCGACAAACTCATTTACCTTATGAGCAGGGAGTTGCCCGCCTTCGCCTGGCTTTGCACCCTGAGCAAGCTTAATCTGCAGGTCTTTCGCGTGTCTGAGGTAGTCAATCGTCACACCAAAACGTCCGCTCGCAACTTGCTTAATTCCGCAGTCGGCATCCGTGCCAAGGCGCTCTTCGTTGAGGCCGCCCTCACCCGAATTGGACATCGATCCAATCGAGTTAAAGGCGCGGGCAATCGTCTCGTGCGCCTCAGGGGAAAGTGACCCAAGGGACATCGCGCCGCCCACGAAGTGCCGCATAATGGATTCGGTCTCTTCCACATCCTCAATCGGGATTGCCTTCGTCGGTTTGAAACGGAAGAGTCCCCGCAAGGTGCAACTGCGCCGCGTCTGGTCATCAATCGCGGCAGAATACGCCGCGAATTGGCTCGCATCGCCCGTCCGCACCGCCTTACGGAACGCGATCACGGTCTGGGGCGTCCAGAGGTGTTCCTCGCCTTCTTTACGGAAGCGATAGAGCCCACCGCAATCGAGCAAATCGCCCTTCGCCTCAACATTCGCCTTATGGGAGCGAATCCGCTCTTCGATATCGGCGAGGGAGAGTCCGCCGACCCGCGAGGGCGTACCCTTAAAGAACTTCTCAACAACATCATCCGCGAGCCCAACCGCCTCGAAAATCTGGGCGGAACGGTAACTCCGCAGGGTAGATATGCCCATCTTGGACATAATCTTGAGGAGACCCTTATCCACCGCCTTCACATAGTTGGAAGCCGCCGCGACCGCGTCCGCCTTGTGCCGCGCCGTCACCGTCTCCAGCGCGAGATAGGGGTTAATGGCGGTAGCACCATAACCAAGGAGCACCGCGAAATGATGGACTTCCCGCACTTCACCCGATTGGACGACGAGCCCGATGGAGGTGCGTAGTCCCGCGTCAACGAGTGCACGGTTCACCGCCGCCGTTGCGAGCAGAGCCGGAATCGGCATTTCGCCTTCCTTCGGTTCGCTGCGGTCAGAAAGGATTACTATCCGCGCACCCGAGCCCACGGCTTGCACAGCCGTCCGCCCCAATTCACCGAGTGCCGCCTCGAGATTGCCCGAGAAGTAGGTGGAAAGCACCGCAGACGGATACCCCCGATCGGCGACCTTCGAAAGCCGCGCCAATTCATCGTCCGTCAACACAGGGCGACGGAGCTTAATAAGCCGCGCATGTTCAGGGGTCTCCTCGAGGATGTTGCCCAAATTGCCAATATAGGTCATGAGGGACATCACGAGTTCCTCACGAATCGGGTCAATTGGCGGATTCGTCACCTGCGCAAAAAGCTGATGGAAGTAGTCGAAAAGCGTCCGCCGTTTCTGGGAAAGCGCGGGGAGCGCGGCATCGTTGCCCATCGAGCCGACGGGTTCCTTGCCTGTCTCAGCCATTGGGTCAATGATGAGTTCCAAATCCTCATCCGTATAACCAAAGAGCCGCTGTCGACGCAGGAGGTCGCCCGGCACGGCGGACGGCACAATTTCCGTGAAAAGTCCTTGAACCGCAATGCGGTTCTCTTCCACCCAACGGCGGTACGGACGCCGCCGTGCATAGCGCGTCTTGATTTCCGCGTCATCGAGAATGCGGTGGTTGATGAGGTCGAGATAGACCATCGAGCCTGGACGAAGCCGCCCGTGCCGCACGATTTGGTCTGGCGGAATATCCACGACACCCGTTTCAGAAGCCAAAATGAAGAGATTGCCGCGCGTCAAAGTCCAGCGTGCAGGGCGAAGTCCGTTGCGGTCAAGTGCCGCGCCCGCCGAGATACCGTCCGTGAAAGCGACGGCGGCAGGACCATCCCACGGCTCCATCAAAGCCGAGTGATATTCATAGAAGCCGCGCACATCTTGCCCCATATGGTACTTCGCGCCCCACGCTTGCGGCATAAGCATCAACATCGCGTGGGCGGGGTCGCGTCCAGAGGCGACCAGAAGCTCAAACATATTATCAAGTGACGCGGAGTCACTCTGCCCCTCGCGAATGAGCGGCAGAATCTTCTTCATATCCTTACCAAAGAGCGGAGAGAACAGGGACTTCTCGCGCGCCTTGAGTGCATTCAAATTGCCCTTGAGGGTGTTGATTTCACCATTATGGGCAAGCATACGGAACGGATGCGCCAATTCCCAAGTCGGGAAAGTGTTCGTCGAATAGCGTTGGTGAACGAGCGCAATAGCGGAAATGAAGGTTTCATCCGCGAGGTCAGGGTAGAACGCCTCCACTTGTGTGGCGAGGAGGAGTCCCTTATATACTATAGTACGCGTGGAGAAGGAGCAGATATAGCCGCTTTTGAGTGTTTTTTCGATATCGCGGCGGATTACATAGAGCTTGCGTTCATCGGCGTTCGCCACAAAGAGTTGGCGGATACGCGGCAGAACACTACGGGCGACCGGCCCGACCGCCTGGGGCACGACGGGCACATCGCGCCAGCCGAGTACCTGCGCACCATTTGCCGCGACGGCATCCTCAAACACCTTCTCTTCGCCGACCGCGCCAAACACCATCGCGATACCATACGCACCCTTCTCGGGCAAGTTCGGCATAATCTTGCGGAAGAACCCATCGGGAATCTGCACGAGGAGACCCGCGCCATCGCCTGTCTCGGGGTCATTGCCCGTCGCGCCGCGGTGCATAAGCCGCTTCAACACGGTCAAACCCGCCTTCACGACTTCCCGCGTCGCCACATTGTTCAAATTCGCCACTAGCCCAACGCCACACGCGTCGTGCTCAAACTTGGAGCTGTAGAGGCTCCGCTGATGCTGCTCAGTTTCCATATTGCTATACTATCCTTCACGCAAATATAAAGCAGAAAGCGTGCCAAATACCCATTCACGCCCCGTTTGCACCCCAAATCCGCCCTCCGTGCCGTTTTCTGTATAGCAGAAAATGTAAAACCTACATAATATGTAAAGACCGCCGAGAAGGCTCCCAAAGCATATCTAAAGAAGAAAAATGCAACTTTTTGCAAATACCCCCTTCACAGAAAGGCAAAAATGTGGTAAAATCTTAGGTATGAAATCTACCTATAGTAAGAATAATTCGGAGGCGACCCCCAAAGAGCCTCCGCGTCCGACCATTTGGCGCGGCGTTTTGGCGGGTCTCATCACCGCTGGACTCGCTATTGCCGTCTGGCATTTCATCGCCCCCAAAGGCGAACTTCCCCTCGCCCCAGAGCCTGCGGCGGCGCGTCCGAAACCCAAGGCGAAACCTACGCCACCACCACCCGCACCGCCCAAGGCGGAGACAAAAGAGACGAAGCCCACGAAAGAGCCGTCCCTTCGCCAACAGATGAAGGGACTCTCCGCCGAAGAGCGGCTCGAGGTTATGGAAAAGAAACTTGCCGCGACTCCCATCCCCGAGGGCTCCACTAACCGCACCTTCCGCACGGGACTCGAGCAGGTCATGGGCTGGATCTTTACAACGGAAGTCGGCGATATGCCACCACCCCTCCCCAATATCTCCAACTTCGACTATGTGCATATCGAGGACATTCTCAATATCACAAACGCCGTCTATGAGACGGACTCCGAGAAGGCGGCGGACGCTAAACGCACCGTGGACTTCGCGAAGCAAGAGCTCCGTAAGTTCCTTGAGAAAGGCGGCGACCCTCAGGAGTTCCTCGCCTACTACCATTCCGAATTGCAGGCGGCATATAAGGAACGGTCTCTTGTGCGCTCTCAGGCTATGCAAATCCTCAAGGAAGAGCCCGACCTCGCGCTGGACTTCCTTGAACGCGCCAATCAGCAATTGGAAGAAAAAGGCATTAAGCCCGCCATCATCCCTGAGCGCGTTCTGAAACGCTACGGCATCAGCCTTGAACAATAACCCCTTTAAAGGAGAACAAATACTATGAAAAAGCTACTATTCACCCTCAGCCTCGCGGCACTTTGCCTCGCAGGTTTCGCGGCGGAAGATGCCGCCGCCAAGAAGCAACCCCTGACCCCCGAACAAAAGGCGGCGCGTGCCGAAGCGCGGCGTAAACATACGGGCGGCTTTATTGAGTTTCCAGGCACAGGCAAAATCGCCGTTCTCAATGCACAAAAGACCATTCCGCTTGAGACCATCAACGAGAATGTGACAATGCTCAGCCGCCTTGCACGTAATGTGAATGTCGCCGTTGAGGACGCCACCTTCTCGCTCGAAACCGCGAAAAGCGTCCGTGAGAAAGTAGGCGCACCCGCCGCCGTCTATCTCGTGGAAGACCCCGCGCTCCCAATGTCCCTCGTCGCCATTGAGGACGGATGGGGTATCGTCAATGTCGCCCCACTCAAAGAGGGGGCGGACGACGCGAAGCTCAAAACGCGCTTCAAGAAGGAGTTTGTCCGCGTCTCTTCTATCGTCTTCACAGGCGCGAAGTCGCAATTCAAGAATTCGCCTTTGCAGTCCGCACAGTCCGCCGCCGACCTCGATAAGATTGTGGGCGAGAACTACGGAATCGACACGATGACCGCGCTGATGAATCACCTGCCTGAGATTGGCGTAAAGCCCGCAACGCGCATGACCTACCGCAGTGCCTGTATGCAAGGTATCGCCCCCGCGCCCACCAACGAATATCAGAAGGTGATTTGGGAAGAGATTAAGGCTCAAAAGAGCGAGGACCCCTCAAGCCCCATCAAGATTGCGCCCGGGCAAAAACCCGTCCGTCCCCGTGCGCGGTAGGGGGCGCAGTCCCTTGCGCCCCGCAAGGTAGGGGGCGGAGTCCCTTCCGCCCCGCAAGGTAGGGGGCGGAGTCCCTTCCGCCCCGCAAGGTAGGGGGCGGAGTCCCTTCCGCCCCGCAAGGTAGGGGGCGGAGTCCCTTCCGCCCCGCAAGGTAGGGGGCGGAGTCCCTTCCGCCCCGCAAGAAGCGTAAAACAATGAAGTACCACTACTACTATCAGTCTAGCAAAAACGAGAATCTCGACGGATGGATCACCGCCAAGAGCCGCGATGATGCTTACGCACAGCTTCGTAAGGCAAATATCAAGCCTTATAAGGTAGTAGGCAAGAATCCGCTCGCGTGGAAACGCTGGACGACCATTGTCGTACTCTCCCTCGCGCTCATCGCGGCACTTTTGGCGCTTCATTACTTCTCCACCCCCGAACCTACAGCCATCCGCGCGGCACTTTATGGAGACGCGGCAACCATCCAACGCCTCGCCGCCAATGATTGGCGCGACACTTTCAAGGATGAGGGCGACGCCTTTCTCGCGCGGCACGCCATTCCAGGCGTGGTCTGCGATTGCCCCTCGAATGTCGTCGTCGCCATCTCCCCAAAGTTCATTCCCCTCGCCAAGGACGATACGGAAGAGCTCCGTAAGATGAAACGCATGGTTAACGGAATGAAAGCCGAAATGCGCGCCTACCTCGCGGCGGGCGGAACTCTTATCGACTATATCGACCTCTGCTGTGAGCGGTGCCGCACCGAGAAAGGTATTCAGGATTCCATCAACACGAAGTTCAATCTCCTGCGCAAGAAAGATCCGCTGGAGGTTATGGAAGCGTGGGAGAAGCACAATAAAACCCTGCGCTCGCTCGGACTCCCCACCGTCCCCTTACCAATCGAGGAATAAGCCGTGCGGGATGCGCGCCGCCGCGTCCGTGTGTACGAGTTTTCAACGCAAAGAGCGCGAAGGTTTTGACGCAAAGGGGACGCAAAGGCTTTGCGCGATTGAAATGGTGGGCGGCTCGTGCGGGTGTCGCCCGCCCCTCGCCGCCTATAACCGTTTGGTACAATTCAACCACGGATTTCACGGATTGGCACGGATAGGTAGGGCGGGCAGTCCCTTGCCCGCCGTAAAAGTAACCATAAAAATCGTAAATCGGGCGAAGCAAAGAGAGACGGCAGGTGAGGAGCGGGAGGGGTGGGCGAGCGTTGAGCGGAGTGAGACGGGCGGACGCGGGGCGGCGGATTCGCCGCGCCTCGTGCGTCCAAGCGGTTAGGTGCACGGACAGAAATGT
>CAVLAC010000069.1:0-11628 GCA_963661055.1 bacterium | reverse complement strand
TTCGGCAACCTACCCTTCGAAGCAGAGCTTCTTCGGCGCATCTCCCGCCCTACCAATCAATTCGTGAAATCTGTGGCTAAAAGCCCGCCCCACAAAATCCTGTCCATCCTGTTAATCCTGTCTAAGAAAATCATCTCACCCCTCCCTCATTGCTTATTCGTACGCTGGTATTTCTGATTGCTCGCCTTAGGATTCTCAGGATTCGTCATCCGCAAATACCCCGCCGTAACGAGAGAGGTAATATACCGTTCACGATTCTTCGTTTGATTTGATATTCCAAGACGCTTCATTATCTCTGCGGCGGTTCGTGGAACAGTACAGAAATTAAGAAGGTCTTTCAGTTGCTTCACTAAACCATCTTTTGTGTCTAAGTCAGTGTCTAAGTAACTAAGTTTGGTAACTAAGTCAGCATTTTTCGCACTTAACTTACCATTCTTGACATTTGTGTCGCCTTTTTCTGCGTTTATCTTGGTAACTAAGTCGCGTTTTTGAGTGTCTAAGTCGCCTGTTTTAGTGTCTAAGTCAGTGTCTAAGTAACTAAGTTTGGTAACTAAGTCGGTGTCTAAGTCTGCGGCTTCCTCTCTCGGGAATGTAACGACAAACTCTTCTGCCCTTGTGTTATTTGTAAAAGTCACATTTGCCGTCTCATTGAGTGCCCGCGTAATGCCGCTACCTATACCCGTATAAGGGAGCAGATAAATGGCATTACTGAAAAGGAACATATTCCGCGGCAGAGAAGTGCCCGCCTTTATGTCATCAATGGTGAGCCCATTGGGCAATGCGCCAGGACTATGTATCTCAACGCGGTTATCAAAGATGAAGATACGCACAGGGGCTTTGATGTTCAAAGAACGGTGTACAAGGCTGTTTACCGTAAACTCAACGAGGCTACTATAAGGAATCTCCAACTTCCCTGGGCTATTGAACTCGGGCTTAACCTGAACATTCCGCAAATTGCGCGTAAAGAAATCCATTATCGTTTGGTACTGATGTAGCAAGTTGCCTTCCATATCCGCGTCATTTACCTTATCGCGAAAGACCTTTCCGCCGAGGTCATTGCCCGCGAAGCAAATGCACTTAGCGGTCATAACTGGCAACCATCTTTGGGGATACTTGCCAAAGAGAAGCAGTGCCGCGACAGTCAAAGAGCCATCGGGACGGATAAAGCGCAAATTTCGCAGAATCTTCTCGCAGTCGTGTCCCTGAGCAATGGCAGCACAAATCTTGTTAATGGGCGTTTCTTTTAGTGCCGCGCCGAGCAAGCCTTTCTGCTCCAATACCTTCTCAAAGCGATTGCTGAAGAATACTTTGAGAGCATTCTCGTCCAAATCTTCGACCGTCGCGCCCTTCACAGTTGCTTCATCGGGAGCGAAGTTGCCGCATTCCGTCATCATCTCAGCGAGTTCGGCATTATCAAAGACCTTCCGTTTATCAGCCCCATTCTTCACCCAGACAATGCCCTTATTGTCGTGATAGGGTTTATTCGGACCTTCCTTTACCGTGATAACAACGAGGCTGCCGCCCTTCACGGACACCGTCTCAATCTCGATGAGAATAGAAGGTACGACATTCTCAGAGGCGATGGCGCTTAGAAGATTAGTTGTTACTTGTACTTCAAAATAAGATAGCGGGTTTATCTCTCCTGTTTTGTCCCTTACACCAACGAGCAACTTGCCTCCGTGAGAGTTGCAAAACGCGACGATTTCACAGGCAACATCGTATTTATCAATAATGCGCTCCTTGAATTGCACCGTCGAAGACTCGCCAGATTTGATTAGTTGCTGTAGATCCTTATTCATCTCAACCCTCTATGTATTCCTTAATAACGGGGCGGAAGGGACTGCGCCCCCTACCGATCGGTGATAATCCGTGTAAATCTGTGGTTATAAACTAACCGCTTACTTGAAGGTTGGGGGAATTGCCCTTAGGCGTGCCTCAATGACGCGGGCGAGCCGTTCGTGTCCCTCAGTCGACGGATGTAGCGAATCGCCCTTTCCGCCGCGTGCAAAGCACGAATCATAAGCGGATTCATTGGGCAACAGCCCCCCTTCCGCATAAATGTCGATGACGGGCGAGCTCCAAAGTGCCGCAGCCTCACGGACCACCTTCACATAGTCATCAATGAAGAGCCCGAGTTCATTCGCGTACCGTTCATCGGGCTGGATATTCTTCGGACCAAACTCCGCGTAGCCGCGATGGAGCGGCGTAAGCACAATCACCTGCGCCTTCGGATAGGTCGTCTTAATTGCACGGAGAGCCTTGTTCATGCGTCCCCAGAACGAATTCCCCAATTCCATCTCCCGCTTAAGGAGTTCCGTGGGCTTTCCGTTGCGGTCAACCGTTTCCTTCACGACATTGAACGCCGTCCCGAGCGGCACATTGCCATTGAAGTCGTTTGTGCCAATAAACACGAAGATGGTGTCCACATTATTGCCGAGTTCCTCTTTCGCCTTGGCGAGTTGCTGCGGAATCTGATTTGCTTGCTGTCCGTTAATACCATAGACATGCGCCGTAAAGCCCATACGCTCAGCGAGGAAGCCCCAATAATTGGTCTGGCATCCGATATGATGCTTATCGGTAATCGAATCGCCGAGGAAGACGACGCACTTGCCCTCCCACGACTCGGGGGTCGCCTCCCAAGTAGGCGTATAAGCGGGCACTTGCGGTGCTTTGCAAGGGATGACGAACCACTCGGCTCCTTCCGCGTCTTTCTCAATGCGTCCGCCTTGCTGAACGACTATTTCGCGCGCAAGTTTCTCCGTTACAGCCATTAGCCCCGTGAAATCATAGTCCGTAAAGTCAAACTTCTTATCCTTACGGATGAGCTTCTCAGTGTAGGTAGCGGGCAAATTGCGGTAGCCCTTTGTCGCGAAGATAACGCCGCCTGCAGAAGACGGATTGCAGTCCGAGTCATATCCGCCGCGCATAGCAATGCGCATTGTCTCCGCGAGGTCTCCGTTGCCATAAAGAAGCCCCATAACGACAATGGCGCCATTAATACGCACATCGATATTACCATTCGTATCGCGCCAAATGAACTTGCCATTCGGACGGTACTTCGCCTGCATTTTCTTGTAGCAACTCTGCCAATCCAAGGGGTCTTCCGCGTGCCACGCAATTACCGAGCGCACGACTTCCGCATAATCGGACGCGGCAGGAATTGCCGCGAGACCCGCGTTGATGATATCCGTGATATTGGTCGAGAAATAGGCTTCGGCATACATCGCGCCCATGAAGATTCCGCCCAGAACGCCATCGCCATAGTTCATAATGCGTCCGAACTTCTCGCCCAGCGCAATCACCGAGTTAGGCATACCAGGCGAGATGATACCCGCGAAGTCGGCTTCAATTTGGTAGTCAATATCATTGCCGCACTTGTTGTTCTTGGGATGCCCCGAATCAGGCGCGGGAATGCCCTTCTGCAAATTATCCCGCGCCGCCTTATTCGCGCACCACAACGGATACTTCGAGTTGCCAAAGTCCTTACCTGCCTGCTTGATGTCAACATTGAGCCCGTACTGCTCGAGTGTGCGCAAGAAGGTCATTTCCACATAAAGGTCGTCTTGACCAAAGGCTTCATTGATTAGTTCAGGCGTCCATTCGGGCACTTTATCTTCAGGAACAACGACTCCGTTGAAGCGAAATTCGGTAGGCCATCCCCAGCAAACACCCGCGATTTGTCCAATCCACGCCGCCTCGGCGCGGTCACGGAACTCTGTGAGGGAAATCCGCCGCTCTTCAGCAGCAAACCCAGCCCCCACTTCCCCCAGAAGTGCAAGAGCCACACAAAACATACCTACCTTCTTCATTGTAGTTTCCTTTTTTAGTTGAATTGAAGTTAATCAAGGACTTTGACGGTGGGACCGGCGCCAGAATAGGAGTCGAGGCCGCCGCTGGGGATACTTTCATCGTCTGAGGTGGCGCGAACCGATTTAATCTTTGGTCTTTCACCAAAGAGAACCGTCCCTAGGCGCACCCAAGTCGCGCCTTCTTCGACGGCGACTTCGTAGTCTCCGCTCATACCCATAGAGAGTCGCGGGAGCCCAATTGCGAGCTTCTGCTCAAGATTATCCCGCAATTCTCTCAGCTGCCGAAAATAGGGGCGGGCATCTTCCTTATTCTCCGAGAAAGGTGCCATCGTCATAAGCCCCTCGACGGTGATACGCGGACAATCCTGCATAATTGCCGCGAGGGTTCCCTCAACTTCCTCGGGACGCATTCCGCTCTTGGACTTCTCGCCCGAGACATTGACTTCTAAAAGAATTCGTGGGCTCACGCCTAGGGAGTCCGCCACACGATTGATGTGCTCAGCAAGTTTGAGGCTATCGACGGAATGAATAACATCAAAGAGTTCAAGTGCCGCGCGGACTTTGTTGCTCTGGAGGTGTCCGATTAGATGCCAAGAGGGACCCGCCTTCGCGGCGGCTTTCTTCCACGTGGCTTCTTGCACCTTATTCTCGCCAATCAGCGTGAGCCCCGCGTCATATGCCTCGTCCACGACTTCGGCTCCGTGGGTTTTGGTGACGGCAACAATCTCCACTTCCTCGGGATTGCGTCCGACCTTCGCACAGGCTTTAGCGATTTTGCCGTTGACTTCCGTTAAAATCTCGCTTAAATCTCTCATTTTACCCTTCTTTCTCGCCTAAACGCGGCGCTTGCCATCCGTTATAAGCGTTCATCGCCTTATCCGCACCCAACTTGAGGCAGAGTTCCGTAGCCGCCACAGCCGCGGGCACGGCCTCATCCATAATCTGCCGCGCTTCGGGGCTGAACTTGCCGAGCACATAGCCAATGACATTTGACTTATCTTTGCCTACGCCAATCTTTATGCGCACGAAGTCGCTTGTGCCCAGGCGTTCGATGATATTACGAATACCATTATGTCCGCCGCACGAGCCGCCCTTCTTTATGCGCAATTTCCCAACAGGCAGGTCAATATCATCCTGAATGACGACGAGATCTGCCGCGGTCGCGTTCGCATACTTAATGAGGGGGGCGACGGCTTGTCCCGAGAGATTCATAAAGGTCTGGGGTTTAATTAGAAGGACGCGCTCCCCTTCCCAAGTGCCGCGTGCGAGAAGCGCATTTTCCGCCTTTTTAAATTCCCAGTCCGCCCCCATCTCGCGGGCAATAGAATCCGCCGCCTCGAAACCAATCGAGTGCGGCGTATTGGCGTATTGTGCGCCAGGATTGCCAAGTCCCACAACGATTTTCATTGCGGGCACGAGGTTATTCGTGGTTGAAGAGGTCGTTAATGGACTCGTTGCCGTGAATGCGCTTAATCGCCTCTCCGATGAGCGGGGCAACCGAGAGCTGCGTGAGCTTAAACGGCAACTTCGCGGGGTCGAAGCCCTTGCGAAGCGGGATGGTATCCGTGACGACGAGTTCATCGAGCTGAGTCTCTTTCATGAGACGCTCTTCGCCCTTCGCGGTGAGCGGGAAGTGCGAGACGAACGCGTGGATGCTACGGGCACCCGAATCGCGGCACATCTTCGCCGCGGCGGAAAGTGTTCCGCCCGTCGCCGTCATATCGTCAATCATAATGACATCGCAGTCCTTCACATCGCCGACGACGCTGAAGGCGTCCACCGTCGAGTCGCCCGTACGCTGTTTCGCGACAATGGCGAGCCCCGTCTTGAGCTTACGGCTGTAGCTATATGCCGTCTTAGCCCCGCCTGTATCGGGCGAGACGACAATCGGCTTTTGGAAGTGCATATCACGGATGTACTTCAGAATGACGGGCTCAGCGTGAAGCTGGTCGAGAGGAATATTGAAGAAGCCCTGAATCTGATTCGCGTGCAGGTCGAGGGTAAGGACGCGGTCCGCGCCCGCCGCCGTGAGCAAGTTCGCGATAAGACGCGCTGTAATCGGCACACGCGGCTGATCCTTGCGGTCTTGGCGCGCATAGCCATAATAAGGGAGCACCGCCGTAATGCGTGCGGCAGAACCACGCTTAAGAGCGTCCATAATAATGAAGAGCTCCATATACGCTTCATTCGGCACGGGCGAGCCCGACTGAATCACGAAGACATCGCGTCCGCGCACGCCTTCCATAATCTGGCAGAATGTTTCGCCATCTGGGAAGTGCTTAATATCGATTTTATTAAGGGGCTTTCCGAGATAGGACGCAACCTTTTCGGCAAGCGGCAAATTTGCCGTGCCCGAGAATACCATGAAGTCATCATTCATTGTGAATTATCCTTTGTTGAAATCGGTGCTTAATATTATACCATATTTGCGGGCATTAGTGTTAGTCGGCTTTTGCCATCACGGTCAGCGCCCGCGCGAGCATTCCCATATCGGCTTTGCCCGCGTCGAAGTCTGCCTTGACGCGCTCATACCGCCGCTCGCACTCCTCGCGGCTCGCGGCACGCACGACCACATCGTTCACAATGCCGCGCGAAAGACGATTAACGCCCATATCCGTCGGGCTCTTGTAGGGGCACGGAGCCTTCATCATCCGTTCCCAAATCTCCCGCAGAATCGGATACGCCTCCACATCGCGGTTGTAATTGACGCGGATTTCCCCATAGGCGAGGAAGTGGTGCGGGTCAATCTGATTCTCGTCCTTGAGTTCCAGTGTTGCCGCTTCATACGCGACATTCAACGGGTGCATCAGCGGCAAATCCCAAACGGGGAAAGTCTCAAACTTCGCATATCCCGCGCGACATCCGCGCTTCACCTCATGATAGAGCATCGTAAGGCAGGTTGCGAATTTGCCCGAACCAGGACCAGGTCCCGTCACAACCACAATCGGTTTCTCGGTTGGGATGTAATCATTGCGCCCGTAGCCCGAGTCGCTCACAATCGTGTCGAGGTCATTCGGATAGCCCTTAATCGGATAATGATAAAAGACATTGATTCCAGCGTCCTCGAGAGTCTTCGCAAAGTCGCGCGCAGTGGGGTGTCCGTCAAAGCGGGTAATAACAACGCCGCGAACGGAGACCCCGTACTCCTTCATCGCGGCGATTAACTTGAGAGTTTCCTCTTCGTAAGTCGTACCATAGTCCGCACGCTTCTTCTTGGACTCAATGTCGCCCGCATAAATGCAAAGGACGAGTTCCGCCTGGTCGCCGAGGCTCTGCAGGAGGCGAAGTTTCACATTCGAATCATAGCCCGGCAAGCACCGTGCGGCATGATTATCGTTCATTAACTTGCCGCCAAACTCCAAATAGAGCTTATCATATTGCTCGGCTCGCTTACGGATTTCTGCGGACTGCTCGCGCAGGTACTTCTCGTTATCAAAACCAATCTTCACTTCGCCGCCCCATTAATTTCGTCTAGAATTGCCTGAATCTGTCCCTTACAGCGACCACAGCCACCGCCCGCCTTCGTGTAGTTCGTCACTTCCTCAACGGTGGTAAGACCATTTTCCGTAATAACGCGGCGAACTTCGTTCTCGCTCACATTGTAGCAGGTGCAAAGGACGGTGTCTTCGAGATTGCGGTCCGTATTCTTGCCCGTTTCATAATTCTTAATCGCGGCTTCCATTGCCTCGCGTCCCATAACCGAGCAGTGCATTTTCTGAGGCGGGAGCCCTCCGAGGTAGTCGGCGATATCCTTATTTGTAATCTTTTTCGCCTCTTCCAGCGTCTTGCCAATGACCATCTCGGTCAGGGCTGAGCTGGACGCAATAGCACTCGCGCACCCAAAAGTCTGGAATTTCGCCTCTTTGATGCGTCCGTTCTCATCAAGTTTGAATTGAAATTGCAAAGCATCGCCACACGCGAGCGACCCAACCGTCGCCGTGCCGTCGGGATTCTCTAACTTACCCACATTCCGCGGATTGCGAAAGTGGTCAAGCACTTTATCTGAATAGTTCCACATAACAGGGAATATTATACCATATTTTCGCCGCCACGCATAGGCAAAACCCGTAACTTAGTACGAGCGCCCTTCGCGTTTGGCGAGATAATTGGCAAGCGACCGCTTGAGGACGCGAAAGCCGCCCTGGGTCGGATAATTCCCTGTAAAGTACCAGTCACCCGTGGAAGTTGGGCAGGCGCGGCGCAAGGCTTCGTTCGTCTGAAAGACGACATCGACTTCCGCCTTCATACCCTCGGGCTTCAAAAGCCGTGCGATTTCCGCCGAGAGCTCCTGCAGCGAGAACTTGGCATAAAGTTCGCGCAAATCGCTCTCAGGAGTCAGATTTTCTGCCCCCACGAGATTGACGAGGGCACGAAACGCGACAAGTTCCCCGAGCGTGGACATATCGATTCCGTAGCAATCGGGGAAGCAAATGGGCGGTGCGGAGGACGCGACCACGATACGCTTAGGGCCAAGTCTATCAAGCATTGGCAGAATCGCATTGCGCATCGTATTGCCGCGCACAATTGAGTCGTCGAGCACCACGAGCGTATCTACGCCAGGTCTCACCAAGCCATAGGTGACATCATAAACATGCTTATAGAATTCGCGCCGCGCCGCCGCGTCCGCAATGAAGGTACGAAACTTCGCGTCCTTCACCGCGATTTGCCCAAACCGCACCTCACGACCCTCGGCAAGCCCTTCTGTCCACAAAGCGGAGAGGAGTCCGTGGAACGCCACCTGCGCGGAATTGGGGATATAACTAAAGAAAGTATGCTCAAAGTCGTAATTTATCGTCTTCAAGAGCGGAATCGCGAGTTCCATACCCAGTTGCTTGCGCTCTTGGTGGATTTCCGCATCATTTGCACGCGAGAAGTAAATACGCTCAAAGACACAACTGCGCTTTTCGGCGGGCTCCAGTATCTTCTCAAAAGAGACAATGCCATCAGGCGAAACAATCATCGCCTCGCCAGGCACAAGTTCCTTCACGACTTCGGTCGCACAGTCAAATGCCGCCTGAATGGCGGGTCTTTCGGATGCCGCGACCGCGACATTATCGTCCACATAGTAGAAGCCAGGACGGATTCCGTGCGAATCTCTAACGGCAAAGCTCCATCCGTCACCCGTCATGCCGCAGAGCGTGAAAGCTCCGTCTAAGCGCGGCAAAAGGGACTTAAGCGCGGCAACAAGCACTTCGCCGCGATCTTCGACACCCAGCATTTCGACGCGGAGCATTTCAGAGGCGAGCCATTCACAAATGAGGTAGCCGTCCGCCTGAGATTCAGGGAACTTCCCAAGCGACACATAAGCCTCAAAGAGCTCCTTCGTATTTGTGAGATTGAAGTTGCCCGCCAAAAAGAGGGTCCGTTTTAGCCGCGTCGCTTTGTGTACAAACGGATGGCAAAAGCTCTCATCGCCCTTCCCATAAGTCGCGTAGCGCAGGTGTCCGAGGAAGAGTGTCTCATCCGTGGCGCGGCGTTTGCCTATAAGGGACAGCAAATCCGCAAGCGGGGTTGCCGATGCGGATTTCATAATTTGGTAAGCGGGGGAACCAGCGGTTGGACTCAGAGAAAGTGCCGCGGCACCCGCGCCATCCTGTCCGCGATTATGCTGCTTCTCAAGAAGAAGCGAGAGCTTCGTGCCGCCATAGTCGGCGGCATTGTAGGTCTCGCGATAAAACGCGGCGCCCCTCCGCAAGCGGAGGAGCGTAACCGCGCATTCGTGTTTAATCGAATCGGACATTTCTCGTGACCTTTCCGAATTAGTACAGGAAGAGCATCTCCCGGTACTTCGGCAAGGGCCACTTATCGTCCGCCACGATCTTTTCGAGATTATCGACGGTCGTGCGCAGGGCTACCATCGCGGTCAGAATCGCGGTCGTATCCTTCTTCTCGATGGCATCCTCGAGATCTGTGCACTGCGTCTTGATGGCATCCAAGCCAACACCGAGACGGATGACCGAGTCGCGCAGCGCGCTCGTGCCCGCCGCGACGGAACACTTATCCGCCTTGGCGCACGCCTTTAGGGTCTCGAGGTACTCCGCCTTCGCGGCAGGGGCGATGAGGGTGCGCGCCATATCGAGTGCGCAATTGCCTTCGATAAGGATCTTCTGCACATATTCCTCGCTCGCGATTTCTTCGCGGGACGCGAGTTCGCGTGCACTGAAGACACCCGCCTTCTCGAACATCTCGACATTTTCCTTAAGCGCAAACGCCTTGAGCGCCTCAGGAGTCGTCGCGGCATTCGGGAGCCCACGCTTCGCCGCTTCAGTAAGCCAATCAGACTTATAGCCGTCGCCATTGAAGAGGATGCGCTTATGAGCCTTCACAATCGCCTGCAGAATCTTCTGGAGCGCCGAGTGGAACTCAGGCGAATGCTTGCCAGGTTCAACCTTGCCGCAGACTCCCGCCTTCTCGAGTTCGCCCGCAATGCGGTTCATCGCCTCGCCCACAATCGTGTTGAGGATGACATTCGGACCCGAGCAACTCGCCGAAGAGCCAGGCGCACGGAACTCGAACTTGTTGCCCGTGAAGGCGAACGGCGAAGTACGGTTACGGTCCGTCGCATCCTTCGGGAGGACAGGCAGCGTATCCACGCCAATGCGCATCTGCCCCGCGTGCTTCGAGTGCTTGGGCTCACCATTCTCGAGCTGCGCAATGACATCCGCGAGCTGGTCGCCAAGATAAATCGAGATGACCGCAGGCGGCGCTTCGTTCGCACCGAGACGATGGTCGTTGCCCGCCGTTGCCACAGAGGCACGGACGAGATCCGCGTGCTTATCAACCGCCTCGATGACCGCGCAAAGCGTTGTCAAGAAGATGGCGTTCTGGTGCGGGTCAGTGCCAGGATTGAGCAAGTTGGTCTTGCCATAGGCGACGGACCAGTTATTGTGCTTGCCCGAACCATTGATACCCGCGAACGGCTTCTCGTGGAGGAGGCAGACAAACCCATTACGGTCGGCGACCTGACGGAGGACTTCCATAATCAGCATATTGTGGTCACAGCTGAGGTTCAGTTCCTCAAACATCGGCGCGAGTTCGAACTGGGCAGGCGCGACTTCGTTGTGCCGCGTCTTAGCGGGAATGCCGAGCTTCCAAAGTTCCGTCTCAACCTCATTCATGAAGTTCAGAATGCGGTTACGGATAGAACCAAAGTAGTGGTCTTCGAGCTGCTGATGCTTGGCGGAAGGCGCACCAAAGAGGGTCCGTCCCGTCATCACGAGGTCAGGACGCGCGAGATAATAGGACTTATCAATGAGGAAGTATTCCTGTTCCGGCCCGAGGGTAATCGTGACCTTCTCTTCTTCCTTACCAAAGCACTTCATCAACCGCTTTGTTGCCGCGCTCAGGTACTGCATCGAACGCAAAAGCGGAGTCTTCTGGTCGAGCGCTTCACCCGTATACGCACAGAATGCGGTCGGGATGCAGAGCGTTGCACCATTGCCGTGACGCTTAATGAAGGCAGGCGAAGTCGGATCCCACGCCGTGTAGCCACGCGCTTCGAAAGTGGAACGAATGCCGCCCGAGGGGAAGCTCGAAGCATCCGGCTCGCCAACAATCAAGTTCTTACCAGAGAACGCCTGCACAGGCTTGCCATCGATAATCTCAAGGAAGGCATCGTGCTTCTCAGCGGTCGAACCTGTGAGCGGCAAGAACCAGTGCGTATAATGGGTCGCACCACGATCCATCGCCCAGTGGCGCATCGCGTGAGCAACTTCGCCCGCAATGGAAGGATCGAGCGGCTGACCGCCGTCAATTGTAGCCATCAACTTCTTGCAGGTCTCCTTCGAAAGATACTTCTGCATCGTCTCTTTCGTGAAGA
>CAVLAC010000068.1:0-11869 GCA_963661055.1 bacterium | reverse complement strand
CGAGGGGCGGGGGTTGCACGAGAGGAGTGGAGCGGCTCGCCGCCGTAAGAGTGACACTCGTACGCAACCACAGACCTTGTCTAGGCAGGGCTGACTAAACGAAGTTTCTTGTCTAAGCGCGAAAGGCGGTACGAGACCGCGCAACGACGGGTCGGGCGACACCCGCACGAGCCGCCCTCAATTTTTCTCTGCGAACATTGCGTCTCTCGGGTGAGATGAAAGGTGAGAAAAGTGGGGGGTGAGAAAATTTTTGGCTTCCCCCGTAGGGGGGATGTACAGGGAAGGGAAAATATGGTATAATGTTAAATGTAAACTTGAGTGGCACTAGGGAGAATAGGGGTCACTTGAGGATCACATATTGACTATGAATATGCAGAGGATGAGAAACGGAGCAAGAACTTTGCGCTTTTCGCGCAAGGTTCAGAACGCCTCACTAGGACGCGTCAGGACGCGCCTAGGCATCGCCGTTTGCGTCCAAGTACCCCCCCCCTCGTTGTAAAGACGCTGTAGAGAGCCTCTACGCGGTAATTGGCGCGGCAGTTTCTACACGCTTTGGTGCACATTGTTTTCCGTTGAAGGAATGCGATGTGCGTAATGCTATTTTGTTTCCTAAGGAAAGAGGTTGAGAGAATGAATGCGAGAGTAGAGTTTAAGGCAACTATCATTCAGGGACACCGTGTGGCATCTGGGCTAAATGGCGACCCCTCTTTCCCAGGCGGAACGCTTCGGATGCAGGCACCCTACTTCAAGAAGCTCGGGTTAGACCTCGCGCCTTATTATCCTGGTACGCTGAATGTCTCTATTGCGCCGCGGCACTACAAGGTCGTTCGCGCTCCGTGGACATTCCCACTCGTTAAGTGGCATCCTGTTGATCCAGCGGAAACCTTCTCGTTCTTCCATGTTTGGCGCATTCTCCCCGACGGAACCCGTGTCGCGGGGTTGATATACTATCCGCACCCCGAGACCAAGCCGAAGCACTTCCAGCCCGACGATATGCTTGAGCTTCTCTTCCCAAAGATGGACGATGTCGCCTATGGTACCGAGATGACGCTGGAAGTCGACCCTGAGGAACTTGAGATAGGAGGCGACTGATATGACGAACGGAAAGGTTTGGTTCTTAGCGACAGTTGCCGCGCTCGGTGGATTCCTCTTCGGGTTCGACACAATCGTCATTAACGGCGCGGAGCAGGATATCCAGCGCATTTGGGCTCTCTCTGGGCAAATGCACGGCTGGGTCGTTAGCTCCGCGCTATGGGGCACGGTCATCGGTGCTCTCGCGGGCGGGGCACTCGCCGATCGGTTTGGTCGCAAACGCACTCTTCAAGCCGTTGGCATTCTTTATCTTGTTTCCGCCGTCTGGAGTGCCCTCGCGCAAGGCCCCTATGAACTCATCATTGCCCGCTTGATTGGAGGCTTTGGTATTGGTATCTCAACAATTGCCGCGCCCGTTTATATCGCGGAAATCTCGCCGCCCGAAAGTCGCGGACGCCTTACGGCACTCTTCCAGTTTAATATCGTGACAGGTGTACTCGCCGCTTTGGCTTCGAACCTCCTCTTGAAGGACTTGGGTGCGAATGCTTGGCGGTGGATGCTCGGCGCACAGGCTGTCCCTTCGATTGTCTTTGTTGTGCTGACTCCGTTTCTCATTGAAAGCCCTCGGTGGGAAAAGAGAGGGGCTAATGGGGATAGGGGAATAGCGAAGGGCGAACACTTCTGGTGCCGCGCGAATATGCGTCCGATTCTGCTCGCATTTCTTGTAGCATTCTTTAATCAGATGAGCGGATGCAATGCGGTCAACTACTTTGCGCCGCGCATCTTCCAGTTGGCAGGGCTCGGACGCGACGCGGCATTTCTCTCGTCCTTTGGACTCGGCATCCTCAACTTTGCCGCGACATTCACGGGGCTGTGGCTCATTGACCGCATCGGACGCCGCGCTTTATTGCTCGCGGGCGGGGCGGGCTACCTTATCTCGCTCTTTGGTGCCGCCGCGTCATTTGCCGCAGGTAACGGACCCCTCGCCGCCGCCTGCATCTTCCTTTTCCTTGCCGCGCACGCTGTGGGGCAGGGCACGGTCATTTGGGTGCTAATTGCGGAAGTCTTTCCGCAACGCTTCCGTGCGCAAGGGCAGGCGCTTGGCGCGTTCACGCACTGGATTTTTGCCGCGCTTGTCGCTTTCGCGTTCCCAATGGCGGCGGAAGCTGTGCCGCCCGCCGCGATTTTCGCGTTCTTTGGTGTAATGATGGTCTTCCACTTTGTTTGGGCACTCTTCTTTGTGCCTGAGACGAAGGGACGGCAATTGGAGGAAATCGCGGCAATGCCTGCGGTAAATAAGCTTGAAACTAAATAATAAGGAGACAACTATGAATACGAAAATACTGACCAGATTTGGACTGGCGATGGCAGTGACACTCGTCCTCTCCCTCGCGGCAAATGCGGCGACATGGTATGTCTCGCCAGAAGGTAGTGACTCGAATAGCGGTACTACTGCGGATACCCCATTCGCGACACCTAACAAGGCCGTCACCAAGGTCTCAAACGGTGACACGATCGTCCTTGGTAAAGGTACATATCTGATGACATCACCGCTGGGGATGGATAACAAGTCCGACCTGACGCTGACGGGCGAGACGGGAGACCCGCGCGATGTTGTTCTCGACTTCCAAGGCGAATATGTTGGCATCAACGCCGCGAGCGCGGACGGAATCGTCATTTCACATCTGACGGTCACCAACGCAATGGCGGAAGTTGCCAAAAACTGGCTGGGTTCTGGTATTCATCTCGGCTCCCTCACTGCGCCAACGGAGAGTGGAAAGATTAAGGTCGTCACGAACTGCGTCATTACTTGTTGTACTCATCTCTCTGGGAATGGTCTGGGTTCGGCTTTGCGCATGGACATCGCGAGCCGCGTGGTCGATAGCCAGTTCCTGAACAACACTAACAAGGCGGGGACAGTTATGATGTATGGCGGCGAGCTCATCGGCTGCACGGTCGATGGGTCTGAAGGACCTGGTATCACTGGCAAAGTCACAAGCAACGCCGCGACATCGACGGTTGTGCGCGCTTGCACTGTGCGCAATACCGCAGGGCACGGACTTGTCAACATCCTGACGGTGCGCGACTGCCTAATCGAGGACAATCGCGCGGTGGGCACGTCATCCAGTGTCTATGGCGACGAGGGCGCGCGCGGCGGTGGGCTCTTCTACCTTATGAATCCAGATGTCATGAAGTATCTCCCGACGGACGCTCGTTTCGTCGTCTCCAACTCCATTATTCGCGGTAATTACGCGAGTGGCGCTGGTGGCGGGCTCGCGGTTGGCACATGCTATGCGGTCGCCACGAACCTCCTCGTCGACTCCTGTCAGTTCATCAGCAACTCGACCTACCAAACGGATGGTCTCTGGGGTGGTGGCGCGATCGGCATGTGCCTCAATACTGTTAGGGGTGGCATCGAGATTCGCAATTCGCTTTTCGAGGGTAATGTCCAGCTTTATCGAGGGTTAACAACAGACGGCAATCCTTATGCCGTCGGCGGCGCGGCGATTCACATTATCGCGGGAGCCAACGATGGCTCTAAAGATATGACCGTTGATGATTTGATCCGCATCGAGAACTGCACATTCGTCGGCAACCGCAACGAGTCGGGTAGCGACAACGCCGTAAACTTGGCATTCTCCAGTCGATCTCCGATTGCTGTCTTAACTAACTGCGTTTTCGCGAGCAACCTGAAGGTCTGGAACGGCGTCACGAACGAGACGGCGGGCATTTCCACGCATACGAATGCGTATCATTACTGTTACCTCTGGCCGAATTCGTCCACGAAGTATGACGCGACGGTGATTAATGACGCGACGAAGCCGCCGAGGTTTCAGGAGGGCACATGGATTCCGACCGCACGCTCGCCGATGCGTGACGCGGGCGTGACACTGCCGTGGATGACGGGTGCGAAAGATTTACAGCGCAATGGGAGCGGCAATGCGTTCCGTGACCGCCTTATTGGTAGTGCGCCCGATATGGGGTGCTACGAGTATATGCCGTTAGGGATGCTGTTCATTGTGCGGTAAAAATATAAAGGATAGAAAGAAACTGAAATGAAGAATCCATTTAGAATGACGGGTAATTGTAAAGGCGCGGCAGTAGGGTTGCTATTGTTCTCTTTGTCGCTTTCGGCGTTTGCGGAAGCGATTCCGCAGGTAGATCTCGCGGCAATTGACTGGCAAACCCAGCGCGTGGGCGCGACACTTGCCGCGCCAGATGAGGCGAAGTGGAAGGCTGTGCCCGCGCGGAACAATGGTTGGCGTGCGGCTGAGGGCAAGACGCGTCGTTCTGAATGGGAGGAGGGTGGCACTTGGAAGCAGGTTTCGTTTGACGCGCCTGCTGAGTGGAAGAATGCCTTTGTGCGCCTTGAGTTCGAGACGCTCGCCCTCTGTGATGTCGTTGTCTTTATGAATGGCGAGAAGGTTGGTGAGGTGTTGCGCCCAGGAGGTAATATCGACCTCTCGCGATTCGTAAAGCCTGGCGCGAAGAATGACCTCCGTTTTTACTACACAATCTCTGGTGAGGGTACGAGCCACGGAAAATGGACGATTGGTGGTATGTGGCCGCATTTCGTGTGGCAACCTGGTTCGCTCACTGTGCCGAAGATTGTTGCGAGTAAGGGTCCGCAAATTACGGACATCTTCGCGAATACATCCGTTAAGAATGGACGCATCGACTTTGAGATTGAAGTAATGTGTCGCGACGACGCGAAGGCGAAGACATTGCCGATTTCCGTCACTGTGCGTGACGCGGCGAGCAATGTCGTGAAGCGCCTTGTCCAGAAGGTTGAGCTTAAGGGCGGTGTCAACGCGCTTAAGCTCGGCGAAGCGTGGAAGAACCCGACATATTGGGAACTTCGCGACCCCTATCTCTACACGGCGGAAGTGAAAGTCGGCGACCTCGCGGATGAAACATTGCGGTTTGGCTTTCGTGAGATTTGGCGTGAGGGCAAAAACCTGATAATGAACGGACATAAGGTGCGCCTAAGGACGTGCTACGACTTCCGTACCAACGCGAATGGAATTGACTTCCTCTATGATATTGGCTACAATGTCATCACGATGAACCATCGAACCGACACGATTCCCCTTGTTGAGGAGGAGAAGTTGAATGCGCTAGACGAACGCGGCGTGGGGCTCTTTTGTTCGGCGGGCATCTTTAACAATATCGCGGGGTCGAACATTGCGAATGATAAGGCGGCGGCTGACCAGTTGCGGCACTTCTGGAAGTGGAACTTGCGTCGCCTGAGGCGGCATCCGTCGCTTCTCGCGTGTTATGTTACGCAGATGATTATTTGTAATATTAACTTTGGACCTGAGGCCATTGGGCAGGGCGAAGGCAAGGGCGCAAATGATGTGGCTATTAATACGGCGCGTGATATTGGACGCGAGTTCGACCCGAATATCCTCTTTTATTCCCACGCGGACGGTCCGAACGGCGATATTTCGTCCGGCAACATTTATCTTAACTGGACGCCGCTCCAAGAGCGCACGGAGTGGTTGTCACAGTGGCGCACGAAGGGGACATATCCGTGGCACGGCGCTGAGGTTGGGCAACCGAACCTTGGTACCTTCTTCGACCGCGACCGTATGTATGTCGCGACGGAGCACCTCGCGCAGTATTTCGGTGACGCGGTCTACGCGGCAGAACCCGAGGAGTGGCTAAGGACAAATCGTGTGGCTGGTGCGTCGATGGATACTGTCCACGGTAGCAAGACGGCGACGCGGGCGCTTTGGCATAATCCGCACTTCTGGGAGCTTGAGAAGCTCTTCATTTGGAACTCTAACTCGCGTTGGAGGGCGGATGGACTGAACGGCGGCAATATTTGGTTCAACCTTCAGGGCTACGGCTCAGAGGCGGGCGACGGCTACCTGATGGACGGTGTTTACAGCCTTAATCTTAAGGAATCGCCGAAGGGGAAGCGTCCGAAGTGGGTGAACCCGTCCTACGACCACTATCAGCTAGGCAATCAGGACTTCTGCGGCTATATTGGAGGTATGCCCGACCACTACGACAAAACACACGCTTATTACGCAGGTGAGAAGATTGCTAAGCAGGCTGTATTCTGTTGGGATGGACGCGGCACAGAGGTTTTCACCGCCACAGCGACCTTTAACGGCGAGACGAAGACTGTGACGGCAAAAGTCGCAACAGGAGAGACGGAGTTCCGTCCGTTTGACTTCACCGCACCCGAAGTCGCGAAGAAGACGGCATTCGACCTAACGCTCACATTCAAGCAAGGCGAGAAGACTTGGTTTACGGATACTCTGAAGGTCGAGGTCTATCCGAAAGCAAAGCCTGAGCCTCTCGCGGCAAAGAAGGTTGCGCTTTTTGACCCGAAGGGAACGAGCGAGGGTGTCTTGAAGGCATTGGGCATTAAGTATCGCAAAATCGACTCGCTTGACGAACTTCGTGACGCGCAAGCACTCATAGTCGGACGCTTCGCGGCGAATGAGATGCCGCTTGACTCGCTTGCGAAGAAGATAACAAAGGGCTTCAAGGTGCTGATCCTTGCGCAGGATGCAGAAACTTGGCAGACATTCGGTCTTCATCCGATGGATGCGGGCTCACGCCTCCTTTGGCTACGCGACAAGAAGAATCCGCTCTTCGCGGAAGTGACGGACGATACGCTTGCTTATTGGCGCGGGGCTCCAGATTATGGTGACGCGGGGTATGGTCCGTTGATGAACCACACGAAACAGCGCGGACCGCGCTGGACGCGGCGGCATATGGTCGCGGCATTGGTGCTGGAGATTCCGTCGGCGGTCGGCTATCGTAGCGTAATTGATGGTGAATTTGATATGAATTACGCGGGTGTGCTCGAATTTCTCTCGGGCAAGGGTAAGGTGACTTACTGTTCGCTCGATTTGGAAGGGCGCGTAGGTGTTGACCCTGCAGCGACGGTTGTTGCGCGTGCGGTTTTCGCGAATGCGCTCAAGGGTAGTGATGTGACTGCGCCTGGCGAGACAATCTATGTCCGCGCGAACTCAAAGGCGACATGGGCTGAATTGAAGGCGAAAGCTGAGCAGGGGGCGCGGATTCTTGTCGCGGCGAATGCGCGGATTGCGTCCGAGGCGGGGCTGAAGGTTGGTGCGAAGGAGAAGATTTGGCGTACGACACTGCCCGATGACGCGGCATTTCGGTGTATTGGACCCTCGCTCACGCGTTGGTCGGATTATGTTGAGACGCAGCTTGTGGACGGCGCAATTGCGAAGACGGTGCGCGTTGGCTCGGGTGAAGTCGTGTTTCTAATGGTGCCGCGAGGGGATTTTACGACGCGCTATAGTGGCAAGCCCGACCTAACGGGTGTCGAAGAGAAGGATTTGAAGATGGCAAATCTCATTTGGGAACAATCGCCGCGCGTTGCACTTTATGCTGAGGAGCATGTTGACCGCCTCTACGGACGGGTGATGACGAATCTTGGCTTCGCGCCAGGCGCACGCGGCACACGGCGTGCACTCTATCAGCAGGGCGTTGCCGCGCTCAGACCGCTACCCGCAATCTATGTGCTGGGTTCGTTCGCGACAGGTCAGGACAACGAAGATCAAATCAACAAGGTTTGGTGTGAGGAAGGGGAGAAGATGGCGATAGCTGGTGATTTTAACCCGAATATCGACTTCCCGTTGCCGCAGGGCGGTATCGCGAATTGGCGTCCGACACTCGCGCCAGATGTGAATGGATGCTACAATTTCCATAAGCTTGGTGGCGCGTGGGATACGGCATCGGCACCGTGCGCTTACGCCATTGCAATTGTGGAGCGCAAAACGGCTGGTGAGGCACTCGTCAAACTCGGTATGGATTGGAGACTGCGGATGTGGGTGAATGGCGAGGAAGTCTTCTCGAGTGGCAATGGGGCGCACTATCCGAAGTATGAACTGAAGGTGAACCTAAAGAAGGGCAAGAATGTGTTCGCGTTCAAGGTTGGCGCGGGACGGAATGGTTGCTCGCTTCACGCACTTATCGAAGGCGAGGCGAAAGGTGGCGAAAAGCGCGTTGCCGACCCGTTGCTCGACGAGGTTAAGCTTTACCCTGGCCGCATTCAGTTTGACCCCTATGAGTTCTCGTTCTGGTAAGGAGTAGGGGTATTTGCCCGATGAAAGGCTGAATTGATGAAGAATCTGTTGTCTATCCTGTCCTTTGTGTCCCTTTTGTCCCTTTCGGCTCTTCCCGCGTCCGCCAAGGCGGCGGAGGAGATGATTTTCTCGCAGGACTTTGAGGAGACACTCTGTGGCAGGGTGCCCAAGGGGCTGAACGATAATTGGCGCAATCGACATCCGACGAATGAGGCGTGCCGCTATGTCACGAATGTTGACGCGGCAACGGGCAAACAGTCGCTGATGTGCGACTTCTCGCAGTTGAAGGCGGGTTCACGCACCCAGAGAGCCCAAGAGCACGAGTGGCTTTCGTGGAGGGGCGACGATAAGATTACCAACGGATGGATTCATTGGTCGATATCCGTCAAGCGGCTCTCTGGCGAGATGAGTGGCGAGATTCGTACGGATATTGGGAGTCGCATCGACCCGAAGCATCGCCGCGACTTTTGGATTGCCTACTGGTTGCGATTTGGCGATGAGTTCACGGTGCGCAATGAGGCGCGAGACGCGCAGACGACCTCGATTGGGGCATTGCCGCGCGGGCGGTGGTGCAAGGTTGACCTTATGTTGCCGCTTCCCGCCAATCGCTCGACGAATGCCTGGGGGCGCGTCAGCGTGAAGGGGGCAAATGGCAAGTTCAAACAAGGACCGCGCGTGGCAATTCCGCTCGGGGATATGAGCATTCTTAAGGGCTACAATCTTATGCAGATTGGTGGTGGCGGTACAGCCAAGTGGCTCATCGACGACATCTCGGTTTCACATACGGAGAAGTAGTATGAAAAGCGCGTTTTCTATGCTTCTTATGTCGCTTTTAGCCTTTCTATCTCTTTCGGCGGCAGAGCCAAGTTTTACGATTAAACTTGATATTGACCTCGATGGCGTGAAGGGGGCTGAACGCCTTTATGAGATCCCCAACTGTCTGACGCTGAGTTTGCGCGAGGCGGGAAAAGATGCCGCGCTTCAGGAGTATGATTCGGGTAAGGGTAATTACTTGAATTTCAAGATGCCTGATGGCTCTTGTCCTGTTTTGGAGGCGCATATGCCGTCCGTGAAGGCTTCGCGTGTGGGGCTGCCACTCGGTGCGCTGGGTGGTACGGGAGGCGTCCGTCGGATCGTCCTCAACTATGCGAAGACGCACTTCTCAATTGCTGTGGAAGGTCATATGGATGATGACATGCTCTTGGAGGCGTGTCCGTCAGCCGATTTTACGAAAGCAAAGGTGCTCTCTTCGCGTGTGAAGAAGGTGGATGTCGCAGAACCTGCCGCGCCCGATGCTTTGCCGCTCGTGAAAGATTCGCGCCCGATTGTGGGAAGTATTCAGTATTGGACACCTTTTGACCACAATGCCTGGGTGGGAGATGTTGCGCTCGGTTACTACAAAGGGCGTTTCCATGTTTTCTATCTCTATGACCGACGACATCACGGCTCAAAGGCAGGGCATGGCGGACACTTCTTTGCGCATCTATCGTCCGCCGACCTCATTCATTGGGTGGAGCATCCGCACGCTGTGCCGATTGAAAATTGGTGGGAGACTCTGGGCACGGGGACTCCGTTCGAGTACGAGGGTAAGTTGTGCCTTGCTTACGGACTCCACACAAGCCGTTGCACGAAAGACCCGAAATATCCTATTGGCGCGACTTACGCCGTCTCGGAGGATGGTATCCATTTCACGAAGTCGGGACGGATTATTCACGAGACGCAAAACCCGACGATTTATAACCGCGCGGACGGCACGCTTGGTCTTGTAGCTGGCTATGGCGATATGAGAGGCATCTGGACGAGCCGCAACTTGGTCGATTGGAAGCTCTACGATGGCGAAGTTCCGACAAAGGGGGACTGTCCGTGCCCGTTTGAATGGAACGGACACCACTATCTCTTTCAAGGGTTCTATCAGTTCGCGTATAGTCCATCGGGTAAACCTGGTACTTACGAAGATTGGTCGAAGGATGGGCGTGCGCCCTACGAGGGGCTATCCGTACCAATGGTCGCGCCATTCCCAGGCAATCGGCGAATTCTCGCGGGGTGGCTCAATCCTTTGCAGGGCTGGGGCGGTTGGCTCGTCTTTCGTGAGCTGACTCAAAATGCGGACGGCACACTGGGGATGAAATGGGTTCCCGAGATTACGCCGCCTGTTGCGCCGCAGGTGTATACGGCGCAACCAGACAAGCCGTTTCGGCTTGTGTTTCGTCCTGAATCAAGCGTAAGTGCCGCGCTTATCTTTGAGATTGACCCAGCTAAACGCGAAGCCGCATTCCACGATGATGTGCCTGAAGTGGAGTGGGATGAGGCGTACAAAGCGGAGAACTTCAAAATTCGCCGTCTGCCCGCCTTTGAGACACCGTATGAGGTGAAGGTAGTGGCATATTACGACCCCAAGAGCGATGTCACGATTTTTGATGTCGAAATAGGCGGCAAACGGACGATGATTTGCCGCCGCGCAGGTCGTTATCACCCCTAGCCCCGTTAGATTCTCTATGGGGTCAGACCCTACCCAGCGGCGGCAAAATATGGTATAATATGGGGTATGAAAGCTGAGCAGATACCATATGGCGTGAAGGACTTCAAGCGAATTCGCTTGGATAACCTTTATTATGTCGATAAGACGGAGTATATTCGTAAGATGGAAGAGCGGGCGAGATTCCTGTTCTTTGTCCGTCCGCGGCGCTTTGGTAAGTCGCTCCTTTGCGAAACCTTGCGTTGCTACTATGATGTAGCGGAGAAAGAGAACTTCCAGCGTCTTTTCGGCGATCTCGCCATTGGCAAGAACCCGACAAAGTATGCGAATAAGTATTTCGTTTTTGTATTTGACTTTTCGCAAGTTAATTCTAGTGTGGGTGATACTTGGGCAGAGCGGTTTGAAGACTATCTTAATTCGCAACTTGATATCTTTATTCGTATACACCGTAAGTTCTTGCAAGATAACCCAAATGTGCAGTCTGTTTATTTGAAGCCTGGAGCGAGTGCCAAATTTAATGCACTTGTTGCGGCGGCACATGAACTTGGATTTGGTATCTATGTCGTTATAGATGAATACGATAACTTCACAAATGAAATTGTGTCAACTAAGGGCAAGATTCCCTATAAGGAAATAACCCACGGTACAGGTTTCTATCGCGGATGGTTTAAGCTTTTCAAAGGAACTTGCGACCGTATCTTTATGACGGGTGTTTCGCCTGTGACAATGGATGACCTTACGAGTGGATTCAACATTGCTACGAATATAACGCAGGCAGAAAAGTTCAATGCGATGGTGGGTTTTACGGAAGAAGAAGTGCGCAAGCTTTTTGAAGACTTCCAAGGGGTGGAAAATTTTACTGATTCGTCCGAGCCTCATCTTTCGACAGTGAAAGAATGGTATGACAATTACTGCTTCTCAAAGTCGTGCGTCGGCAAGGAGACTCTCTATAATTGTGATATGGTTCTCTACTATCTTACTGAATTAGTCTCCTCGGGCAATCCCCCTGAAAAACTAGTTGACGCAAATATCCGCAGTGATTGGAACAAACTCACAGCGATTCTTGCCGCGCAACGCCATGCCGAGACAGTTAATGGGGTATTGCCGCTCACGGAGGAACTTGCCGATAAGGGCGAAGTAACATTCCCACTTGTGGAGAGCTTTCCAATTGAAGGTATTCTCAAGGAAGAAAACTTCAAGTCGCTTTATTATTATTACGGAATCGTCACAATGTCGCGCGTCTATCGCGGCGATTTGCAATTCAGAGTCCCGAATGAGTGCGTCC
>CAVLAC010000067.1:0-12015 GCA_963661055.1 bacterium | reverse complement strand
GGCAATCTAATGATTGTCGAGCGGGGCGTGGACAAGCAAGACGCCCGCATCAGGGTGGGTTAGCACGGTTGCCGCCCGCCGTGCCGCATGTTGCCAGGCACAAACAGAACAGGCAAATCTCTGCGTGAAATAACGGTGTTAAAACAGTAACTTTATGGGTGGGGGATGCGCTTCACGACGGGCGCGCCTCCGCCCCTCTATGGGAAACCAGCGCGGTGGTTTGCAAAAAGCAGCGCGGTGCTTTTATAAAACCAGCGCGGTGGTTTATAGAAACCAGCGCGCTGGTTTCCCGTTCCCCTCCTTGCCGAAACCCATTCTCCTGCGCTTCTCGTCCCATAGTTGTCTTACCACGGAACACACTCAAGCCGCTTCGGCGGCACACGGAAGAAGAGGAAGGAATAAACCTCTGTACGGTTTTTAAACAGGATTAACAGGATTGAGGCTCCAAAAGGTCCGGTGCACGGACGGTAACGTCCGTGTATTTATCTCACGCAGAGCCGCAGAGAGGAAGAGGACGCGCGGCAAGAGAAGGTTAGATGGTTTTAGGCGAGAGTAGACTATAAACTCCGAGGAGCGACAAAGGGCTACGCTAACGCTTCGCCTAATTGCTTCGCATTCAACGCTCAAACTCTTATCACTTCTCTGTGTCTCTGTGCCTTTGTGTTAAAAACACCGCGCCCTCAGCCCCGAAGGGGCTATTAAAACTCTCTGCGAACTCTGCAGCTCTCGAGTGAGATTAAGTTGTCCAGCAGAAGCTCAAGACTTTTTTCGCCTCCCCCGCAGAGGTTTTCCCCACAAAAGCCCCGAAATATGGTATAATATAGAAAATATTGTGAGGTATAGAATGGCTATACAAGAGAAAATTGGCTTACGGATACGCTCCTACCGAGAGAAGCTCGGTATGAGTGTGTATGATTTAACGCAAAAGAGCGGCGTGGATGAGAAGTTCATCAATGCCGTCGAAAAAGGCGAGGTTATCCCAGCGCTCGGGGTGCTGACGCGCTTGGCGCGCTCTCTCGGCGTGCGGGTGGGGACTTTCACGGACGACCAGTACTTGCCCGACCCCATCATCACCCACGCGGCAGAAAACGCGGCAGTTAAGATTCACGATTCCGTCGTAGACCTTCCTGGCGTGACCTACCACTCCCTCGCGCTCGGCAAGACCGACCGTAATATGGACCCCTACCGCGTCGACTTGGAAGCGGACGCTTCCGAGACGCTACAGGCAAGCGAGGGCGAAGAGCTCCTCATTTGCATTGCGGGCACGGTGGAACTTACTTACGGACAGCAGACCCACACGCTTTCGGCGGGTGATACGGCTTACTATAATAATGTAGTGAAGCACACCTTCAAAGCCGTTGGCGGTCCCGCGTCACTTTACCGCATTTTCTATATGCCCTGCTAAGGGGGATAATCTTTAAATAGGAGAACATACGATGAGTTGGTTCGAAGCTAAGAAAGATAAACCAAAGATTCCGCCCGCGAAGGCTCTCTGGGCTGTGTGCCCGAAGTGCAAGAGCCACTTCTCTAAGGACGCGTGGAAAGAGAATCACGGCATTTGCCCGAAGTGCAACTACCACGGACGCCTCTCGGCGCGGCAGCGCATTGCCCAGATTGCGGACGAGGGTTCGTTCAAGGAAGTCTGCCGCGAGGTGAGCTACTCTGACCACCTGAAGTTCCACGACGCGACGGGAGCCTACACCGACAAGGTCAAGGCGACCATCGAGAAGACGGGCGAAAAAGAGTCTGTCGTCGTCGGCACTTGCACCATCGAGAAGCACCCCGTTATGCTCGGCGTAATGGACTTCTCCTTTATGGGCGGCTCACTCGGCACAGGAACTGGCGAGCGCATTGCCCGCGCTTGTGAGCAGGCGATTAAGGAACGCCGTCCGTTGATTCTCTTTTCTGCCTCGGGCGGTGCGCGTATGCATGAAGGCATTCTTTCGCTTCTCCAGATGGCGAAGACATCTGCCGCGGTTGCGCGCCTGAAAGCGGCGGGACTCCCCTACATCAGCGTCCTCACCGACCCCACCACGGGTGGCGTCTCGGCCTCGTACGCGATGCTGGGCGACATCAATGTCACCGAGCCGCGTGCCCTCATTGGTTTCGCGGGTCGCCGCGTCATTGAGAACACAATCCACCAGAAGCTCCCCGCCGACTTCCAGAGCGCGGAGTACCTCGAGAAGCACGGCTTCATCGATAAGATTGTGGAACGCAAGGATATGAAGCGTTTTCTCGCGAAAATGCTCGAATACTGGGGATTCTAAGGAGGTAATTTCATATGGCAACGAAGAAAACAGTGAAGAAAGCGTGCGCGAAGAAGCCCTGCGCGGCAAAAGCGTCCGCCAAGAAGACGGCGTGGGAATGCGTCCAGCTCGCCCGCGACCCGAAGCGTCCCCATGTGCGCGACTTTATCGCCAATGTGTGCTCCGACTTCGAGGAACTGCACGGCGACCGCCTCGTCAATGATGACCGTGGGCTCATCGCGGGTTTTGCAACTCTCGGTAGCCGCAAGGTTCTCATCCTCGGTCACCACAAAGGCGCGACTGTCGAGGAGAATATGGAAGCCAACTTCGGTATGGCGAATCCTGACGGCTACCGCAAGGCCATGCGCCTCGCGAAGCTCGCCGAGCGCTTCCATAACCCCATCGTCACCTTCGTCGACACCCCCGGAGCCTATCCCGGCGATACGGCGGAAGCTCGTGGTCAGGCGGAAGCGATTGCCAAGAGCCTCGAGTTCTTCAGCGAACTCAAGACCCCCGTCGTCGTCGTCATCACAGGCGAAGGCGGCTCGGGCGGTGCCCTTGCCATTGCTGTCGGCGATAAGATTCTGATGATGGAAAATGCCGTTTATTCGGTCATTTCCCCCGAAGGCTGCGCGGGCATTCTCTGGCGTGACGGAGCGAAAGCCCCCGAAGCTGCCGCGGCACTTAAGATTACCGCCCACGACCTCGAGAAACTCGGGGCAATCGACGCGGTCATCCCCGAACCTGCGGGCGGTGCTCAGAAAAATCCGAAGGCGGCGTGCGCCGCCGTCAAGAAGGCGGTTGTTGCCGCGCTTGATGAGCTCACCAAGCTTCCCGTCGAAGATCTCGTCGAAGCACGCTACGCGAAGATTCGCGCTTACGGCAACTTCTACAAGTAATTCGTGAAGCGGCTGATTGTCATAGCTGGCGCCGGCTCGTATCCGCGTCTCCTCGTTGAGGGCGCGAAACGGGCTGGCGTTCCTTGTGTGGATGTCCTAGCCGTAAAAGGCTCAACTGCGAGGGCTACTTACGCTGCAGCGGACCATGTCCATTGGGAGGCTGTGACGCAGGTCGCTAAGGGAATCCGTTGGATTGGCTCAAGTGGCTATGACGGAGCGATTTTGGCGGGGCAAATCAGCCCAATGTCCCTCTTTCGCGGCAGATTTGACGCGGAAACTAAGGCGTGGCTCGCCGAATTGCCTGCCAAAAATGCCCATTCCATCTTTGGTAAGCTTATTGAGAAACTAACTGAGGCAGGGGCAAATGTGCTCCCCGCGAGTCTGTATCTCGATGACAATATGCCAGGACTTGGAGCGCTTACCAAGCGCGACCTCACGGACCAAGAGCGTTCAGATGCCGCCCACGCGGCAAAAGTCGCCCACGATATGGGGCTACACGATGTCGGGCAGACCGTCGTTGTCAAAGGCGGGATGGTACTCGCCGTGGAGGCTTTCGAGGGGACAAATGCCGCGATTCGGCGCGGCGGACGCCTCGGTGGCAAAGGTGCCATCGTCTATAAAGCCGCGCGGGAGGGACACGATATGCGGTTTGACATTCCTGTTATTGGCCTAAAAACGCTCAAGGTTATGCGGAAAGTTGGTATTAGTGCCCTCATCTTCCAAGCGGGACGCCTCGTCTTGCTCGACCGCGAAGATGTCATTGCCTACGCCAATAAACACAACATTGCCCTCGTCGGAGTCGACTCTGGACTCCCCCCAGCCCCCCTAAGACCATGAAGATTCTCCTTTTGGCAGGCGAAGAGAGCGGCGTTCTCTATGCCGAAGCACTTAAAAAGACCCCCGCCTTCAAAGACGCGGAAGTTCGCGGATACGATTCCTACGGCTTCAAAACAAGCGACCTCGCCGTTTTCGGCTTCTCCGCCGTCCTTAAGAAAATCTTCTTCTTCCTACGCGTCAAACGCACCCTCGAGAAGGCGATTCGCGAATGGAAGCCAGATGTCGTCTGCACCATCGACTATCCTGGACTTAACCTCAAACTCGCCGCGTACGCCAAAAAGCGCGGAATCCGTGCCGTCCATGTGGTATGTCCCCAAGTCTGGGCGTGGAAAGAAGGACGCATCCCCAAAATAGAAGCCGCTCTCACCAAACTCTGCTGCTTCTTCCCTTTTGAGCCCGCACTCTTTAAGCCTGGCTTCGCGACTTTTGTCGGACACCCCCTCGTCGCGGCATTTAAGACGACTTACCCCACCGAAACGGATCTCATCGCGGCACTTCCAGGTAGCCGTATGGGCGAAATTGAGCGGCATATGCCCATTATCCTCGAGGCACTCACAAAACTAAACCGCCGCGTCCGTGTCGTGATTCCTGCGGCAAATCCGCGTGCCAAAGCCGCGATTGAGTGCCTTTGTGCCGCGTCCCCCCATAAAGATGTGGCAATAGAGATTCGGGATGGCGGAGCCCGCGAGCTCCTTCAGCGTGCCCAATGTGCCGTCGTCGCCTCAGGGACGGCTACTCTCGAAGCCGCGCTCGCGAGGTGTCCGACCGTACTCGTCTATAAAGTCGAACCCCTTCTCGCGTGGTTCTTGCGCCACGCCATTACTGGTGTCAAGCATGTAGGGCTCGCCAATATCATTTGGGAGAAGTCGGGGAATACAGAGGAATATCCTATGCCCGAACTCCTGCAAGAAGACTTTACAGCGGAAGCTACTGCGCACTGGCTCAACCTGTGGCTAACGGATCCCACCGCACGCCAAACTGCCGCGCAACGGCTCGATAAGGCTGTAAACCTCCTCGCGGGAGACTCGGACGTCCTCCCCCGCCTCGCCACCGAAATCCTCAACTAAGGCATCCCCTGTACTGTCTTAGACAGGATTAACAGGATTTAATTGACAGGTCGCGCCTCCCGCGTCCAAGCGGTTCGGTGCGTGGTCAAAAATGACCACGATGTTTCCTAAATAGAAAGCCCCTGAGCTTTTCTCATAAACGACATTTCACATTTTCGTGACCATCTTTGACAACTTTTTACACATTTTCGTGACCATCTTTACGCCGAGGATGCGCCCTTTCCTTACCAAATGGTAATGCCAACGAAAGGATTCCGTAACAACCAAATGATATACTATTAGCCATGAAAACTAAACGAATAGTCTTTATCCTCGCGGCACTGCTCTTCGTGCGGCTCGCCGTTATGGTTGCCGCGCCCGTGTTTGACCCGTCCGAGTCACGCTATGCCGTCCTCGCGGCAAATATGGCACGGACAAATGACTTTGTCATCCCGCACTTCATCCATAATGGAGAATACCAGAGCTTTGACGGAAAGCCCGCGCTCGTCTTCCAGCTGGGCGGACTCTTCTGCCGCGCTTTCGGCGAGAGTGCCTTCGCCGTGCGGTTGCCATCCCTCCTTGCCGCGCTCGGGATTCTCTTCCTTGTCTTCTGGGTCGTTCGCCGCGATAAAGGGACGCGTCCCGCGGTGGCGTCCGTTCTTGTCACAGCCACAAGTGTCGTATTTTTCGCGGACTCCGGACTTTGCATGACGGATATGCCGCTCGCCTTTTGTGTCGCGGGCTCACTCCTCCTTGAGCACGCCTTTAATAGCCGTCCCTCAAAACCCCTCTCGCTCGCCATCGCGGCACTTCTCGGACTCGGTATGCTCGTAAAGGGGCCCGTCGCACTCGTCTTATTCGGCTTGCCAGTTCTTATGGACGCGGCAGTTAATAAGCGCTGGGCTATTCTTGCGCGGCACTCGTGGCTCGGGGGCACGCTTCTCTTCCTTTTCATTGCCGCGCCGTGGTACATCCTCGCCGAAAAGCACACACCTGGCTTCCTGCGCTACTTCTTCGTCAATGAGAACTTCCTAAGGTTTGTAACACCCAACTACGGCGACCGCTATGGCGGAGGACGCGAATTCTTTCACGGAATGTCCGTCATTTGGCTCTTCGTCGTCACACTCCCCTGGCCCTTATGTATAAAATGGAGCGCAAGGGCACGCGTCCCTGCCCGCCCCTCCTTCATCACCCTCGCCATCCTTTCTATAACAGGGTTTTGGTGCCTGACTTCGCGTGTGCCCCTCGCCTATCTCGTACCGGTTATACCTCTCGCGTCCGTTTGGCTCGCCGAGCGCTTGGGCTATGAGCGCGTAGTCCGTCTCTTCCCTTGGGCGGCGGGCATTGCCGTCGTCGTTCTCGTGGGAGGTCTTACGGTAGGCAGGTTCACCTCCAACAAGCTCTCGGGGCGGGGCTATGCGGAGGAAGCGCGGCAGTATCCGCCCGGAACACTCTTTACTTCCGACGCACAGCTCCCCTACTCAGCGGAGTTCTACTTAAACGGACGCCTCCGTGCGCCCCATACCCCCAACGCCGTAAAGCTCGAAAGGATAAATCGATGAATACCACAATCCTCATCATCCCTTGCCGCAATGAATATGCGCGGCTACGTCCCGAGGCCTTTTTTGCCGCGATCGCGGCAAATCCCGCCCTCACCTTCGTCTTTGTGGACGATGCCTCCACCGACCGCACGGACGAGACGCTCGCCTTCTTGGAACGCTCCTCCACCGCCATCAAGGCACTCTATCTTCCGCGTCACTTGGGCAAGGCGGGGGCGGTGCGTGAGGGCGTGAATTGGGCGCTCGCGCATACGGCGGCGGACTTCATTGGCTTCTGGGATGCCGACCTCGCGACGCCCCTCAGCGAACTCAACACCTTCATTGCCGCGCTCACGGCGAATCCCCTCTGTGACGCGGCAATTGGGTCGCGCTGGCCGCATCTCGGGGCGAATGTGACGCGCTCCTCCTGCCGCCGCTTAACTGGCACAATTATGCATAGCCTCATCCGTCACTTCGCCCACCTGCCCGTCTATGACACGCAATGCGGTGCCAAGCTCTTCCGCCGCGCCCTCGCCGCACGCATAGTTCCGTTCCAGCTGGCTCTTTGATGTCGAACTCCTCAAACGCCTCTCAAAGGATGAACTCCGCCGCCGCGTGAGGGAAATTCCGCTTGAAAACTGGCGTGATGTGCCAGGCTCGAAGATGAAACTCTGGGATAAGGTCCGTTCCCTCGCGGACCTCCTTCGCATCTGCCTCGCACATCCCCCCTTGACGGCGAGCCCCAAAATATTGTACAATACTCACCTAGAGATTGCGCCATGAAGATATTGATAACCGAGGACGACGCGCGAACCGCTGAATATGTCGCGGACGCGCTGACCCGCGCAGGGTTCACCTGCCAGCGGGCGGCGGACGGCGAAGAAGGCCTCGCCGTGCTTTTGCACGGCGACTGGGATGCCGCCGTGATGGATGTTATGTTGCCCAAAATGGACGGCATAGAGATTGTGCGCCGCGCCCGTGCGGCTGGCAAACGCGTGCCGGTCATCTTCCTTAGTGCACGCGGCAGTGTGGAATCTAAGGTCGAGGGGCTCGAGGCGGGTGGCGATGATTATCTCGCTAAGCCCTTTTCCGTCACGGAACTCGTGGCACGCGTCCAAGCGCTCGTCCGCCGCGCGAGCCCCGCCCCCCAGACGGGACTCTTGCGTGTCGCCGACCTCGAATACGACCCCGTCACCCGAAAAGCGATGCGCGGCGGACGCAAAATCCCGCTCCAGCCCCTCGAATCGCGACTCCTCGAATACCTTATGCGCAATAAGGGACGCATTGTCTCTAAGACAACCATCCTCGACCGCGTCTGGGATTACTCATTCTGTCCGCATACAAATGCCGTCGAAGTGTGCGTCTGCCGCCTGCGAGACAAAATTGACGCGGGCGCGGCAATTAAGCTTCTGCATACCGAAAGGAAGATAGGCTATGTGCTCGAAGAACGCCCCGAAGAGAATGCGTAAGCCCAGCCTTCGGGCACGCCTCGTGCGACAGGCGACCCTCACAAGCGGACTCGTCTTTCTGGGGGCTTCCGCAATTGTTCTTTCCCTCGTCTACTCCTATCTAACTGGACGCCTTACGGGGCTCGTCTCGCGTGTCGCGGCAGATCTCCAAGCGGAATATACGGGCATTAAGGCGGGGGTCGTCGACGCGGCATTTGTGAACCATATGAATGAGGATGCCGCCGAACACGATTCCTCACGCTTCTTTGTCATCTTGGCGACGGCGGAAGGTAAGCTCCTTTGCGCGACCCCCACCCCCGAACCGATTTTGGAAGCCCTCCTAACTGCCGCGATTAAAGATGAATATGGACATATCGAACGCCGCCTTGTGGATGTCGGCAAGGCGCGGCGACGCGCTGTGCGTTGCTCTACGGCAAAATTGACGGACGGCAATATCGTTGTCGTCGGCGTGGATGGCACTTCGCACGAGACCATTTTCTTTCTCGTATTAAGCATTTTAGGCGGAGCCTTCTTCCTAACCACCCTCCTCGCGGGAACAAGTGCCTTCTTATTCGGTACACGCCTTGAAAAGCGTCTCGCGGCAATTTCGGACGCGGCAAGCGCCATCGCGGCGGGCGACTGGTCACAGCGCGTCCCTGCCAAAGGTGAAGTGCAGGAAGTCGAGCGGCTCGTCGATCTCTTCAACCTAATGTGTGACCGCAATGAACATATGCTACACGAATTGCGCGTCCTAACGGACAACATTGCCCACGATTTGCGCACGCCCCTCACACGCCTTGCTCTCGCCGCCGAAAGTGCCGCGCTCGGCACGGCAAAGCGTCCCCTTACGGATGTCGTGACGGACGAAACTGCCGCGATGCTCGACCTCATCAATACGATGCTCGAAATCTCCCGAACCGACGCTCAGATTGAGCAAACGCCGCGCACAGACCTCGACCTTAATGCCCTCATTGAAGAAACCGTCACCTTCTTTGAACCGCTCGCGGACGAGAAAGGCGTGCACCTTGAATTTGCCGCGCCGAAGGAAGGCGCTATCACTTACTCGGGGCACCGCGCCAAGTTTCAACGCCTCCTCGCGAATCTCACCGAGAATGCCATTAAGTTTACGCCCAAGGGAGGCAAAATCATCTGGAAAATCTGCCGCGCGGCGGAGGGTGGCATAACGCTCACAATTTCCGACACGGGCTGCGGAATTGCCGCGACGGATATTCCCCATGTCTTCACGCGCTTCTGGCGCGCGGACTCTAGCCGTCACTTCCCAGGCAACGGACTCGGTCTCGCGCTTGTAAAGGCGATTGTCACATCTTACGGAGGCAAAGTCTCCTGCGCCTCCACCCTCGGACGCGGCACTACTTTCACGCTAAACCTTCCTTAAGGCGCCTCTCTTTCTCACTTTTAACTTTTTCAAAGTCTTTTAAAAAATTATTAGAAAGTATCTCTTAAAAAGTTTTAAACCAGTTTCTTCGCCCTCACTTAAGCCCTTCTTTCCTCGCTTCACTATATAAGGTATATATATAAGGGCCGTCCAAAACACACCTTCTGCCGCCAACTGATGGACTCTCTTAGGGACACTTTGGGCTCTCCAGCGAGTCCGTTTTGAGGGTCATCGGAAGGGCAATTTCTGTCCCCCAAAATCACCCCTCCCAGACGGAGGTCAAAAGTGGGCCAAAAAGGTCCATTTTCAGAGACCCCGAAAATCTCGCTTCTGAGAGGGGGTTAGGGTCGGGGGCTAGCACCCTACACGGAAACTCTTCGGAGCGATTCTAGGGTGCTCTAGACCCCCTAGAAACGCGTTTTTAGAAACGACCTCCGCCACGAACCGTTTCTCGACCCCCTCGACACCAAATTTTGGCTCCAAAACACCCCCTCGCCGCCCCGACTGAAAAACACCCCTCAAAAACCCCGACTGTTCCCCCGATTGCCCGATTGGAAAAACACCACCGCCAAGCCCGAATGACCGATTGGAAAAATCGGGCTTCTCCCTCAATCGGGCAATCGGACTATCCGAATGACCAATCGGACAATCGGATACAATCGGGATGTGTGTACTGTTTTATTCAATCGGCTTGTCTAGTTCAATCGGATTGTCCGATTGTACCGATTGAATACAATCGGGTTGACGCGCGTGTACGCACGCGCGCGAGGTTCGCCGCCAAGATCACCCCGCCAAAACGCCCAAAATCGCCCCAAAGAACTACCCGAATAGAACCTTGGCACTAAACTTGAAAAAATATTTTATTGTTAGACTTTAAATAAAATAAAAGTCTATATAAACCTTCTCGCCGCCCCTACTCAGACATCGCCCAAAGCATATCGCAATCACCTTTACGCGGCGACTCTGCGACAAAAAGACGGCAAACAACCTTCTCATATTTTGCGGCAAATGGCAAAAGTTTGGCTTTCTCTTGTAACTCTGCAAGGACGCGATTAGCCTCCGCCTTCGTTAGAGATAGTTTAGCCTCTCCCACGAGCAGGGTCTTGCGGTCAGGCGATTCCGCGACAACATCAAACTCCATCGGGGTGTGATTGAGACCTGTTCCCCACCAACGGGCAACATTCCTAAAACGGAACGAGAAGTCAGGCAACTTGAGCCGTCCAACCGCCTCGCGCACGACATCTTCCCAAACACCGCCGAGGTAGACGCGATATAGACGCTTCAACTCCGCACGATCTGCCGCGTCCGCTAAATAATACTCGTCTGAATAGTTCGGCAACACAAAGCGATACCAAAAGGCAAGAAACGGGTCCGCCACACGATAAATTGACCGCCTACCACTCTTCACGCTTTCCCCAAACGGAACCTCCCGACGCACAAGGTCAAGATCTACAAGGCGCTTCAACGGACGCGTCAATGCCGTTGCGGGCATTTGAAGTCGCCCTGCAATTTCCGTTAGCCGTGCCACGCCCATTCCGATGAGCGTAAGAACGGACGAAGCCTGCACCGAATCGCTCAAATCATCCAAAAGCAGATAATTCGGTTCATTCCTCAAAAGCCCCAACGGAGAATATACCTGTTGCCGCAAGGTATCCCAAAGACTTGTCTCGCCTTCAGACAATTCCCAATAGCGCGGAACACCACCCCAGACCCCATAGTGTTCCAATAATTCGATTATCTTAAGCTTCGGGAAGGCTTCCTTCAGATAGCGACATCCGAGAGGTTCTATTTTCAATATCTCGCGGGCACGACCATAAAGTGGTTCGCTTTCTTTTAGCACAAGCCCCTGCATCATCCGTTGAGAGGAGCCGCAGATGATAATCTTAAGTCCTGTCGGACGAATCTCTTCAAGTATCCGTTGAAGCACACTGGGCAGTTCTGGCGATTGCGCAACAAGATAGGGGAATTCATCAATCACAAGGACGCTTTTGCGCGGCGCATCGCGAAGCCAACGATCGAAGAGCGTCCCCCAATCCGAGTAAGCGACATCCCCAAACCCCTTGAGTAACTTGCCCAAATCGCTAGCAAGCCGCGCGCGTTGCAAGGTTGCCTCACTTCTATCAGCAATATGCGAGACAACATCGCCGCGTCCACGCGTGACCTCAGCGAGCAATCGGCTCTTACCAATCCGACGGCGTCCGTAGACACAAGCAAGTCCACCTTCCGTAGCGGAAAGGAACTTCTGCAATCTCTGCCTTTCTTCTTTGCGCCCTAGAAACTTCATTTTAGTCTCCTATTTATACACAGCGAGAATATTATACCACAAAAACATTATGCATTGCAAGTATAATGTCTAAGAAGCATAATGTTTGAGAGAATAATCCTAGGTCTCGTATGCGCCCCTGCGCACACCCCCACCCCGAGAGGCTCACCTCTCGATGTGTGAGACAATTCTCACGCAGAGGCGCAGAGTTCGCAGAGAAGAGGTGGGCGGCTCGTGCGGGTGTCGCCCGACCCGTCGTTGCGCGGTCTCTTGCCGCCTTTCGCGCTTAGACAAGAAACTTCGTTCAGTCAGCCCTGCCTAGACAAGGTTTGGGGTTGCGTG
>CAVLAC010000066.1:0-12221 GCA_963661055.1 bacterium | reverse complement strand
CGAGAACGCCCCTCAAGCGCGGAGGCGCGACGCGACGAACTCGACCAGAGTTGCCGCCCGCCGTGCCGCAATGTTGTCAGGCACAAACACAAAAAAGCAGATTTGGAATTAAAAGCGACTCTGCGTGAGATAAATATACGCTAAAGATGAAAAACCCAGTTTGGAAGAAAGTTGCAAAAAGGGGGTTGACATGCCGCACGGAATATGAGATAATATTAGCGCAAAGGGTATGAAAGAGGAAATGATAGTTAAGGCGCTAGAGACGATGCGGCGCGGCACTTGCGCGGCAGTCGCTAGAAGGCTCGTAGAACGCGTTCAGACGCGCTCTACAGGCGTTTCAACAAGTTTTAGCCCCCCCCCTCGCTGAACAAAGCCCTAGGAAGGCTTAATATCGCTCGTATTTCGGGGCGCAGAGGACTGCGCCCCCTACCAAGCCCACAGTGCAATGCTGGTAGGGCGGGCAGTCCCTTGCCCGCCGTTTATCAACCCCACAGCGCAACGCTGGTAGGGGGCGGAGTCCCTTCCGCCCCGCATATAAACACTATCTTCATAACTAACAAATAAAGGAAACAAGAAATGGAGGCAATCATGAAAAAGACAATGATAAAAAGGCTCATAGGTCTCGTGTGTATCGGACTTGCCTTCTCGGCAAGCGCTGCCACTACTTGGACATATAAGAAGACGGGGGCTGGTACAAGCACAGCAGGAACAATCACCAATGAACAGTGGACGATTACCGTCAAGAGCTTTGATGAAGAAAACGCCATTCTCACATTGGGGAATGGCAGTTGCGCGATAACGGCTAGAGTTGACCCTGAAGATACTACGCAAGCGGGCATTCTTGATTTGCGAGACATACAAGTCGTAAAGGGCGATGATACTGAGAATTCAATCGGAATCAAGTCTTTAGCCCTCTCTCAATCAGCGTTTAACACATCAAAATTTGGGCTCAAAGAACTCTATTGCAACAACATCAGTTCACTGGGAAGTTCCTGTTTTGCAAACAACACGGACTTGATAAAGATTGAGATAGGTGGACCAGTAGAAGAATTCCCTACTCTTTTGATTAATAAATGTTCTAGTCTAGAGACTGCTGAGTTTAACTTCCCGAATGTGAAGAAGGCTGGCGATTGGCAAACAATTACTGGTGGCTCATTGACTGCACTTAAGAATAATTTTGATGTCTCAACATTTGTCAATCCTGGTATTACGAACATTCTTAAGAATGCATTCGCAATTTCATATTTCTACGGCGACCTTACCCTTACCAATGTTATGTTCCTTGGTACAGCCGCCTTTCAGGGTGCTTCGCTGACGAATGTGTATCTTTCTGGGTCGCTCACGACCTTGCCACAGTATGTTCTGAGAGGTAATGGAACTATTACGAATGTTGTGCTCGACTTGCCAAACCTTGAAACCATAGATTATGAAGCATTCGGACATCAAAACCAAGGGCATAATCAAAATATGATTCGCCGCGTGGAGCTGGTGTATGCGCTCAAGGACATGGGGCTGGTCACGAACATCGTTCGTTTTGCTGCCTCTGGCAGTGCGAATCTAGGGGAAAATGGTTATATGGTTTATGACGAAACACAAAAGAAGAATGTCTGGTTGCTCAATAACCTTTGTATCTATGTCTCGAAAAAGCAGTGGAATCCGAATGATAAAAAGAACGAAGAGGTGAAGTGGTCAGAGGAGAATCCGTCTGGATTTGTCGCGGATGTGAGCACACTTAAGGACAAGGAGAAGAAGTTGCTTGATGAGAAGACACTCAAGAATGTGATGGGCGTACTTATTACCAAGTCTGGAACGAAAACAGTCCGCAAGGCGTTTATCATTCATAAGCCCTCAATACGCGACCCGAAGACTGGGTTTGCTATCAGTATTAGGTAAGTGGTTGGTGGCAGGAAGCGCGGACGGTGCACGGCGCGTAGTTCGGGGCGGCGGACAAGGGAGTCCCCGTCCTGCCATTAGCTCTACTAAGCGGTAGGAATGCTTGTTAAACGAAAGTTCTGAAAAGGGGTTGACTTACAGCGTCTAATATGAGATAATATTAGCACTATGGGTATGAAAGATAAAATCTGTGTCTTGGCTGCACTTGTGGTCGCGAGTATTGGCTATGCGAAAGCGGAACCGCTTTGCGTTTCGGGGGTGTATCCGCACCTCGCAATGACGAACAAGGAGGGCGAATGCGGCACGGGCGCGGTGGTTCCGTGGGCAGGCTCTCTCTGGGTGGTTACTTACGGTCCCCACTGTCCCGTTGGCTCAACGGATAAGCTTTATCAGATTACCCCTGACCTTGAGCAGGTGGTGCGCCCTGAGTCCGTTGGTGGAACTCCCGCGAATCGGCTTATTCATCGTGAGAGCGGAAAGCTTTCCATTGGGCAGTACCTGATTTCGCGTGATGGCGCGGTGGAGACGATTCCGATTGCCGCGATGCCTGGTCGTCTCACGGGTGCGGCGCGGCACTTGACGGACCTCAAGCATAAGATCTATATTACAGATATGGAAGAGGCGCTTTACGAAGTGGATGTCACAAAGTCGCCCGCCGAGACCCATACGCTCATTCGCGACGGACACAACAAGTATGCGTTTGACCGCTACTTTGAGAAGATTGGCGCGGAGTATCCGTCTGGCTGGGATACGGCGGAAGATTCGACGCTCTTTGGTTATCACGGCAAGGGGACTTGCAGTGGTTTTGGCAAGGTCTTCTATGCGAATAATGGCGAGGACTCGGCTGAAGCGCGGCGCGACCCCCGCACCCCCTCGGGTGCTCTCGCGTTTTGGCAACCCGGTATGAAGAACTGGGAACTGATTCGCACTAACCAATTTACGGAAGTCACGACGCGCGATGGTGTTTATGGCAATGAACACCCCGACAAGAACCCAATTTGGGCACTCGGCTGGGATCATCGCAGCGTCATTTTGACGACGACGGCGGATGGCAAGACTTGGTACGACTATCGGCTCCCGAAGGGGTCTCATAGCTATGATGGGGCACACGGATGGAACACCGAGTGGCCAAGAATTCGTGAAATTGGCACGGGGGACGAGTTCCTCGCGATGATGCACGGTACTTTCTGGGCATTCCCTGCCGACTTTGCACCGAATCATGCGGTGGGGGTAAAGCCGCGCTCGACCTACCTCAAGGTCATTGGCGACTTCTGCCGCTGGGGTGACCGCGTCGTTTTTGGCTGTGATGACCACGCGATGAGCGAATTCTTGAATGTGCGGGAACTTAAGGGCAAGCGGGAAGAGGCGCGTCCGAGTGAAAGCAACCTTTGGTTTGTTGAGCCTGAGAAAATAGATACTTTCGGTCCGCGCGAGGGCAAGGGCGCGGTTTGGAGTGGCGATACGGTTGCCGCTGGGCAGGTGAGCGATCCGTTCCTCTTCGCGGGCTATGACTATAAGTGGCTGTGGCTCACGGTGCCCGCTGAAGTACAAATCGATAAGAAGGGCGATGGCAAGTGGACATCTGTGACGGTGCTCCCAGCGGGTGGCTATGACCTCACGAAACTGCCGCGTGCGGAGTGGGTGCGTCTTGTGGCGCAAAGTGCCGCGACGAATGCCTTTGCCGTATTCCACTATATAACCCCCCATCCGCGTACGGCGGAAGCCTTTACGCAGGTGGCACCCGCTGAAGCGGCAACGATATTTGAGAATGACGCGCCCATTCCCGAGGGACTGATTCTCGAGGATGCGGCGTCCCTTATCTATAATGATAATGGGGTGCGGCGGCGTTTGCCGCGCCGCACGGCGACAAGTGCCGCGACGAGTGGGAGGCTCTGCCGCGAAGTTTCCACTGAGCGCGACCTCCTGCATGTCGGGGAAATCTTCTATGAACTCCCAGCGGAAAATGCGGGGGGCTTCCGTTATGTCCATCCCGTCGCGGCAACGGCGCGGCAGATTGTGGACTATGATACTTGGAAGGGGTGTCTCGTCCTAAAGGAGGCGGATGGCTCGCTGAAGATTGGTGTCGCGGATGACCTTTGGGCGCTCGGACAGCCCGTCGGCGTGGGCGGTCCGTGGAAAGATACTCTTGTCGCGGCAAATGAGCCGAGCGATGCCTATTTGATGAATGGTTTTCTCACAAAGACGCTGGAGCTGAAGGCGGATGTCGACGCGACAATCACGCTTGAGGCGGATATCGATGGCAACGGAACTTGGGTCACGGCGGGCGAATATGATGTGAAGGCGGGTGAGCCGCGCACGGTAGTTAAGTTGCCCGAGGCTTTCGGGGCGTATTGGGTGCGTACTCGCGTCAATCGTGCGTGCACCGCCACAGCACAATTCACCTATGGACTTTCAAACTAAAAGAAAACAAGGAATGGGGGTAGTTATGAAGAAACTGGTCGCATTATTTGCCGCGCTAGTAGCCGTGGGCTCACTTGGAGCGGGCGAACTTGGCAAATTGCCTGAGGACTGGGCAAAGGCGGAAAATTGGCTCTTGCCGTGGACAGACGGACAGCGCGTCGTTATCCGTGACTTCAAGGGCAACGAACTTATTCAACTCGTTAAGACCTGCGTGGCGTATCCGTGCCGCGATGAGTCGAAGGATAGGTATGATGAGTACCACGCGGCAATTAAGTCCGCGACACAGCTCGACCCCCAGATTGTGCGTGTCGACTATGTAATCCGTAATAAGGATATTAAGGAACATTATGCGCTCTTAGTCTCGGAGGGCGGTCCGCGTATGCGTATAGAGAACCGCATAGTCTTGAAGGACGGCTCTTCGCGGTTTGGCACGGTGTCGCCAGGGGCGGTTTGCCGCAATAAGCTGACGCTCTGCCCCGTGGGTGGGAGCGCGTATGGCAAGGCGTTTAGTCGCGGCGGTGTCTGGCGCAAGCCTGAGCAGGGCGAATCTTATGAGGCGAGCGGCGCGACATTTGTTCCGTGCACCGTGCCGAGCGGCGAGCTCTACCTTTGGTATGATAGCATTGGCTCATTTCGCAAAGCCCCGAACCCCGAACCTTGCTTGCGCTATCAGTCGAGTGATGTGACGGAAGCCCTGCGCGACGCGCAAATAACGGCGGAAAAGGCGCGCGGCGCGATTATGCCCGCGACAGGCGAGCATTTCGAGAAGGAAAATGGCACGGGAGAGCCAGTCGCGAAAGTTGAGACCCCGAACGCGGCATTTATTGGCGAGCACGCCTATTCAAATGTCATTAACCTCTATCTCTTCCCGTGGGAGAATTCGGCTTTCGTCGCCGCCGCGATGCAGACGAGCGCGGCACTTGCCGCCACTATCACGACAGGTAAGGACTTCAATATCTTCAATTCGGCTAAGGAGACGGCTGGATTTAGCGTAGCGATGATGAATCCGCGCAATACGCCGACGGAAGTCGCCTGCCGCGTCATTGCCCGCAATTATGATGGCAAGGAGGATGTCAACGAGTCCTTCTCGGTGAAACTTAAGCCCTATGAAATCACGAGCCGCAGTTTCAAATTGCCGAAACGGACGCGTGACTATTGGTTTGTGAATGCCGAGTTTGACGACAAGAAGACGAACTCATTTGTCCGTGCCGATATTGCGTGCCTCGAGCCGTACAAGTACAAATCGCTTGATACGAGTATAATGGGCATTGCCGCGAACTTTGAGATTCCGTCCGCCGAGGCGTGTGATAAGCTTTTGACGCGGATGGGTGCGCGGTGGATTCGTTCCTCGGGCGTGGGTGAGACTGAGAAATATGCGAAGAAGAATCGGCGCGGCATTCTTTCGTTCCATCTCGACCGCAACGCGACAAATGAGGCTGAGCGGATTGCATTTGCCAAGGAGAAGTTGCAGGACGCCGCCGCGCGGGACTGTCCGATTGTGGAAATTGGCAATGAGCTCAACTTTGGTGCGAAGGGCGACGAGATTAAGAAGCGTTGCACGCACTATTGCGAATGGCTGAAGGCGTTCTATGATGCACGCGCCGCGCTAAAGCTTGAAAAGAAGGTCAAAATCTCGACTTTCGGCTTTGCAGGGTGCGTGGATGGCGGTGCTTTCTACAAGGCAATGGATAATGTTGGTTGCTGGGAGTACTGCGATGTGCTTTCGCTCCATCCAGGACGCCTCAATCAGACACCCGACAACCCAGGCGCTGATTGGCAGTGGAACTACCGTGCGCAGATTCAGTCCACGAAGGGCTTTATGCGCCAACTTCGCGAGAAGAAAGGCAAGTCCCTCGACCTCATTTTGACGGAAGTTTATGCGCGTACGCCGCCCAATAAGAATGACTCGGACTCCACACGCTCCGCCGTCGAGAATGTCATTCTTTCCTGTGCCCTCGCGAAGATTGAGGGGGCGACCGCGCTCAACTGGTATCAGATGCACGACTCGGTGCATACGGCGATTGGTAGCATAAATGAACACAATACCGAGTATCATTACGGACTCCTCCGCCGCGATGGCACGGTAAAGCCGTCCCTGCTCGCGTTTTGCACGATTTCGGAAGCTTTGGACGGCGCGGAGTTTCTGCGTGAGGTCAATTATGAGGATAGCCGTAAGGCGTGGTTCTTCTCTACGCCGCGTGGTGAAATGGCGATTATCTATGACCGCAAGGACGGATACTATCCGTATGACGGCATGTTCACGGGGCGTCCGTTCACGGGACACCTTGAGCCGTGGCTTGACCATTGGAAGAGCCATACGGAATATCGCTTTGCCGCGCCGAAGGGCGGGGTCACGGTGCGTGACGCGATTGGGCGCACGCGCAAGATTAAGGCGGACTCAAATGGCTTTGTGACCTTGAAGCTCAGCGGTGCGCCGCTCATTGTTTACGGCCTCGGCGTGCCCGCGCCTGCCGAGAAGGCGGCGAGCCCAGTGGACTGGGGACTTGTCACGGCGGAAGGTGGCACGGTAGAGGAAATCAACCTCTTCCACGATATAGGCGGCAACTTCGTCTTTGATAATAAGCTTGATTCGGGATTTGCCGAATATACCTATTTCCCCTTGCCTGAGAGCGTGCGGCCTGGGCGGGCGGCGACGGACGAGATGAAGTCCCTTTACGGACGCGGCGTGCGGCGGATTATCGTGCCCATCACAGTGAGGCCGCAGGGCGATAATTGGAACGCGAAGCAGGATGACGCGAAACAGCAGGGGCAAGCCTGGGCGACGCGGCTTACGCCCTATGCCGCCGCGCGCAAGTTAGACCCCGCCTCAACACCTGAGATTTGGGTCTTGCCGCAGGGCAATATCTGGGCGGCGATGTACAATGGCGTGAGAGATCTCGCCGATGGTGTCGCGTTTATGTGGGATAGCTCCCCGTGGTCGCGTCCCTCAAAACAACTTTGGGAAGTAAAGGCGAATGCCAAGAACTTTAATCTTCCGTTTATGGTTCTGAACTTTGGCCCTGCCACACAAGAGAAGGGGCTTATGGACTCGCAGTTCTTTGGCGCACTCCTCATGCTCAATTTGCAACCCAAGTGCCGCGCTATTGCCTTGACGAATCTGCGGGATACAGCAGGGGGCATTGAGGCGCTTGGTGACGCAGGACTCGCTGCGACAATTTGCGAGAAAGTCGCGCGCTACAGCAAGTTTTCTGGTCTTTTTGATGTGAATGGGGATGCCAAAGGTCGCCTTAAGGCGGCGAGTTATGTCCATGAATTGACGCGGAACTGTTCCGCGCCCGAATATTCGGTGTCACACAAGGGTCTACGGACGGTTCGCTTCTGGAGTGGCAAGGTGCCGTTTGCTGTCATTTGGCAAGGCAATCGCGCGTCACTTACTTATGGCAGGATTGATGACCTCACGGGCACTCCTGAGCCAACGGAAGCTGAGGTCGAGATTCGTGCCGCTTCGAAGAACAAGTTGAAGGTCTTCGATATTTACGGAGCGCAAAAGACGGTGCCTGTGAGCAACGGTAAGGCAACACTGACAGTCGATGAAGTCCCTGTGGTTGTGAGTGGCGTAGGTAGTATAGTTGAGAAGGTGAAATGACGCGGAGTTTGATTTTAGCTTGCTTGATGGTTTTCGGTGCTCTCGCCGCAGTTGGCGGCGACGCACAGGAGGGGCTTGAGCCGTGCGGATGGTTTGAGGCTCGGGGTAATTTCACGCCTTCGTCAAATGACGCGGCACCATACATATACACTTTCCGCTACACATTCTTTGATGAGGACGCTCGTCTCATCGGGGTTAGTACACAGTCCGTTAACGGATGTGAACTCGCGGTTACGACATTTGAGCGGCAATCGCGTCCTGCTTATGAAATGCGCCTTGTGAATGTGCCGCGCGGTGGCACGCCCGCCGATTATGTGAGTGGCGATGTTGTATTTGACACATTTGGAATCTATAATCCCATCTGGATTGACCTTGAGACAGGCGAAATGCGGCGCATTCCCGCGACAAATGTGGTACGGACGGCTCGAAAGGCTGTTATTAAGGGCGTTCCTCTTCGTGCGACTCCCATTATGATTGCGGAAAACGACCAATTGCCGCGCCGTACCGAGTGGCAGAAGATGTCCCCCGCCGAAATTGTGGACGCGCTGTACCGTCCGTATCAAGATATGCGGGGCTGGGTCGGGAAGAGGTTGCCTGTTAAGATGTCCGTCACCAATGAGCCGTGGGCGAAGATGGCGACAGCTGAGTTTTTGCCGTGCTTTGATAAGTTCGGGCAGTTCAAGTGGCGTGAATGGTCGGGCAAGACGCATTCGGAAGAAGAATTGAAGGCGGCGACTGCCGCTGAGGAAGCCGACCTTGCCGCGTACCCTGGTCCCGCCGACCGTGACCGCTTTGGAGGTTGGACGAAAGGTCCGAAACAACAGGCTACAGGAAGGTTTTATCCGAAGAAGGTTGACGGTAAATGGTGGCTCGTCGACCCCGACGGCAATCTCTTCTGGAGTTGGGGCGCGGTTCGAGTGACCCCGAGTTCCGCGCTGACGCCGCTGAATGGCAATCCGCGCACCCCGAAATGCGGGGGTGATTTGCCTGACCGTGATTGCCTTTTCGAGGGACTCCCCGAGAAAGGCGACCCACTCGCGCAATTTTACGATACATATGACGCGCTTTTGTTGCCGTTTTATCTGAAGCGCGGCGAAACGCGGCGTTTTGACTTCTCTGCCGCGAATCTCTATCGTAAGTATGGTACGGACTGGTTTGAGAAGTTCGCGGAATCCTGCCATCGCCGCCTACGCAGTTGGGGGGCGAACACAATTGCCAACTCGTCCGATTTGAGGATTTGCCTTCAGGATAAGACGCCGTATGCTGAGCGCGTGGAAGTCGCGTCGCGTCCGATTGCGGGGAGTTGGGGGCAGTGGTTCAAGTTCCGTGATCCGTTTGACCCATCCTTCCGCGAAGCAACACTTGCCGCGCTTGGGGAACACGCTCGTGAGGCGCACGACCCGTGGTGCATTGGCTTCTTTATCGATAATGAGATTAACTGGGGCGCGAAGCATGAGGATTTGGCGCGATGGACGCTCTGGAGTCCCGAAGACCAGCCCGCGAAAGTTGAGTTCCTAAAGCGGCTCGCGGCAAAAGGTATTGCCTATAATGGTTTTGTAGAAAGCGTGCCCGTTGAGGAACTGCGCGCCTTCACGGATGTCCTTGTAGAAGAATACTTTAAGCGCACCCGTGAGGCGGTGAAGGAGTTTGATAAGGGGCTTCTTTATCTCGGGTGCCGCTTTGCCCGAGCGCCGTCGTGGGTCATTGGCCCGTGCGCCAAGTACTGCGATGTCGTAAGTTATAATATTTATACGGATAATGTCCGTGATTGGCGCCTTCCCGACGGGCTCGACGCGCCAGTTCTCATTGGCGAGTTTCATTTTGGGGCGCACGATCGGGGGCTCTTTGGTGCGGGGCTTCTCAATATGGAAACTCAGGAAGGGCGCGCGGCGGCTCTGAAGGCGTATGTCAATTCGGCATTATCTAATCCGCAGGTCGTCGGGGCACATTGGCACCAATTTTCCGACCAAGCGACATCCGGACGCTTTGATGGCGAGCATTTTCAAGTGGGCTGGACGGATATTTGTGACCGCCCCTATCCTGAGACGGTGAAGGTGTTGAGGGAAGTGGGGTATCCGCTTTACGAGACGCGAAGTGCCGCGCGCCTTGCCCGCGCCACATATGGAGAGAATGAGATTCTCTTAGACTGCGCGGCAGGGACAATTGAGGTTAAGCGCAAGGGGCAGACCGTCGTCGGCAAGCTTGCCGTTGACCTTGTGGTGAATGGGCAGCCGCTTTTTGCCGCGTGCCGTCCCGCCACAATCACAACGCGGCGTTTGTCGGGTTCGGTGGCGACACCCATCTACAAGAAAGATTCCGTTAGCCTTAATGCGGAAGAGACCTTCGCCGACTTTGGGGATTGGGGCATTCGCCTCATTGCCCGTGCGGATGGAGTTGCCTATCGTTTTGAGACGAAGAAGGCGGGCGAGATTATTGTGAATGCGGAGCGCGGCGGTTTGACGATTCCTGATTTGAATGCCGATTGCTGGTACGCGGCGACACCTGAGTTTGGCTGTGAGGAAACAGTGCCACGCAAGGTGAAAGCCGCTGATTTGGGGCTTGCCGCCAATGAATTCGCGTATTTGCCGTTCGTCTACACGGTAAAGGGTACGACAGTCGCCGTAATGGACGCTGATGTGCGCGATTATCCATTCCTTTATCTACCTCCTGGGAAGCAAGTTGGAGACTGCCTCCAGCTTGCCTCCCTTTTTGAACATTTCCCTAAGAAGACGAAGTATGCGATTTCGCAGTGGGTCGACCAAAGACCCTTTACGCGCGGACAATTCGTCCGTATTACCGAGCACGAGCCCTATTTGACGCGCACTCAAGGAACGCGGCACTTCCCGTGGCGCGTCTTCGCGCTGGCCGCGTCGCCCGCGAAGCTTTGCGAGGCGGATATCGTCTATGCGCTCGCGGAACCCGCCGAGAAGGGGGCGGATTTCTCGTGGGTGAAGCCAGGCAAGGTCGCGTGGGAGTGGTGGAACAATTGGGACAACAAAGGCAAGACGGCTGGATGTAATACGAAGACTTATCAGCGATTCATTGACTTTGCCGCGCTGAATAGGCTTGAATATGTGATTCTCGATGGAGGCTGGAGCGACGGACTCGATATTTGGAAGTTTAATCCGAATGTGGATGTCCCGAGCCTCGTCAAATACGCGGCAAAGCGCGGCGTGGGGATTATTCTTTGGATGGCGTGGGCGCAGGCGTACAATGACGAGGAGCGCGTAGCGCGGCACTTTGCGAAGTTGGGTGTGAAGGGCTTTAAGGTCGACTTTATCGATCGCGGCGATGCGGAGTCCGTACGCTTTCTCGAGCGGTTTGCTAAGGCTTGTGCGAAAGAGAAACTGGTCGTTGACTATCACGGCGTGAGTCATCCGACGGGACTTCAACGGAAGTATCCGAACATCCTCAATTATGAGGGCATCCACGGACTCGAGCAGATGAAGTGGTTCAAGGGCGGCTATGATATGGTGACGGCGGATGTGCGGGCATTTTTCTTGCGCCTTACGGCAGGGCCAATGGACTATACGCCGGGCGCAATGCTGAATTATCCAGTGAATTCGCCGTATCTGGGCGAAACGGCGGGGGAGTGTCCAGGCTCCTTTGGAACGCGAGCGCGGCAGATGGCGATGATTGCGCTTTATGAGGCACCCTTGCAAATGCTATGCGATAGCCCAACGAATTATGAGCGAAATGCGGAATGTTTCCGTTTTATGGCGGCGATTCCCACGACATGGTCAGCGACCGTGGGACTCGGGGGCTCGCCTGATACAGTGGCGGCGTGTGCGCGGCGCACGAAAGATGGCGCGTGGTATGCGGCAGGCATTGGGGTCTCGACGCCTCAGGTCTTCAATCTTGATACCTCATTTTTGGGAGAGGGAAATTGGATTGCAGAAATTTTCCGTGACGCGGCAGATTCGGCGGTCGAGCCGACGCACTATATCCATAAGAAGTGCACGGTTACGGCGGGCGAGGTGCGTCCTCTGCGCCTCGCGCCTGGCGGCGGCTTCATCATCAAGTTCTCCGCCGATGAATAACCCCGCACCGCGCGCGGCAGTTTTAACCACAGATTCCACGGATTTGCACGGATGTTGCTTTAACCGTGTAGAGTTGTAGAATTGGTAGGGAGGGCAGTCCCTTGCCCGTCGCTTGTGTTTGTTTTGGTTTGTGCCTGACAACAATGCGGCACGGCGGGCGGCAACCGTGCTAACCCACCCTGATGCGGACGTCTTGCTTGTCCACGCCCGCTCGACAATCATTAGATTGCCGTCGGGGGCGTGTCCTGCGCAATCCGCCG
>CAVLAC010000065.1:0-12285 GCA_963661055.1 bacterium | reverse complement strand
CACTGTTCGACTTCGACTTGTGACTTCAACTCTTTCAACTCCCTACCACTTGGCGGCAAAATATGGTATAATAGGTGGTGATATGAAGAAGTTAGCGGTTATCTTTCTGGTTGCGCTGGGGCTGAGCGGATGCCTCTCGGTTGACTCGGACGCGGCGGCGGCACGCCAGTCGCTCTGTGCGGGCGATGTGGGTGCTGTTTGCGTGTGGGCTGAGAACCTCGCGACGAATAGCACTTATTCTGCCGCGCTCGGACGCGTCGAGGCGGGGCGGGCACGCTTTCTCGCAGGTGACTTCGCACGTTCCGAGAGCTGGTTCCGTCAGGCGATAGACGCGAGTGTGGAGCGTAGCGAGAGCGGTCCGAAGGTGAATCTTACGGATATTGGTAATACGGCGCTTGCGGCGACGGTGACGGACGACCGTACGCGGGTTTACACGCTCTGTGCTTATGAGCTTAATCTAGCCCTTCAATACGGAATCCTTGCGCAAGTCCTGAATGGCAAGCTTGAGGATGCCCGCGCCGATGCGCGACTCGCGGTTTATGTGCAAGATACGCTCGCGGAAACCCTCGGCGGAGACCTCTCGGCTTCCAAAGAAGAGGCTTCGCCGAATGAGTCGGAAGTTGCCGCGAACAACATCTGTGCGCGGCAGGACGCGGCACTTGATGATTTGATGGCGGGCACGCGCAATTCGTGGGAGAACCCTGTCCTTTGGTGGCTCACGGGCATTCTCTTTGAGACGAATGGCGAATTGGACTTTGCGCAGCAGTCCTATCGCAAGGCGGCGGCGATTCGTCCTGAGAACACGGTTTTCGCGGCGGATGCCGCGCGGTTTGATCCGTCAAAGCCCACATCGCGGCAGTTGCCCACGAAAGGCAAGGCGCGGATTGTGGTTGTCTATGATGTGGGGCTTGTGCCGATGCGCGAGTCGCTGAAAGTGCCTGTGCCGATTTATACAGGGATGTCCATTGATATTCCTGTATATCGCGAAAAGCGCGGCACATATGCTCCGCTCACGGTGGATGGTGTGAAGGGCGCTTTGGGGGCGGATGTGACAGCACTTGCCGCGCGTGATTTGAAAGAGCAGTTGCCTGGCATTGTGACGCGCAATATAACTCGTGCGGCCGTCCAAGCCGCCGCTCAAGCCGCCGTTAACAATGCGGGCAATGAATATGCGCAAATTGGCGTTTTCGCGGCAAATGCGGTTATCTCCGCCTTGCGCCGCGCCGATACGCGCACGTGGCTCACCTTGCCTGCCCAGACACAGGTGGCGACGCTGGAAGATTTGGCACCTGGTACTTACGCGCTGAAGATTGCGTCCGCGAATAGTGTCGTCACCTTCGAATGCACGCTCGCGGCGGACGAAACGCGCCTTGTTTATCTCGCGGATGTCGCGCGGGGTGCACGGATAGCTTCCGCCGCGCTCAGTGCCGCGCGTGGTGCGCCTACAGTTTTTGAAAATCACGAAGGGCCTTTGGCTCGGTAATCTTTAAAGAAAGGATACATCTATGAAACAGTTACTCATTCTACTCGCAATCGCCTCATTGGCGTATGGTTGCGCGAGCACCCACGCTCGGGAGACACAACTCGACCGTGCCGCAAGAAGTGCCGCGCTCGAACCGCAGGATGTGCGCCGCACCGTCGAAAAGATGGTCGATTCGATGCTCGCGGACGGCGACTTCATCCGTGAAGTCGGCGGTAAGCGTCCAGTTCTTGATATTGCCAAGGTTCAGAACCGCTCCTCGATGCACCTCGATATGACTTCGCTTACGGACTCTATCCGTACGAAGCTCCTGCGTTCGCGGAAGTTCCGTTTTATGGACCACACCACGGCGACGGACGACTTGCAGTTTATGAATGACCAGGCGCTTAATGGTATGACGGACTCTAAGAAGGCGGTGCGTGCGGGTTCACAATCTGCCGCGCAGATGTATCTTTATGGGGCTCTGAGCGAAATGCGTCAGCAGGTAGATGGTGTGACGGACCGCTACTTCAAGTTCACGCTCAATTTGAAGGATTTGCGTTCGGGCGAGCTCATTTGGAGTGACGAGCAGGAGATTCGCAAGGAACAGAAGCGCGGCGTTGTCGGCTTCTAATCTATGGCGAAGCGGCATTTAATTGGCATTGGTGGCGTGGGGATGAGTGCTCTCGCGACGGCACTCCTGCGCCTCGGCGATGAAGTCACGGGGGCGGATCGCACGCTCGGTACGCCCAATATTTGTTTTTTGGAGTCCCTCGGCATTAAGTGCTATCCCGACGATGGTTCGGGGGTGGACGCGGCGACGGACGAAGTCATTGTCTCGACGGCGATTGAGGAGACGAACGCGGGGCTTCGGCGTGCAAAAGAGCTGGGAATCCCTGTCACGCACCGTGCCGCGGCACTTTCGAGGGCGCTCGGTGGACACAAACTCATTGCTGTCGCGGGCACTTGTGGTAAGTCCACGGTCACGGCGATGCTTGGGCACATTCTTGCTGAATGCGGACTCGACCCATTTTGCGTAAACGGCGCGAATGTGCCAGGCTGGGAAGGGGCGGTGCGTGCGGGCAAGGGAGAATATGCCGTCGCTGAAGTCGATGAAAGCGATAAGTCGCTTGTCGCGTTTCATCCGTACGCGGCAATTATCACCAATGCTTCCGCCGACCACTATTCGAAAGAGGAGATGGACGCGGTATTCGATGCCTTTATTGCAGGGGTGGCGGGTCCGATTATCGATGGACGCAAAGATGTGGGCGAAGTGGCGGTCTCGGTGCCTGGGCGGCATAATCGAGCCAATGCGTATCTCGCCTTACGGATGGCTCTCGCGCTTGGGTGTGAAGAAAGTGCCGCGCGGCGTGCCCTTTTGACATTTGGGGGCGTTGAGCGGCGGCTTCAGAAGTATGGGACGCGGGTTTATGATGACTACGCGCACAATCCCGAGAAGCTTCACGCGATGTGGACGACGCTCGCGGAGGAGTTCGCGGGCGGTGGGATATGCGTGATATGGCGTCCGCATGGCTATGCGCCCTTACGGAAGATGAAAGAGGCGCTCGCGGCGATGTTCAATGCGGTAATAAGACCGCAGGACAAGCTCCTTTTGTTGCCCGTCTACGATGCGGGTGGGACGACCGACCGCTCGCTCAATTCGGGGGCTCTCGCGGCACTTCTCAAGGCGGGGGCGTGCGTCGAGGTAGAGGATCTTGAGGCGGCGCATAAGTGGTGCTTAGAGCACGCGACGGACTATGCTGCGTTCGCGACTTGTGGGGCGAGAGACCCTAATTTACCGAGTTTAGCCGCGCGCCTCGCGGCAGATTTGCGATAAGTTTCGCTGTACTTTTGCTCCAAGAAGTGGTATACTCTTATAAGAACAATGATTGAAAGGACTCTTGAAAGCCGATGAAAATCAAACTCATAGTGACATTGAACAAGGAGTTGATGAGCCTGAGCTTCATTAACCAGCAGGAACTTACTGTTGGGCGTGACGCGTCGAATAGCATTGCGCCCCTGACGGCGGATGGGCTTTCGCGGCGGCATGCGCGGCTCTTTGTCGAGAATGGCAAGTGGTTCGCCGAGGATTGTGGTAGTACGAACGGCACTTATAAGATGGGCACGAAGCTGGAAGGGCGCGCGGAGTTGAAGGTGCACGACCTTCTGCAGTTCGGCAAACTCGAGATTTCCGTTGAGAGCATTGATATGGGGGATGGTACGGCGACAGAGCCCCCCCTCGCCCAGACAGCCCGCACGGCGAAGACGCTCGAAATGCCGCGTCCGATCCCGCCGATTAACCCGATTGGCATCAAGCCGCCTGCCGCGAAGCCAGAACCTGTCGCGGAACTTGAGCCAGTGGCGGAACTTGAACCTGTCGCGGAATTGACCCCTGTAACCCCTGTGACACCTGCCGCGAAGCCCGCGACCCCTGCGGCAAAGCCTGTTTTGAAGCCAGGACTAAAACTTCCGCCGCGTCCGACTCTCGGTTCGGGCATTAAGTTGCCGCCGAAGAAGCCTGTTCTCGGTGCGGGCTTGAAGTTGCCGCCTCGTCCTGTTCTGAAGGTTCCGCCGAAAAAGCCTGTTACACCTGCATCCTAATGGCAACGCGCGAAGAGGAAGTCCGTTCGCGAATGTGCGAACTTTGTGACCGCTTAAATGCGGCCTCCGCCGCCTATTACAATGGGCAGGCGGAAGTAATGTCCGACCACGAATGGGACGCCCTCTTCGATGAACTCAAGGCACTGGAGACTGAGTCGGGGATAATCCTGCCCGAGTCGCCCGTGCAGCATGTCAGCGCGGATACGATTGTTGGACGCAAGGAGCCCCACGAATTTGCCGCGCTCTCTCTCGCGAAGACGAAGAGTGTCGCGGAAGTCGCCAAGTGGGCGGCGGGGCTCCCTATTTGGATTTCGTGGAAGCTCGATGGGCTTACGCTCGTTGTCACTTATGATGATGGGGTTCTCACTAAAGTCGTCACGCGCGGCGATGGAACGATTGGGACGAATATTACCCACCTCGCCGCTGGAATTGAGGGTATTCCTCAGAAGATAAACGCGGCGGGACACCTCGTTGTGCGTGGTGAGGCAGTCATTTCTTATGCCGACTTTGAGGCGTTTCAGGCGACTTCGCGCGAAGAGTTCGCTAATCCCCGCAATCTCGCCTCGGGTTCGCTTGCTCTTAAGGATGTTGAGGAACTCAAAGCGCGGCACTTGCGGTGGATTCCGTTCACCCTCGTGCATTCCGACCGCGAGATTCTCTCGTGGGGCGCACGGATGGACTACCTGAAGTCCGTCGGGCTGGGCGCGGTTGATAGCGAGAAGATTGAGAGCCCGACAATAGAGAACTTGGAAGCGGAAATCGCGCGCTGGACGGCGCGTGTCGTCGGGCGGGAGAATCCGTACCCTGTGGATGGACTTGTCGTCGTTTATGATGATACGGCTTATGCGCAGACGGGGTCCGTAACGGGACACCATGCGACGCGGGCGGGGCTCGCCTTTAAGTGGCAGGATGAAGAAGCCACGACTACGCTCGACCATATTGAATGGAGTTGCGCGGTGAGCGCGATTTCGCCTGTCGCCGTGTTTGCGCCTGTGGCGTTGGAAGGGACAAGCGTCCGTCGCGCCAACCTCTGCAATATTTCCGAGTGCGAACGGCTCGGGGTGGGCGACAAAGGGACGGAACTCGTCGTCATTAAGGCGAATAAGATTATTCCGAAGGTGGTGCGTGTGACGCGCAAGGTCGGGGAGTTCGCGCCGCCCACGAGTTGCCCTGTCTGTGGGGCGCAGACGGCAGTCGCGGAGTCCGTAAGCGGCACGCGAAAGCTCATTTGTACGAATGCGGAGTGTCCGGCGCGGACGCTCGCACGATTTATCCGTTTTGTCTCGAAGGATGGACTCGACATTGATGGGCTTGGCGGCGAGACGCTCGCGAAGTTTGTGAATGAGGGGTGGATTAAGACCCCAGCGGACATCTTACGGCTCAACCAGCACGCGGACGAAATTGCCGCGCTTGAGGGATTTGGCGCGAAGAGTGCCCAGAACATTTGCGCGGCACTTGCAGACGCGAAGAAGCGTGACGCGGTGAACTTCTTGGTGGCACTCTCGATTCCGCTTTGTGGGCGCGATGTGGCGAAGAAGTTGCTCGCGGGAGTGGAATCGGTTCGGGAGCTTGTTGATAAGGCGCGGGTGGCGGAGCCTGAGGCGTTCGCGTCGATTGATGGGATTGGTCCTGCCAAAAGCGCGGCATTTGTCGGCTGGATGAGGGTGAAAGAACACGCCGCGCTCGTCGATGATTTGCTCGGGGAGCTCGAACTTACGATGCCCGCGCGGACGGTGGGTGGAGCCTGCGCCGGGCTCACCTTCGTCATCACAGGCGACCTGCAGGGGTACGCGAACCGCGACGAGCTAAAATCGAAAATTGAGGCTCTCGGGGGCAAAGTGGCGGGGTCCGTGTCGGGCAAAACAAGCTTTTTAATCAATAATGACGCGCTTTCCAGCTCTTCGAAGAACAAAAAAGCGCAGTCACTCGGGGTACCCATCCTAACAGAAAAAGAATTCGAAATGCGATTCGGTACTTGACTTTTCACCCCAAAAAATTGTAAAATATTCGCAGATTTGTTCATCAAAGGAAACGAAAAAATGAATAAGACAGTAAAATGCGGTTTGGCGGCTCTCGCTTTGGCGACAGTCTCGCCTGTTTTTGCACAGGAAACTCAAGAGTCCGAGACGGTCGGCTGGACGCCTATCGCCATCGGTATCGCGACGCCCGTTCAGCTCCCGTGGGGCATGAATATGTGGGATGTCTTTGGGCTTGACCTGAATCTCTTCTACTCCGACGCGCCCTTGATGTATGGTCTGGACATCGGCGGCATCGCGGCATTGACGCGTGGTGATATGATGGGTCTGCAGGTCGCAGGTCTCGGCAATGTCGCCCTCGCGGATGTCTATGGCGTGCGTGGCACGATTGGTGTCAACTACGCGTGGGATGGCGAAGTCTATGGTGCTGATTTGGGTATGGTTGGTATCACCCGTAAGTTCGTGGGTCTCAACGCGGAGTTCCTCGGTAGCTACCATGAAGAGTTCTGCGGTCTTGAAGCGGGTCTTCTCGGCAACATCGTGCGTGGCGAGGCGACAGGCGCTCAGCTCGCGGGTCTCGCGAACTATGCCGATAAGGCGAGTGGCTTGCAGTTTGCGTTCATCTTCAATATGACAGAAGTCCTCAATGGTGCGCAGGTCTCGCTCGTCAACTATGCGCGTGAGTGCCCCGCAGGCTTCCAGATTGGTCTCATCAATATCATCATTGATAACAAGATCAAGGTTCTTCCTTTCGTTAACGGCTATTTCTGAGTTGATTGAAGGTGAAGAAGTCGCAATTTCTTAAGAAACCGACGGCGGGGGCTACGAAAGCCCCCGTGCGTTCGGAAAAAAAGCACGGGCTGGGGCGCGGGCTAGATTCGCTTATGTCGGCGAAACCTGCCGCGCCCGTGGCAACTGCCGCGCCCGTGTTGCGTCCTGCCCCCGCGACATCCGCTAATGAAGTCTCCTTCGAGTTGCCTATCAACGAAATTGCGCGCAGCCCCTATCAGCCGCGCCGCGATTTCAAGGAAGGCGAACTTCAGGAATTAGCCGAGTCGCTCAAGAATAATGGACTCGTCCAGCCACCAACCGTCCGTAAGAACGCGGTGGGCAAGTGGGAACTCATCGCGGGTGAGCGGCGTCTTCGCGCGGCACAACTCGCGGGCTGGGAACGCATTCAGGTCGTCGTGCGCAATGTGGATGATTTGACCGCCGCCGCGATGACGACGACGGAAAATCTTCAGCGCGAGGACCTCAACCCGATTGAAGAGGCGGTGAGCTACAAGACGCTGCAAGACCAATTTGGTCTGACGCAACAGGAAGTCGCTTCGCGTGTCGGTAAGGGACGCGCTACGGTGGCCAATTCGGTGCGCCTTTTGGAGCTACCAGACGAAGTTAAGACGCTCATTCAAAGTGGACTCCTCTCGGCGGGGCACGCGAAAGTGCTTCTCTCGGTTGAGGATGAGAAACAGCGCATTTTGCTCGGACGCGACACCGTCAACGAACAGCTCACGGTGCGGGCTCTTGAGAAGAAGATTGCGCGGCTGAGTGAGCCTGTGAAAGAGAAGAAGGCGGGCGAAAATGACTTGCCTGATTCCTATGTACGGATGCTCTGCGATAAGCTTCGTAAGCACCTCGGGTGCGCTGTGCGCCTCACGAGTGGCGTCACTCACGCCAATGGCAAGCACTCGAAGGGTGTTTTGGAGATTGATTTCTTCGATAATGACGAACTTGACCGCGTTTTGCGCATGATAGGCGTTGAGGTCGACTGATTTATGTTCGGCAGTGTTTGCGTTTTAGCGGCTTCTCTTACTTTTTCCCCGACGGAGGCTAAACTCGCCTACACTGTCGCGGCAGATTTGGTGGAGAATTGTACGCCGCGTGACGCGGGCACGATTGGTACGGGACGCGCCGCCTATCGCCTCTTGGACGCGATTAGTTCGACGGGGGCGGACGCGAAACTTGACCGCTTTAAGGTCAATACGCCGCGCGGCGAAAAGCAGATGACGAATGTGGAGGCTGCTTTCGTAGCCTCGGATGAGGCGGAGTGGATTATCCTTCTTTCCCACTACGACACAAAGTCAGGAGTCGCCTGCCCTGGCGCGGATGATGGGGCGAGCACCTCGGGGCTCTTGGTGGCTCTCGCGGGGCAACTTTTTAAGAATCGCCCCACGAATTGTAATGTGCTCCTCGCGTGGCTGGATGGCGAGGAAAGTATGGTCGCCTATGGCTCTGACGACGGACTCTGGGGGTCGCGGCACTTAGTGAAGAAGTTTAAAGACCGCAATACGAAAGTGCGTGCCGTATTTTGTCTCGATATGCTCGGGGGTAAAGACCTCGTCGTTTCTGTGCCCAAGAATGGGCACGCGGCACTTCGGCGGGTGGTTCAGAAGGCTGCGCGGCACTTGGGCAAGGAAGACCGCGTCAAATTGGTGACGGATAGCGTAACCGACGACCATATGCCTTTTCATGAGGCGGGATACCGCGCAGTTGACCTGATTGGGATGTCGGCGGCGCGTCCGCTCCCTTATTGGCATACGCCCGAGGATACGATGGATAAGATTTCGGAAGAGTCGCTACTTTTTGCGGGCGAACTCACTGCCGCGCTTCTAAATGGGCTGATGCCTGATGAGGAGACAGCAGAAACCCCGACGCAAGAAAGCTAAGATTTCAAAGGAGATATACAGATGGACTCAAAAGTATGGGAAAAAGTCGATGCATTGATTGACAGAAATCAATCTAAGACTATCCGAGATTTCTTTGCGGGAAGCCCCCGCCGCGCGGAGAAGTTTTCGCTTGAGGCGGCAGGTTGGTACTTGGACTATTCCAAGAACCGAATCGATACGCCGACAATGAAGGCACTCTTCGAGCTCGCGAAAGCCGCCAATCTCAAGGCTGAGATTGAGAAGATGTTCACGGGCGAAAAGATTAATGTGACCGAGAACCGTGCGGTACTCCATACGGCGCTTCGTAATCGCGACCCTGAGGCGAAGATTTTCGTGGACGGACACGATGTTATGCCAGATATTCGTGAAGTGCTCACACGGATGGGCGAGTTCGCGCAAGAGGTGCGTAGCGGCAAGTGGCGCGGCGAAACGGGCAAGAAGATTAAATACATCGTCAATATCGGCATTGGCGGCAGTGATTTGGGCCCCGTTATGGCGAATATCGCACTTACGCCGTATTCGAAGCGCTCGCTGAAGTGCTTCTTCGTCTCGAATGTGGACTCCACCCACCTCGCGGAAACGCTCCGTCAGGTTCGGGCGGAACAAACGCTCTTCATCGTCGCGTCTAAGACCTTCACGACGCAGGAGACAATGTCCAATGCTGAAGCCGCCAAGGCGTGGCTTATTGAAAAGCTCGGTAATGAGAAGGCGGTCGCTAAGCACTTCGTCGCCGTTTCAACTGCCGCGAAGGAAGTTGCCGCGTTCGGTATCGATGTGAAGAATATGTTCGGCTTCTGGGATTGGGTTGGCGGCCGCTACTCGCTCCCCTCGGCAATCGGGCTCTCGCTGATGATTTCGATTGGGCGCAAAAACTTTGGTCGCTTGCTGAATGGCTACTACAAGATGGACTGCCACTTCCGCAACGCGCCAATTGAGCGGAATATGCCCGTTATTCTCGCGCTTCTCGGCATTCTTTATGCGAATGGCTATGGGGCAGAGAGCTACTGCGTGCTCCCGTATGACCAGTATCTTTCGCGCTTCCCCGCCTACTTGCAGCAGATGGATATGGAGTCCAACGGCAAGAGCGTGGATAAGAATGGCGAGAAGGTCACTTATACGACGGGTCCCATCGAGTGGGGCGAGCCAGGCACGAACGGACAGCACTCCTTCTACCAGCTCATCCACCAAGGGACGCACCTCATCCCCTGCGACTTCATTGGCTTTGCGAAGACGCACAACCCAATTGGCGACCTTCACGACAAGCTTATGGCGAATATGTTCGCCCAGACCGAGGCTCTCGCTTTTGGTAAGAGTGCCGAGGAGTGCCGCGCCGAAGGCGTGAGCGAGGCGCTGGTTCCGTTTAAGACTTTCGAGGGCAATAAGCCCACGAACACGCTCTTGGCAAAGGAATTGACCCCTGAGACGCTTGGGGCGCTTATCGCACTTTACGAGCACAAGGTGTTCGTTCAGGGCGTGATTTGGAATGTCTATAGCTTCGATCAGTGGGGTGTGCAGCTCGGCAAGGTGCTCGCGAAGGGCGTCCTCGCTGATTTGACGGCTCCGACGGCGAGCGGCAAGCACGATGCTTCCACCAATCGCCTCATTGCCCGCTATCGCAAGGTGAATAAGCGCGACTAAAGAAGTCCGCTTTTAGGTGAAGCCGCGTAATTCTCGCAAAGGGGGTTACGCGGTTTTGTTTCGGGTATTCATCCCGAGTGCCGCGATAATGATGAAGCAGAAGCCGAGGATACTGAGAACATCGGGCTTCTGGGCAAAGAAGAAGAATCCGAATAGCGAAGTAAAGATAATATTCGTATAATCGAAGACGGCGATTTTGCGGGGCTCCGCGAGGCGATATGCCGCTGTGACACCGAATTGTCCAATAGCTGCCCCTACTCCCGCGCCAAGTAATATGAGGAGCTGGCTGAGGGAGAGGGGCGTAAAATCAAAAACGATGAAGGGGATGGAGCAGAGGCACGAGAAGGCGCTAAAGACGACGATTATGAGGGCACTCCCCACGCCGAGGCGTCCGAGCTCGTGGACGCAGGTATAGGCGATGCCCGCCCCGAGTCCCCCTAAGAGTGCACAGCCGACGGCGAAGGGTTCGTCCCAGCCAAAACCTGGCTTAATGACGAGCAGAGCCCCCGTAAAGGCGATGAGCAAGGCGAGAATCTGCCGCCGATTGACGCGCTCCTTGAGGAAAATACCCGTAAAGAGCACGGCGAAGAAGGGGGCGGTCTTATTAAGGGTCATTGCCTCGCCAATTGGAATCTTGGAGAGCGCATAGAAGTTCCCGAAAATGCCAAAAGAACCGAAAAGAGAGCGGGCGAAGATAATGAGCCACGCTTTGCGCCGTGGGGTGGTGGGCTGAAAGGCGTGGGCGTGAATGCCTTCGGCGGGCGTACGAATGAACACAATTGCCGCGAGAAGAAGGGCAATGGCGTTACGGAAGAAGCTTTTCTCAAAGCTGGAGACCTGTGCTCCATAGTCGTCGCAGAGACGGACGAAGAATGCCATTAGCGCGAAGCCAAATGCGCTGATGGTAATAGCGATGATTCCCTTAGTTGTATTGCTCATAATCGCGGCACTTATCTATTTTTGTCGCGTTAGAGACAGCGGTTAGCGAGGTCCATCGCCATATTGAGGCTTGCCCGATAATCGGAAGGCGTCTTCGCGATGGGCAAACGCACGCTCCCGTACTCAAGCTTCCAGTGTTTGCGTCCGCTGACGAGTTTAAAGCCAAGTTTCTCGATGCATTTGGGGTCCGTGTAGTAGCCCCAATCCTTGACCGCCTGCTTTAGCTCCGCCCGCCGCCGCTCGAGTTCTCCCGAGGAAGGATTGACCGCGAGAAGGGCATTAAAGAGTTCCGCACGCCGTTCGCGTCCGCTTTGCTGTGCCGTATCGCGTGCCTCCGCCAATGTCGCGAGCAGGATTTCGCGTATTTCGTCGGGGAAGACTTCCTCAAATGACGCGGGTACGGAAAGAATGCCGCGCGAGGCGGCAACGGACGCTACCTCGGGCACGGGCTCGCTCTTCTCTTCGCCGGTCTCGGGGGTTGTCTGCGCGGCTTTTCGGGCTTCGCCCTTTAAGCGTCCGCATTCTCCCTTGAGGCTCTCTATTTCGCGCTCAGCTTTCTCGAGGGACGCCAAAAGCCGTGCGCATTCCCGCTGTTTCGCGTCATATTGGGCTTCCATTTCTTGCAATTTGCCGCGCAGGGAGGCGATTGTTTGCTCGGGGGACTCCGTCACAGGTGCCGCGCTCTCTTTGGTGGGCGCGGGCTTGGGAGCTTCTGCCTGAGAGGCGGGCTTAAGTATAGCCTTAGAAAGCTGCGAAAAATCTGTAAATGTCTGCTTCATAGATAGATTCTCTCTCTTCTTCAAGTCGACCACACAATTATACACTTTTCTGTGTCCTAAGTAAATCTAAAAATGACGAAGTTGTCTCAATGTGGGACAGATTGGCGCAGATTTCGCGGCAAAAGGCGGTGGCACGCTTCGTGCGTTAGCCTTTAGTAGAAAGAAAGGAATCAGAAAATGAACGCAACATATGAACCACCAGAAGATAATGAGAAGTGCCTTGAGAA
>CAVLAC010000064.1:0-12398 GCA_963661055.1 bacterium | reverse complement strand
CCGTATAAAGTAGCCTTGTAAAGTAAAAGAATCGGGTGAAACCGAAGCTAGACGGTTGGTGAGGAGCGGGAGGGGCGGGCGAGTGTTGAGCGGAGTGAGATGGGCGGGTGTGGGGCGGCGGATTCGCCGCGAAGCCCGCGCAAGGCGAGGAGACGGTATTCCGGCGACGAAGCATTTGCGCGAGGATTCGCGGATGAAGCCGCCGAAACGTGCCCGCACGACGAACGGTAGCGAGACCGAGAACGCCCCTCAAGCGCGGAGGCGCGACGCGACGAGCTCGACCAGAGTTGCCAACGCGGCACGGCGGGGGGCCGCCCGCCGTGCCGCAATGTTGTCAGGTATAAAATAAGCGGAAGAAACGGGCGGTAACGTCCGTGTTTTACTTTGCGGGGACGCGGGTGCGGATGGCTTCGACAAAGGCTTTGCCGGGACGCGAGAGCGCGGCACTGCGGCGCGTCAAAAGCCCGACGCGTATGGTATGTGGATAATTTAAGGGTACTGCCACGATGTCGGGTCCGTTCAGCGCCCGACTCACTGCATTCGAGGCGACGGTATAGCCGTTCAATCCCAGAATGAGGTTCGTCATTGTGGCGCGGTCTCTTACACGGATATTCTTCTTGCGGTCAATGGCGGGCATAACTTCCTCCGCAAAATACAGCGAATTATACTCGCCCTGCTCAAAAGAGAGAAACGGATACGCATCCAAGTCTTTCGGGTTCACGGACTTCATTTTCGCGAACGGATGCTTCTTGCCCACAAAGACATGCGGCTTACAAGTAAAGAGTTCGTCAAATACGAGGTCGTCCTTACGGAAAATCTTTCCGAGCGGCGCGGCATTTCTATCCGAGAGATAAAGTACGCCAATCTCGCTTTTATGCCGCGAAACATCGTCAATAATCTCGCTCGTCACCGTCTCACGCAAGGTGAAGTCATAGGCATCTGCCGCGTTCGCTTTGACGACTTCCATAAAGGCTTCCACCGCGAAGGCGTAATGCTGTGTAGAAACGGCGAATTGCGGGAGCCTCACCGCCTTGCCCGTATACTTCGACTGAATGGACGCCATATCATCGAGAATCTGCCGCGCTGAAGCAAGAAACTCCTCGCCTTCATGTGTGACCGTCATCCCCTTCGAGGAACGGGCAAAGATGGCCACGCGAAGCTCTTCCTCGAGCTCACGGATACTTTCCGTTAGCGTCGGCTGGGTGACAAAAAGCCTGCGCGAAGCCTCGCCGAGACTGCCAAAACGCGCAATAGCGTCCGCATACCTAAGTTGTTGCAAAGTCATTTCGCGTTCCCTCCCACAGCGACACGCTTGACGCGTCCGCCCAGCGAACAAATGATGTCATAGGCGTGAGTACCCTTAATCGCCGCCCAATCATCAGGCGTGATACTCTCCTTGCCGCACTTGCCAAAGCAAATGACTTCATCCCCCGCTTCCACACGCGGCACTTGCGAGACATCGACAGTCGTATAGTCCATTGAAATGCGCCCGACTATCGGACACCTCACGCCATTAATAAACACACTGCCGCGATTGGAAAGCGCGAGGGGGAGTCCGTCCGCATACCCCGCCGAAATGGTGGCAATCCGCGTCGTTTCGGCTAAGCACCAGGTGCGCCCATAACCGAGCGTCGTACCCGCAGGGAGTTCACGCACTTGGGCAACGCGCGTCTTCAAACTTAGGACGGGCTCGACTTTCAACGCACGGCGTCCGTTCGGGTCGAAGCTTCCGTGCAAGTTAATGCCTGCGCGCACGACATTAAATGGACTCTTTGCCGTGCGAGGGAAGTTGTTAATCGCGTCACTCGCCGCCATATGCACTTCTTTGAAACGAAAGCCGTCCTTTTCCGCCGCCTTGACAAACGCCGCGAACCGCGCAATCTGCCGCGCCGTATAGGGATCCGTCGGGTCATACGCCATCGGACAATGCGTGAACACCCCTTCCACAGCGAGTCCCTTAAGCGAGGCGAGTTCCTTCAAAACGGCGGAGGCTTGCGCGAGCGGAATCCCCAAGCGTCCCATTCCCGAGTCAATTTTGATATGGACGCGAGCCTTCTTGTGCAGTTTCAGTGCCGCCGCATTAATCTGCCGCGCTTCGGCGAGGTCAATTATGGGCAGAACCACATCCGCCGCGACCATTGCCGCGATTTCGTCAGGCAAAATAGAGGAAAGAATCTGAATATCCTTCTTTACTCCGAGTTCGGCGAGACACTTTTTAAGTTCCAGTGCCTCATAGGGTTCGGCAACCCCAAAACCCGCACAATTCGTCCCCGCGAGAGCGCGGGCATAGTTGGCGACACCGAGTCCGTACGCATTCGCCTTAAGGACACAAAGAACTCGTGCGGGAGCGACTTTCGCGGCAATGCGCTTATAGTTGCGGCGAATCGCCCCGAGGTCAATTTCCACCCACACGCGGTGGGGCAAAGCGGAAGTCTTCATCATTTCTTATGCCTCCTTGCCTGTCGGGACTTGCCATGTCTTGCCGCACATATGGCAGGTAATATCCACGGTGGGCGGCAGACTCTTGCGCTCGTCTTCCGTAAGTGCCGCGAGCGCGGCACTTACTTTCTCAGCCGAACAGCGACATCCAAATTGCAAAGGCGTGGTCGCCTTGAGTTCCGCGTGGGCAAGCCCCAAGCGGGAAAGTAGCGTACGGGGGGCGACCAAGAGGGACGCCTTGCCCTTCTCGCCACGCGGATCGAGTTCCGCCAACTCCGCCGTCGAATCTGGCATAACTTCCACCAAAACGCCGCGCACGGCAACGGCGGAAATCGCATCGTCCGTACTCGCCTCAAGAAAGATTCGCGCCTTGCGCTGGAGGGACTGGGCGTAGTATTCATCGAGGGAAGTCGCAATGCCCTGCGAAAGGATGCGTCCAGGCACGGACCGCGTCACTTGCAGGCGAATATCACCGAGAACCTTCTTCGCAGAGAAGGCGCAAATCCCGTCAAAGTCATCGAGAATCTTCTTTTCCGTATAGCCGCGTAAGTTGCCATTCGCGGCACATTCCACCACGATTCCGCCGATGGGACCCGTGCATTTTGCCTGAAGAATGACCGTCTCCTCGGGCTCCGAGGTCTCAGTCCCCAAGAGTGCCACAGCGGCAAGCCCCCGCGCCAACGCCACTGTCGCGGTCGGGCCCGCGAGGTGTCCGTGCGCCAAGGCGAGTGCCGCGCCCGAGACATCCACAATTGTCACCGCGACTTTCGCCGTCGCGTCATACCATTCTTCACGCACATTTTCCATTGTCCAATCTCCTTAAAAGGCGTACTGGATGCCCGCGCCGAGGGAATACACCATCCCGACGGAACTATCGAGTCCGAGCGCGGCACTTGTATCGAAGCGAAGTGACCAGTAGTCGCTCAAGTGATAGAAAAGCCCAACACCGCCCGTGGGACCGACCGTACCCTTAATCCAGCCCGCCGCGCCAAAAGTGAAGAATGGGTCTACTTTCTCATAGCCCCACCAGTGCCAAAGACCTTGCACGCCAAGTCCAGCCACTTCCTCAAGGGCACTCGCCGAAACTTCGACGGCGAGGAAATCGCCGAGATAGTAGCCAAACCGCGCCGTGCCACCACCCATCCGCCGCATATCGACACCGCCCTGCGGCAAAAAAAGCGTGCCCGAGAGCCCGACATAACTGCGCTCCCAATCTTCATCCGTTTCTTCGGCGGGCGCCGAAAGCGGCGCTCCCAAAAGGCAAAGTGCCGCGAAAGCGCAGGCAATCTTCTTGAGCCACCCCAACTCCCGCCGCCGCATACGGTTATAGTCGGCTGGAGAATGGTCGTCCGCCCCCGAGAGATGGTCCATACCGTGGGCAATATAAAGGAGGAGTTCCTGAGCGGGAGACCATGCGCGGCGCTTCTCGCCTTCCTCAATGGCGCGGTCCGTATTTACATAGAGCTCTCCGTAAACACCTTCAGGCTCTGGGGGAATCGCCTCATAGCGCTGGGTAATAACATCCGTCGCCCCCTCGACCCCCATAATGCCGCGATGAACTTCGTCGCTCTCGGCATTATCCTGAAGGATGACAGCGACTTCACGAAACTCTTGCTGCGCCCGCTGGGCGGAAAACTCGGCAAACTGCCGCGCGGCAGTTTGAAGTCCCTTTCGCGTGAAACCGAATACGTTGGGCAACTTACCTTCCAAAGAGATCTTTACGGACATAAGCCTAATCCTTCCGTTCAATATTCGCCCCGAGTGCCCGCAATTCGCGGTCGACTGCCACATAACCACGGTCAATGCGCTCCGCATTCAAGATGGTCGAAGTGCCCTTCGCCGCAAGTGCCGCGATTACAAGCGAAATGCCCGCGCGAATATCGGGCGAGGAGACTGTCTCGCCATAGAGTGGCGACGGACCCGTCACCACGACGCGATGGGGGTCGCACTGGACAATCTTCGCGCCCATCTGCTTAAGGTGGTCAACGAAATAAAGGCGCGATTCAAACATCTTCTCAAAGAATAAGCAAGTGCCGCGTGCTTGGGTCGCGAGCACGATGAGGACGCTCAGCATATCCGAGGGGAACGCGGGCCAAGTGCCGTCCGCGACGGACGGAATCGTATCGCCCAAATCATACCGCATCTTGAGGCGTTTCTTGGGGGTATAGCGCAAGGTCCGTGCCTTCGCGTCAATCACCCAACTCACACCAAAGCGACGGAATGCCCCTTCAAGGACGAGGAATGGCTCTGGGTCAATATTCGTTAAAAGGAGTTCGCCCCCCGTAACTGCGGCGGCGGCGATGTAGCTCCCCGCCTCAATGTAGTCACATCCAACTCGCGCCGTACAGCCTTTAAGGGACGCGACACCCTCGACGACAATGCGATTCGTGCCCTCGCCTTCAATGTGAGCGCCCATCGCCTGCAACTGCCGCGCGAGGTCGACGACATGGGGTTCACACGCGGCATTATAAATCTCGGTGTGCCCCTTGGCGAGGACACTCGCCATAAGCAAGTTTTCCGTCGCCGTTACACTCGCCTCATCCAAAAGAATTTTCGCGCCGCGCAATTCACCTTTAAAGCGCAAGGTCTTGCGTCCCGCCGTCGTTTTCGCTCCAAACGCCTTGAAGCCCGCGAAATGCGTATCGAGTCGGCGGTGCCCAATCGCGTCCCCACCTGGTGGCGGGAATGACGCGCGTCCTGTTCGAGCGAGGAGCGGCCCCGCGAAAAGGAAGCTCGTGCGCGTCTTTGCCGCGAGTTCCTTTGAGATGCGGGCGGACTTAATCTTCGGGGTCGTGAGGGTGACTGTACCCTTCGCGAGGTCGCGCGTCACCCGTGTGCCAAAGGCTTTTGCCGCGTCAAGCATACTCGCGACATCCGCAATATCGGGCACATTCTCAAGGGTCACGGGCTCGGAAGTCAACAGTGCCGCCGCAATCATTGGGAGCGCGGCATTTTTGTTGCCCGATACGGCGTGAGTGCCCGAGATTGTGCGTCCGCCTTGGATGACGAGTGTACTCATATTACGAAAGCGCGTCTATCTTCTTTGTCTCGCCAAATACGATGAGTTTGTCGCTCGCTTGGAGAGTGTCCGTAGCCTGAGGGATTATGACCTTGCGTGGCTTTGTGGGGTCGGCATCATCGCGGCGGACGCAGAGGATGGTTATCCCCTTCGACTGCCGCAGGTTCGCTTCCGCCAAAGTTTTGCCGCGCACATCCTCGGGGACATCAATCTCGGCGATGGAGTAGCCGTCCGAAACCTCCAAGAAGTCGACGACATTATGATTCGCAATCGCTCGCGCCAAGCGGTGGGCACTATCGCGGTCAGGGTAAATGACGCTATCCGCACCAATTCGGCGCAGAATTTTGCCGTGAAGCTCGCTTGTTGCTTTCGCGACGACATTGGGAACGCCAAGTTCCTTGCAATTCGCCGTCGCCATCATACTCGCCTCGATGTTGCTACCAATCGCGACAACGACGAGATCACACTCACCAAAGCCCGCTTCTTCAAGGGCGCGCGGCTGAGTCGCGTCCCCCTGAAGCGCCGTCGCGAATTCACTCGCGATTTGCATCGCGGGACGCTGACGGTCGATAAGGAGCACCTCGAGATGGGCGTTCGCCAAAGATTCCGCGAGGGAAAGTCCGAAACGTCCCGCGCCAATTATGCCAATTCTCTTCATAGTTTAGTCACGGATGCGCTTAAGTGCCGTGCCGATTTCGCCCGCACGGTTGTTGCCACCCTCGCGCTCCACAATGTAGTTGCCCTTGTAGCCAAGTTTCTCAAGTTCAGTAATAAAGGCGCGTCCGCCGACTTCGCCGTCACCCCAGACGACTTCCGTCCCCCAAGTACCCGGCTTCTCGGTGAAGAGCGCATCTTTGATGTGAACCTGCTTAATCCACGGCAAAAGCGTCTTCACGGCTTCCATCGGCTTGCCCTTCGCGTAAAGAACCATATTGGCGGGGTCAAAGTTGATGCCAACACCCGGCACCTTCTTCATAAATGCCGCGAGGTCAGTGGCGGTCTCCTGTCCCGATTCCAAGAGAAGTTCCACGCCATATTTCGCCGCCTCATCACGCATCCAAGTGACGCGCTCGACATACTTCTTAAACGCGGCGGGGTCATTCTCATCCAAGAAGCCCGCGTGAAGCGACATATACTTGCCACCCAAATCTTTCGTGAGCTTCGCGCCCGCTGTGACAAGCTTCTTGTTCGCCTCCCAATTCGCGTCTGGCACAATGCCGCCCGTCTTACGGATACTCTCCAGTGTCGAATAATCCTCGCCGACCGTGCCAATCATCGTGCTCATCAAATTCCATTTGCCTGTACGAATCTGATCCTTCACAAATGCCAGAGTCTCAGCACTTTCTGCCGCGCCGTGGCGTCCGTCAGGATTCAAGAACGGACCTAGCGCGAGGTGAATGCCCTTCACGCCATCCGCCGCCATAGCGTCCGCCACTTCCTTAAGCGGCTTCTGCCAACTCCAACTGCACACGCCCACGCGGTTCGAGGGGAGCGTAAGGACAGGCAATTCGCGAATGAAGATATTGCGCCATTCGGTCGGGTCGCCGTGGCACTGAAGCTCAATCTGCTCAATCGGGAAAATCGGACGCTTCCGATCCCAGTAATTCTCAAGGGTCACATTATCGACGACAAGCTTGCCGTTGAGCCAAACCGTGACCTTATCGCCCTTCATAATGACATGGAAGCGATTCCAATCACCGACGCGCTTATCAGCAATCACAAGCGCATCGTGGGCATTCTTCTCGTTGTTGTAGAGTCCGCCCGAACCAATGTGCCACTGGTTATGGGCATCCCAAATCTGCACTTGGGGAGCGCCGCGCAGATAGAGCCCCGAATCGCCCGTAATGGAAAGAATACGCCAGTCAGCCCAGAGTTCGAAGTCCTCATAATCGCGATCCGTCGCGAGGGAATAGCCGCCCTTGAAACCATCAAAGAAAAGGTTGCCATTGCGCACAAACCAGTGCTCGCGCATGCCCTTATCCGCAATCGCCTGCATTGCCACACGCTTCTCGGGGGTCGCGGCTTGACGGACAATTGGGTTATCGAAGTTCTCTTCGGTCGTCACGCCCTTCCAATTCTTGAAGTCGGCGACTTTGCCGCCGAAGTAAGTACGAAAACCTGGCAAAGAATCACGCGTGAACTTCGGGCACGCGACACCAAATGCCGCGCCCTCAGGGAGCGCCAAAACACGCACATTACGGAACTGGAGGCTCTTATCTGCCGCGAACGCGTCATATTTGGCGGGGGAGAATTGCCCAATGTCCTGTCCGTTCAAATATGCCTGCATTTCATTGCCGAGAATGACGAACTCAGCAAAGTTCCACTCCCCCGCCTTGCGCAGGTAGGAGCCATCGCCGTAGAAGTTCTTCTCCTTGCCCCAAATCTGGCGGTCTTTATTGTCGTTGCGGCTACGCAGGAAGTCCATTGTCGCGGGAAGTGCCGCAGGCGAGCAAAACTCAAGGCGCACCACCCGATTCGGCGCAATGACCGTTTCCGCGGCGGACGACTTATCCACAAACCCCTCATCAAACGCGGCTGCGTAGGGTTGGGGAGCGGGGGCGGTGCAGCAACCCGCGAGGGCGAGCGCAATGCCTAATCCTAATGTCTTATACCATTTACTCATTTTTACCTCCTGCATATCTTCCTATTATTCCGAAATCGGGCGCGGCAGTTTGATTTTCTGTCCCACCCAAAGCTTTTCAAGCCGCTTCACGGGTTTGCCGTTCAGTTCGGCGAGTTCCGTCACTGTTGACCCACAAGCGCGAGCAATCCGCGTCAGATTATCGCCCTGCTTGACGACATAGGTAACGACCTCACCTTCTGTAGCCGCCTCTGCCGTCGCACGCGGCGCGGCAGAACCTTGTGTGGGCGCGGCGGGTGTAATGGGTCTGGTAGGGGGCGTGGTAGGGCGGGCAGTCCCTTGCCCGCCGTCCTCACTTGTCGCGGCAGGCGCAGGCGTGGGCTCGGCTGGGGGCGGAGTCTCTTCCACCCCGCTACCCCCCGCCGTCATCGCGAGTAGGCCGAGGAGCACGAAGTGAATCAGTAAACTCCCGCCTATCGCGACACCCCAGACGGATACTTTATTTTGTGGGTTGGACGACATTTTCGTTATCTTTGACGAAGCCCTTAGTTCTCAAGAATTCCCAGTAGCGGTCGAGGTAGGTGTAGCTACCCGTACCAGGAGTTGCCGCAAACATAAAGCAGTGATTGCGCGTCGCGAGCGTATGAAGTTCGCCCTGAATGCCCATACGGCGAAGCTGCTCCCACGCCTTCACGGAGTTCATCGTCGCCCAAACATCCGCGTCACCGTGGATGAAGAGAATCGGCGGTGTCGCCAAGTCGAACGCGAAGTCCGTCACAAGGCGGTCCGTATCCTCATTGCCGCGATTAACATTCGGCTGGTCAATGCCGTCCGTGAGCGCATAGGCTGGATAAATCGCAACCGCCCACTGCACAGCACAAGAAAGCTTATCAATATCATCAATCGGATTATACGCGTGGGTCTTCGAGGTGGTCGCGCCCATAAGCGTGAGGTGCCCGCCCGCCGAGCAACCCGTGATACCAATGCGGTTGGGGTCGAGTCCGCGTTCTGCCGCGCCCGCTCTCACGAGGCGAATCGCGCGCTGCAAATCTTCCCACGCCGTTGTGTGCTTGGCGAGTCCCTCAGGACGCGGCGTACGATACTTCATCGTGACAACCGTCATACCCTTCTCATTCAAATAACGCCGCACAGGCACGACTTCCGCGCCATCGGGGTTGTTCCCACCATAGCCGCCACCCGAATAGGCAATTTGGATTGCCGTCGTCTTCAGGTTCTTAGGAATATGCCACTCGATATAGGGCGTGCACTGGTTGGTACGGACATCGGGCATCTTGCCCTCGGGCCAAATCGGGAGTTTGCCGCTGTGGGTCGCGAGGTCATCCGCCTCAGTAAAGCGCGTCATAACATCGACTTCAGGCGCAACCTTGCCCAAGAAGCCCATCTGACGCATAAACTCAATCGCGCGTTCCGTGCCCCATACGCCGTGCCACTTATCAGGGTAAAGGTGTACTTCGGCAGGAATCTTCATACGGCGAAGTTGACGATAAACCTGGGTAGAAGCGAGCGGAGAATAAGGATCTACGCCACCGTGAGACATCCACATCGGGCAAGTCTTCGCGTCAAACTTGAACGCGGGGTCGAGCTTCACATCCACCTGGTCGCCCATACGCGAATTGGGGATGCCGTAGCCATCCGTAAGCCCATAGGCAATGGAGTGGGTGCACGCCCAATTGATGTGACAAGGAATGTCGTCGACTTCGTCCACCTTCTCATAGGCGGGGGTCAAGGAGCTCGTCGCGAGCAAGACCGCCAAATGCGAGCCAGCGGACTGCGACATCACGCCAATGCGCTCGGGGTCAATGCCGCGCTCGGACGCTTCTTTACGCACGAGGCGCACCGCGCGCTGTCCGTCTTCCCACGCCGTCTGATAAATAAGGAGCCCTCTCGGACGCGGCGAGCGGTAGACGAGATTCACGCACTGAATGCCCGCTTCGGTAAGCATCTTGTTCCAAATATGAATCCAGCCCACATCGCAGAGGCACTCATAACTGCCACCCGAAATAAGAATCATACACGCGCCCGTGCGGTTCGTTTCGGCAGGAGCCTCAAACCACTCGAGATACGGCTTGCGCCATTCATCCGCCTTGAAGTCAGGCTTGCCCGAGACATCCGTCATCGCGGCAATTTGGTGGGGCTGGGCATCGGGCATTTTGCCCTCGGGCCACAAGTAAACCTTATCCCCCGCGAAGGCACCGAGTGCCGCGAGGACCATTGCCAATGAGGCGAGTAGTTTTCGTAGTATCATTACTTTTTCCTTCTTAGTTGTTAAATTACACGATTATCAATGAGCCGCGTCTTGCCGCAGTACGCCGCCAAAAGGACGACGGTGCCCTTGGCGGTGACTTTCACTTTTTCAAGCGTCTCGCCATCCGCGAACTCCACATAGTCGGGCTTCAAACCCGCTTTCTCAAGGTCTTTCCAAATGCGCTTTTGTTCCGCCGCGACACGCTTACCCGCCTTAACGGACTTTGCGGCACGCGAAAGCGCCAGTGCCTGTTCCTTTTCTTTCGGCGTGAGATAGGTGTTCCGTGACGAGCGGGCAAGTCCCGTGGGTTCACGGACGATTGGTGCGGTAATAATCTCGAGGTCAAAATTGAGGTCGCGCACCATACGACGGATAACTTGCGCCTGCTGATAATCCTTCTGTCCGAAGACGGCGAAGGTAGGGTGGGCGAGATTAAAGAGCTTCGCGACAACCGTGCAAACGCCGCGGAAGTGTCCTGGACGGCGCGCCCCGCAATAGCCCTTCGCCACATCTTCTTCGGTGATATAAGTCGAGTGGCGCGGCAAATACATATTAGCGGGTGTCGGGAAGAATATCGCCGTAGCCCCCGCCGCGCGGCACTTCGCTAAGTCCGCCTTCTCATCACGCGGATATTTCGCGTAGTCTTCATTCGGACCAAACTGCACGGGGTTCACAAAGACACTGACGATAATTTCGTCCGCCCCACGCTTTTTGGCCGCCGCGATGAGGCTCATATGCCCCTCGTGCAAATAGCCCATCGTTGGCACAAGCGCAATCTTCGCACCTGCCAAACGCCGCGCTTTCGCCCACTTCTGCAACTTCGCGGGCTCTCGAAATATCTTCATTTCCACAATCCTTTCAATAACGCGATCTCTTCTTTGTAGCCCTGGAGGTCGCAAGGGGTCTCCAAATAAAAAGGTAAATCCCGAAGTTTCGGATGGTTAATGACGCGCGTGAGAGCTTCGAGTCCAATCTTACCCTTACCAATCTTCGCGTGGCGGTCCTTATGGCTCGCGCACCCATTGAGGGAGTCATTGAGATGAATCGCCTTGAGCCGTCCAAGCCCAATTACCGCGTCAAATTGGGCAATGACACCATCCAAATCACCGACAATGTCATAGCCCGCGTCCCAAACATGGCAGGTATCAAGACAGACCCCCAAAGGTGCCGCGTGACCAAGCTTAGAGTCCGTGAGATCAATTATCGTCTTAATCTCCTCAAAACTGCGCCCAATCTCACTGCCCTTACCCGCCATCGTCTCAAGAAGAACACAATTTTGGTAGGGGGCGGAGTCCATTGCGCCGCTTTGGTAGGGAGCGCAGTCCCTTGCGCCGCTTTGGTAGGGGGCGCAGTCCCTTGCGCCCCGTTTAAAGAAAATTCTTGCGAGCATAGACGCAATAAGCTCAATCCCAGCTTCCGTCCCTTGCCCAACATGTGAACCCGGATGAAAATTGTAGAGGGCACCTGGTGTCGCGGCAATGCGCACTAAATCGTCCGCCATCGTCGCCTCAGCAAATTCCCTCACACGAGCTTCCGCCCCTGCCGCGTTGAGGGTATACGGAGCGTGTGCGAGGATGGGTCCAACCCCGTGTTGCGCGGCATAATCGCTAAATGCCGCGATGTCAGTTTTATCAAGGGGTTTTGCCGCGCCACCGCGCGGATTGCGTGTAAAAAACTGAAATACATTAGCACCAATCGAGACGGCTGTCTGCGCCATCGCGAGATATCCGCCTGAACTGGATAAATGACATCCAATCTTCATATTTCTATTCGCACTCCTGCTACCACTTTTCTTTCCAACTATTATACCATATTTCCGCCCCGATTGGTAGGGCAGCGCGTGCGGTTCCCCGAGCCGCTAAAACTCTTAACACGCTGAGAATTATCCAAGAGACGCAGAGTTCGCAGAGAAGTGGAGGGCGGCTCGTGCGGGTGTTGCCCGACCCGTCGTTGCGCGGTCTCGTACCGCCTTTCGCGCTTAGACAAGAAACTTCGTTCAGTCAGCCCTGCCTAGACAGAGTCTGTGGTGGCGTACGAGAGTCACTCTTACGGCGGCGAGCCGCTCCACTCCTCTCGTGCAACCCCCGCCCCTC
>CAVLAC010000063.1:0-12450 GCA_963661055.1 bacterium | reverse complement strand
CATCAGGGTGGGTTAGCACGGTTGCCGCCCGCCGTGCCGCATGTTGTCAGGCACAGACCAAAACGCGGCGGGCAAAGGGTTAACAATTCCACTTACATCTTCAGGTGGGGTGGGAGGCGGCCTTTGATGAACATCTCCACATACGGCATCGCGGCAGTTTCCGCACGCCCGTGGTCGCAAAACCCCGCTTCCACATAATAGGCGGCGGGATGTCCCAATGCACGGCAAGACGCAATCAAAAAGCGATTCTCCTCCGCGCGGCACTTCCATTCCCACGGTGGCTCACCGCAAATGCTTATCATCGGCGGCAAATCCTTCGAGCAAAAGAAGAGTGGCGCGAGGCGGTCAATCTTCGGCAAGAACTGCGGATCTTTATCCCCCGCGAAGACACGGACGTTGAAGTGCTTCGTCGCCTGTCCAGAGACAGGCGCAAGTCCCGCGAGATCCAACGGCTTATACCCATATTTCGCGAGTCGCGAGGGGTCCATCCCCACCATCATCGTGAGGTAGCCCCCAGCGGACATTCCGCTTACATACACCTTCTTTGGGTCGCCACCAAACTTTGCAATATTCTTGAGCGTCCAAGCAACTGCCGCCGCCGCGTCATTTATACAGTCATCGCCCGTGACAGCTTTATCCTGCCCCAAGAGACGATAGTTGACTGCGACTTGGGCAATGCTCTCGTCGACACGGATAAAGTGCTTACCGCCACCCGTGAGCCCTCCGCCATGAAACCACACGACCGTCGAGAAGTTCGTCGCCCCCACGGGCACCCGAACATCGAGCTTACAGCGCGCGCGCTGATAGTCGCTCGCCGAAGCTAATTCTGCGTCCGAATAATACGGCGTATCTTTACAAACAAGACGCGTCCGTTCTGCCGCGCTTACAGGGGCAATTGCCGCGAAACCAAACGCGGCAATTGCAAGTAGAACTAGTTTTTTCATTTCGCACCCCCTTCTTCCTCAATATCAATGTGGAACGGTCCAAGCGGAAGGTTCGCCTCATTCGTGAGATAGCCAAAAAATGGCGGCTTATGCAAGAAACGGATATGTTTCGGCTCTTTTACGCTAGATGCCCCAACAACGAGGTCCGTTCCCTTGACTTCACCATCAAAATAACCCGAATTGCCGCGATTCTTATGCCAAATCAAGTTCGCGATCTCCGCTGGACGATAGATGCCGTCCGCCCCCGCGATTTCAAAGAGTGTCGGCACGGACTGGTCGGCTGTATAGAACACCCACTCTTTAACATTGTCAAAGGAAAGCACAAAGCGTCCGTCCTCAACCTTCCATCCGCTTAGGCTCGGCGATTCGCCTGGCACATCAAAGCCGTAATCGCGCTTGAGCGCAAGTGCCGCAAGGCGAAGTCCAACCGTACGCTTGTCATTTGGGTGGATGTCGTGCATATTGCCGACATCATTAATGACGACCACACCCGCATTTGGCTGTTCCTTCGCAAATGCCGTTTGGGCTTCCTGAATGGCGACGAGATTCTCGTCTCCCTTGTTATTATTATAGTGGAACGGCGCAAGTTGCACGAACCGCAGGCTGAGTTTCGGATTCTCAAAGGCGCTTGCCCATCCATTGTAGAGGTTGTGCATAAGCTCACGATACTTGTCGCCCGCACCCAAATCACTGCACCCCTGATACCAGATGAAGCCCTTCATCGCGTACGGACACCACGAGGCAACCATCTCATTGAAGAGTTGTCCCTCGGGAATATTCGGAGTCCACGGACGAATCTGCGTACCGCCCCAATACGCGCCAACGATGCCAATGGGCACATCAAGTGCCGCGTAAAGTTCGCGTGCAAAATAAACGCCCATCGCCGAAAAGCCCCAATTGCGCGACTTATCACTGCAATTAAGGAGGTTTTCTGCCGTGAAGGGCTTCCATTTCACAGGCTCCGCCATAAATGCACGCGGCGTTTCGGAACGCTTATAGTTTGAGCAATACGCGAAGCGCACCTCAGGCAGGTTCGTGAGCTTCGCCGTCAAATACCCTTCCTTATCACGAAAGCGGCAACGCGGACCCCAGAGCGGCAATTCGCAATTGGACTGTCCGCTGCAGAACCATACCTCGCCTACAAGCACATCCTTCGCCGTCCATACATCCTTGCCCGACTCCACAACAAGATCGCGCCCTTCTTTGGACGCAGTAAGCGGGTCAAGATTGACGCGCCATTTGCCGTCCGCATCCGCCGTAGTCGTCTTCTTTTGTCCCGCAAACGAGACGATGACGGACGCATTGGGCTCGGCAATGCCCCAAACAGGGACTGCCTGCCCGCGCTGGAGCACGGCTCCGTCCGTAAAGGGACTCCCCACGCGGAATTCGCCGCGTACAACGACTCCCAATGCCAAAACAGCTATAGTAAGAATTAGTTTCTTCATTTTTATTACCTCTTAAGTAGTTCAGGAATGCGGGTTTCAGCCGTCATCTCAAAGACGAGTTCGCCACCCTTCATAAGGTCAGCGTGCTTCAAGATGTAGCCTTTAATGGGTTTGCCATTGAGCGTAACGCTCTTCACATACTTCGCCGCCTCAGAAAGTCCCTTCGCGCGAATCGTGAGCGTGCGCCCCTCAGGGAGCGCAAGGCGCACTTCTTCCACCTGAGGCGCACCAATTACATAATCGCCGCCGCACGGGTTAAACGGATAAAATCCCATCATCGAGAAGAGATACCACGCGCTCATCTGCCCGCAGTCATCATTGCCACAGAGTCCGTCAGGGGTCGGATGATACGATTCGCGGCAAATTGAGCGGACGAGTTCCGCCGTACGCTCGGGGCGACCCAAAACGGCGGGGAAGTAAGCGATATGGTGGCTCGGCTCATTGCCGTGCCAGTACTGTCCGTACTGCCCCATCTTCATATTGCCTTCTGCATCAAGTCCGCCCGCGTCGTTATTCTCCGTGCCGAGACCCTGCAGGGGCTTGGTCGTAAAGAATTCATCGAGCTTCGCGAGCGTCTTTTCTACGCCCCCCATCGCTTTGGCGAGCCCGAACGGATCTTGAAAGACATGCCACGAATAAATCCAGCTATTCGCCTCGGTGTAATCACTCCAAAGCTCGCCCGGCACACAAAAGTCGCGCGGGTCAAACGGCTCACGCCACGCACCACCCGCAGACATAGGGGCACGCGGACGCGCAAAGCCAACTTTCTCATCAAAGATATTGTGCCAATAATCCGCGTACTTATACGCTTCTTTCGCCGTCGTCTTATTGCCAATCTTCTCAGCGAAGTCAGCAATACACCACCAGTTATAGGCAAATTCAAGTGTCCGTGAGACAGACCCTCCTGGGCTCAAGTGCGAATCAAACCTGCCCGCATAGTACGGGAAGTAGCCATTCTCCCAATAGGCATTCCAGCAATTGACGGGGTTCTCTCCGTCATTATTAACCATCGACTTCACCATCATAATAAGTGCCGCGTTCGCGTCAAAGTCACGATAGCCCTTCGCCCACGCATCGCAAATGACGGGAATCGAGTGAATGCCAATCATACCGTGGTCATCATTCGCCCACATCGTCCACATCGGGAGGTGCCCGTGGTACTTGCCATACGAAAATAGCGAGTCCACAAAGGCATCAATGCGCTCGGGCACAAGGAAGGTGTAGAGCGGATGTGCCGCGCGGAAAGTATCCCAGAGCGAGAAGGTTGAGTAATGTCCGCGCTTCGCCGTCTCAATCGTATCCGCCGCCGTGCGATACTTGCCATCAATATCCGTTTGCTCATTCGGCTGGATGCAGAGGTGGTAAAGCGAAGTATACCAATTCGCCTTCTCGACTTCCGTCCCCTTCACAAGTTGCATACGCGAGAAAAGCTCGTTCCACGCGGCACGGTTCGCCGTGCGGACGCTCTCAAAGGTCTGCCCCTTAGTTTCCGCCGCGCGATTGCGCTGGGCACCTTCCGCCGAGACAACGGAAAGTCCGACCTGCACAAGAAGTGGCTCCTCTCCCTCAAACTCGAGCACAAAGCGGTCGCCCGCGCCATCAAAGCCATCGCTAGGTAGCCGCTTAATTGCCTTCCACGGACGGTCCATCTTCACCGAGTAAAAGAGCCGATAGGGCGTCCACCCCTGCGCATACTTGCCGCCCGAGATTTCCGTGCAGTCCGCGCTAAGCGTGTAGTCTGACTCAATCATCCGTGTGCCAAACTTGAGGTTATAGGGCTGCATCAACATCGCCGCCGCGTCCACAAAGAGCTTCGGCGTCTCGCCCTTAGGGAAAGTGAACCGCCACCACGCGACGCGCTGGGAAGTCGTCGCTTCCGCACGAATTCCTCCCTTCTCAACTGTCACCGCATAATAATCTGGAGAGCAAACCTGAGTCTCCTTCTTAAAAGGAGTCGCCACATTTAACTCGTCAAAATCTCCCACGAACGGCATAAGCGAGATGTCGCCCATAGCCTGTCGCCCCGTGCCATTGAGGTGGGTCTGCGAAAAGCCGCGTATCGTCGTATCATTATGCTTATACCCCGAACAAGTGACGCGGTCACCTGTATCAGGACTCGCCTGGACGAGTCCAAACGGACTGCACGAGCCTGGGAAGGTGTTGCCTTCGCCAATCGTCCCCACCAGCGGATCGACATACCGCACAAAGTCTTCCGCCCCGTTGGTAGGGGGCGGAGTCCCTTCCGCCCCGCAAAGCCCCGCCAAAACTGCCGCGAAAATCGCCCCTGCCTTCTTGATATTTAACATCTCTTTGCCTTTCTTATTTACTTGAGTCCGTTTGAAAATGAGAAGAAGTTAACCGTGGTCACCTCAGAGGCCTTAAAGCGTCCCTTGCGGTCAAAGATTGTCATTTGGTTCATACGCCGCTCGGGGTTATCCAAGGGAGAGTAGTCCATATCCGCATACCGCAGGCACTTGTCGCCCTCGGTATCCGCAATGATGAGGTGCATACCAAAGTAGTCGAGCTTACGGATATCAAACCCCTCGCAGTCCGTCACATTGCCGCGGAACCCAAGCCGCCAGTTATATCCGCCCGCCGCCTTCTCAGCGTAGGCGAAAAGCGCGGACTGATACCGCCGCCCCATCCAAACGAACGGCATAACCGAGAATTGCGGGTCTTCAAGAACCGAAAAGAGAACCATCGGCGCATCACGGTCAGGATTCACCCCCGCAAAGCGGTCCGTCGGACGGAAATCGAAAAGCACTTGCGCACCATTCATATTAAAGACATTCGCCCACGCGCCATAAGTCTTGCGCGAAGGCTCATCCGCCGTCGTGAAGCCCGAAAGCCAAAGGTCGGGTCCATCTTCACGAACCTCCCACTTGCAGACGGTTGCACCCTCGCGGCGAACGTCCTTCGTCTCAATCGTGCCTTGGGCAACGCCATCCTTCATCTGCACGACGGGGCACCGCGCGAGATCTAGACAATAGAGGCGGCTAATGCCATCCTCAGGCGTGATGTCAATAAATACCCGCGCACGCTCACCGACTTTCAAATCGAGCGTATCTGCCGCGACAGGCAAAGTCCACTTCGCCTCACCCGTCAAAACGCCCTCGCCCCGCGCAAGGCAATGTCCCGCGCAATCATTCTCAGTCATCACCCTTAGCGAATCACACCACACCGACCAGCGAATCTTTCCCTTCACCCCGCTGGTAGGGGGCGGAGTCCCTTCCGCCCCGCTGGTAGGGGGCGGAGTCCCTTCCGCCCCGCTCAAAGAAAATACCAATGGTTCTGCCGCGCTCTCCAAGAACCGCGTCTCACACTTAAACGCAATCGGTGCGGCATTCGGTTTCTCGGTTAAGTGGCGACCCGCCCCGAGCTTGCCCGCGAAATCGAGCCGCGAGATAAAGGCGTTCGCAATGATGTACTGTCCGTAGCCATAGGGGTGTACGCCATCGGGAATAAATGTCTCGCGTGGACCCATCAATTTCTTATATTCCTCAACATCTTCCGCGACAGGAATGAGGTAGCAGCCCTCGTCATTCGCGAGCTGACGAATTGCCGCGCCGACTTCCACAAGCCCTGGACGCGAATTGTAAGTCACAAAGAATCCGCCCTCACGCTCATCCACGAGTGTCGGGGTCATCAGCAGGACTTCCGCACCCTTCGCCTTGTATTCACGAATGCGCGTTCTTAGTCCCTCGATATGATTACGGACCGTCTTCGTGAAGTCGGTCTCAGTTCCATATTCGTGATGGATGAAGCTATTCATCGCAATCATTATGGAGACAATCTGCGGCGTTTCGTTCTTCTCAAGCCGCTTTTCCTCGCTGAGCTTCTGCCCCCAAACGCCGCGATTGCCAATGACAATGCCTGAATCGGGATGGTAGTGCTCAATCGCGAGTTGCAGAATCTGGCGGTAGGTATCCGTCGAAGTTATGGAGTCCCCCGAGAGAATCCACTTGTCACCCTTCGCCAAGAATGAGTCACCAAACGCGGCACTCGCACCCAAACTGAGTGCCAGTGCCAAAGTCGGAATAAGAATCTTCTTCATCGATTTATTCCTTTCTATATCTTGCTTATTTCACATCCGCCGAAACTTTGCTGACGAGAATGCGTTCAAGGCGAGCAATAAAGCCGCCATCGGCATACCAATCATCAAGAACCTGCTTCTGATTCGTGCGAAGACCAACGGATATCGTGCCGTTCTGAATCTTGTCGGCAGGGACATCAAACGCGAAGATTCCATCGACGGACCGCACCTTAAGCGGAGTCCAAATAACCTCGCTCGCCTGAGAATTGGACTTGAGCAAGCCAAGTTCCGAGGGGTCAACAAAGTTGCCAATGAGCTTGTTCCAGCCCGACTTCACCGTCAACTTATAAGAAAGCGGCTCATTCGCGTCCGCGACATCATAGAGGCGCACGCGCACAGTATCCGTCGGCTTCAAGTTGAGCGACTCGAGTCCCTCAATTTGGAAGGTCAGTCCGCGCGGATGCACCCAGTAGGACTTGCCCTTGCCAAGGCTAATGCCGCCGTCGGAATATTCGAGTGCCGTAATCTTATCATTTGCCGCGAAAACGACGCGGTCATAGGCTTTCGCGCGGCTCTTCTCGCCAAAGGCACAGTTTCCGAAGCAGTCGACATCCAAAAGAAGTTCCTCATTCGCGGGGACTACCTGACGGAAGAATTCATCATCCTGAGCCTGAATCTGCTTAAGTGCCGCGCCCGCACCCGCCGAGAATGCCTTCCATTCATTTGCCGCCGCCTCAAGTGCCGCGATGCCCGCCTTGTCGGGCTGAATGTCGCTAGCTTCTACGCCATTGAAACGGAACCATGTCCGCCGCGTATTAAAGGTGAGCGTGACGCGGTCGCCCGCCTTGTAATCTCCGAGCCGCCCCTCGGGCGCATCAATCGTGCACGCCTTGGGCAGGGCAAGCGTCACCTTGCACTCGCCCAAAAGCGGCGTATCGACGAACGCATAGAGCCGCCGCCGCGAACCCTCGCCTATCGTCTGGACGCGCCACAGCGGCGTGACGAGTCCGCCAAACTCCGCTGGGTCAGGCTCGCCTGTGCTTACCACATTAAACGCGAGTTCTCCCTTCCAGCCCTTCGGCAACTCAATGACCGTATGGAGCCTTCCGTCATCTAGTACGGACGGCTCAAACGAGCGAATCCCCGCGAGCGGCTTCTTGAGCCGTGCATCCCAGAGGCATACGGGCACCGCACGCGGCAGAGGTTCCTTAACCGCAATCTGCACCTTCGTCCCCTCACGCGAAAAAGCGACGCGCGCGGCATCGTCAATCGCGAAGTCATTGGGCGCGGTAGTATCCGCCGTCGCGAAGTGCCAAGGGATGGTGTAATCGTAGTGATAGTACGCAATTGGCTCAAGATGGCTGAAGCACGCCTTATAGTCGCGCATTTCCATGCCGATAGACGGACCCGAATCGATGGGCTTATCCATAATGCGGGCACCCGCGAGATAGTCGCGCTGGGTGAAGACATTCTCGGGCGCGGAGGGGCAGAACCGCTCGTACCACGCCGCCACATCATACCCCGTCGCGAAGACGACCTTGCCGCCATTCTTTGCCGAATCCACCGCATATTCCGCCCCGCGGCGGTTATGGACCGTCATCGAGCGCGTGCCGAAGGAGCGTCCGAACTCATAGCCCGTCGTCAAAAAGTAGGGCGCATCCTTCATACTTTCGGCGACTTTCAAATAGTCATCAAAGAAAGTCTCATAGCGAAGTGGCTCATCACCCGTCTCCACACTGCGATGCCAACGCAGGAAGTGGCTGGGCGAGCAAACATTGTCACCCCAATTGACGACATGCGGCATATAGAGGTTGTAGCTATTCATGCACATCCCAAGCACATCCCCCTCGCCCGCGACACTGCCGCGATGCGCCGCCTTACGAAAATCATCCGCCGCCACATAATACGGCTGATTGAGCATACCCCAGTGATTGATGGCCCAGTGTCCGTCGGACCAATTCTGCTCGGGGCAGAGCGAATGGAGCACATTCCACTTCACCTCGCGCATCGCTTGAATAAGTGTATTGGCGGGGGTGTAGCTCGCGAAGCCGTGGAGCGGCTCAAAGCCAAACGCCTGCATCCACGCGTCCAGCGCTTTCAGGCGGTCAACAATCTCAGGCACCGTGAAGTCGTCCCAGTTCGCCTTGAGTGTCTTGAACTTCGGGTCAAGATTCCCGAGTGAGTCAGGATGAAGGTGCAAGTAAATCGCGTCACCATAGTCACGCTCAAAGCCAAGGAAGGTCGTATCCGCCTGAACTTGGTCGAGCGTCACATAGTAGTTAACAGGCACGCGCCGCGAATGAAAGACGCTATCGAGAATATCGCCTGTCGAGCCTACCGTCAACTGCAAAACCGTCCAACCGGGCGCGGCAACGCCCAAGTAGCGCGTCCGCACCCGCCCTGGCGCAACTGTCTCGCGCACGAGGTAGCTACCGGGCTCAAGCGGACCAAACGCCTCGCCTGCCGCCGCCTTCGCGACACACACCTCTTGGTAGGGGGCGCAGTCCCTTGCGCCCCGCACTTCGTTAAAATACGGATGCTTCACCACCTCGCATGCATACGGCAAGGTAATGGTTTCTTTATCCGAATACAAGTAAACTGGGCGCTTGCCTGCGAAGGCAATTCCCGTCAGCATAATCGCGGCAACCACAGAGAGTCCCCGTCGAACGAAGTTCCTCGTCATGTAACTAACCCCTTCTAAGATTGTTGTTGCTTACCATTATACCAAAATCCCGCCCCAAGGGCAATAACATTCCCCCCGAGGGCTTTAACCACAGATTTCACAGATTGGGATTTTGTCGTTTCGGCGTTTATAAACCAATCCGAGAAAACAGGCTAAATTAAAGCTGGAGCAGAAAGCAATGTCACAAAGACAAGCGCTTGTCAATCAAAGCAACGAATTCATCACGCACGCCCGCTTCAGCAGCAAATTGCTTCCATCCACAGATAGCCGCCTGAACTTCGTCAATGATACCTTGGCAAATGCTTTTACTGAGTCCAGCAACTTTTCCTGCAGCAAGAAGATCCGCTCTTCTGATATCGGTCTTCTTGCCATTAACGGACATCTGATGCCCCGAGGTCCAGTCTCCGTTTGGATTATAAGCGTAGCAAACATCATAGGCAGGAGCAAGGCTCCATACTCCCGACTTATCCATCAGATAGGATATATTCTTCACATGGTCGTCACAGTTCCACGCGAGGACATTGAAGACCATACGGCGAAAGAGCTCTTGTTCGGCACGAATATCATTAACGAGGCGGCGCGTAATCCGAAAAGCTTGCTCATAGGAATAACGCAAAGGGTCGTTAAAGTCGAAATGAGCCAGTGCGCCCAATGTCTGCGTGTGTAACTTCTGTCCATCTACCGTGCGGTCAAATCGCCGCGTCATAAAATGGCATTTATCCCACAAGCGACATTCTGTCATGCGAAGACCCGCCGCCTTAGCCATAAGCGAATAGGCGTATTCAACACATCCGTACCCTTGCGCGTCATCATCTTCCTTGTCGCCATTTCCAGCGAGTCCGTCAAACTTAATGAGCCAGTAGCCGAAATTACCAGGTAGAGTAACCTGCCCCGACCGCACTTCGCCCGTGGTCTCGTTCCATCCAATCAAAGCCTTTGCGCGTGCACCACCAGCTGAGGCACCAACGCGCAGAATAGGCGCGTAGCGTTTGATGCCAGGCATCAGTTCCGCATGTGCCGCGCGCCGCGACTGCAAAACACTAGCGGCAAGCCGCGCGAGTTCCGCGACATGCAGAGCCTCATTTGGATCTTCTTCCGAGAACAGTGAGGGACGGTACTCCAAAGCCCCCATACCTCGACTACCCGTATAACAAAGGCGCTCAATCGGCGAAAGGCTGCCAGGTACTCGTCCCTGCGTCTTCAGCCAAATATCAATAACGGCATTCCCAAACTTGTCAGGCACAGAATCAGACAGCAATCCTGGTAGCCCATGAAACGATGCGTAGGAGAGCGAAGGGAATTTATAGACCTGCGACGCTACTGGCATTTCTATCGGCGAGGGTTCAATGCCACACCCCATAAAATCAGGGGCATACTCAAATTCCGCATAGGGCGCACCGTCGCGACGAATGACGCAACCAATGCGCGTCCCCCAAAGAATTACATCCGCTGATTCAATCACGTCGACTCCTTCCAAATCGCATTCGCCTTTTGATGCGACTTTCGGATGCGCTTGGGCAGTCGCTCGCCTTTAGCCAATGCAAGCGGACCCAATTCAACTGCATGTATGAGCGCGTCAAATCCCTCGGTCAAGCCCAAAGTCTGACATACAGCGACAAAGGCGGATAGGCGCACATCTGCCGTCGCATGCTCTAGTCGCTCGACCGTGCGCTTAGATAGCCCAGCGCGTTGCGCAAGTTCCTCTTGCGTCAAACGACGACTCTGACGGTGCTCGGCAAGTCGAGCACCCAAGCCAGATAGAATCTCATCAACTGTGTCAGTCAGTTCAAACATAATTCGTCATATTAGGCGGATAATCCTCAAGATTCCACCTTTAACTCGTCAGATGAGTCATATTATAGCATATTTTGATTTGATCTGTCAATGCGCCCTTAAGCCCAATTTAAGAGCATTTTGCAGGCTCGCGCCTAATATTCAATTGTCAAAGATCAAAGGGTCGGGTCACGCGTCCCGCGTGACCGCTACTTCGCGTGGCGAATCGCGGCGCGTTGGGCGTAGGCGGACTTCAGGTCTTTCACGAATTGCGCGGCAGTTTTGCTGACCCACTGATTCTCGGCGCTCCAATAGCCAAGTGCCGCGATGCGTCCCGCCGCGTGCTCCGCCGCCAAGAACCCTTCAATCGCAACAACGAGGTTGACTTTTTTGTCTTGCGGGGCGGAAGGGACTCCGCCCCCTACCTGCGATTCGCTGTTGGGCTTGGTAGGGCGGGAGATGCGCCGAAGAAGCTCTGCTTCGAAGGGTAGGTTGCCGAAGGCAACGGCGAAGCCGCCCGCAAGGGCCCGCGTCCCTTGCCCGCCGTTCTCTTGCACGGACTTGAGGCGCCAAATTGCCGCTTCGACATACGCGGCACATTCGAGGGCGACGGCGTTGACCCCGTTGCCACCCACAATGCCCGCCTTCTCGGCGGCGGCTTGCTTCGTGTAGAGGCTCAGCCCCAGGAGAATCGCCGCGCGAATTTGCCCTGCGACCCAATTTTCAATTTGCACGTCATTTGCCGCGCTTGCTTGTTCATTTACTTGTTCATTCATTTTTTAGTTTCCTTTCAGACTTTAGTTGTATTTCGGTAGCACCTTGCAAAGCATCGCCTGGAATGCCGCTGGCGGATTCCGTGGCTCGCCATCCACCTTGTTCTCACGGAACTTCTGAAACAGAAGCTCACGGAACCTATCGCGTCCGAGGCGCTTACAGTACCAGCCCCAGAGGCGACGATTGTCGTCCGTACCGCCGAACAGCTTGACGGCGACCTTGACTGGATCTGAGGTCCAGATCATTTCTTCGACTTGCATTTTCATTTTCCTTTCCGAGTCCGCGAAGGCGAACCCTCAACCAAACCAAACAAACATCCCAACTGAGCTGTGACCTGCCCTCGCCAACTGGCAGAGGCGTCACCCCCTCCACCCCCACAGTTGCAGTTACAGTTACAGTTGGTTAGGGTAGGTAACAACTCAGTTGGTTTCTTTGTGTGTGTGTTATTTACAGTTGGTGTGGGGCCTACTGTAACTGCCAACTGAATTCCTATAATACGCGCGGGCACGCGTATAAAGGGCTCCGCCTAAGCGGGGCGCGAGGGTGCTTTTCACCGCGTCGCCTCCTTCACAAATTCGGCAATCACCGAGGATGCCGCGCGGCACACTGAAGTCAGGGCTTCGCTGTTCACAGCCTCCCAATGCTCTTCCGCCAACTGGCGTAGCCGCATAAGCTCGCACTGAGCACGCCCAGCCCAATGGACGAGCTGATTCATTTCTTTGTTCGTCATTCTCATTTTGTTAGTCCTTTCTTAGACTTTAGTTGTTAGTTGCTTGTTTCAACGCAAAGAACGCTAAG
>CAVLAC010000062.1:1571-12547 GCA_963661055.1 bacterium | reverse complement strand
CCTGTTAATTTCGCGAAACCGCCCATCGGCTCCGCATAAGAATATTATCCTCCAAAAAAACACGAGATGTTATTTTCGTTGAAAGAGCGATTTGAGAATGAGGGATAATTTACGATAATAAATCAAGCAAGAGTGCAAATAGTAAGATATGAAAATAAACTTAAAATAACACCGATGTTATTTTCGTGTTATTTTGATATAGAGAAAGAGTGAGAATGCTGATTCGTGTGCCTTAAGCGTGCGCAAAACTACCGCAACCCTCGCGGCAAAAGTAGCGCATCTCGAAGGTAAAACAAGCGGTACTTTTAGTGCCGCGATGCGCTAGTTTTGCGCACGCTGGGGTATGGCATTCGCGCGGCATTTTTGGTATAATAGTAGAATAATTTTGTGAGCAATTAGAATGCAAAGAATCGTCGAGAGAAGAGAGCAGAAAGCGTTGCCGAAATTCGCGGCATTTGAAGCGGTTCCCAAGACCGCTTTTGAGAAGGATTATAAACAGAATTATATATTTCAGAATGCGCCCATTGAGCAACCTGATTTTTTTGATGCTTTTGAGAGTGTGCGCATTTCTCACACGCTCACCCAAAAGACTTTTACGGCAGTTGAACTTTTCGCGGGTGCAGGAGGACTCAGCATTGGACTAGAGAATGCGGGCATTCATGTGGTTGTTGCCAATGAAATAATGCCTGATTTCGCGGCAACTTTAGCACGAAATCATCCGCAGACAAAAGTCATAAATGAGGATATTCACAAGATTGATTTTGCACGCGAACTAAAGAAATTAGGACTTGATTCAATTGATGTTCTTTCGGGTGGACCGCCCTGTCAGGGGTTCTCAACGATTGGCTCAAAGAACAAGCAAGATCCTCGTAACAGCCTCTTTTATGAGTATCTAAGGGCGGTCTCTGAGACGCACCCTAAGTACACTATTTTTGAGAATGTGTCAGGCTTTAAGCGTCTTTATAATGGATTTGCCTATAAGACATTAGTCGCTGAAATGGATGCGCTCGGCTATAACACAGCTTGCCAAATTCTAAACGCGGCAGATTATGGGACGCCTCAAATACGGCAACGGACGATTGTTCTCGGTTGGCGCAAAGATTTGCTTCCGTTAGAGTTCCCTAAGCCCATCTATGGTCCCAAAGCAAGTGGTAGACCGTATGTAACTTTAATGGACGCGATAGGCGATTTGCCCGCGCTTGAAACAGGCGGTTGCATTACGAAGTATTCACAGAAGCCATTGACCGCTTATCAAAAGCGTATGCGCGGCGAACAAGATGAGCTTCTTGAGCACAACGCGGCGAATTATGGCGAGAAGATGCAGGAGATACTTCATCTAATACCTGAGGGTGGTAGCGTAAAAGACTTGCCCCAAAGACTGCGTCCGAAGTCCGCCTATGCGAACACCTACGCGCGTCTATTGCCTGATGAGCCGAGCCCCACAATTACGCGCAACTTTGGCACGCCTTCTTCGAGTCGGTGTGTACACCCTTATCAAGCGCGGGCGTTATCAACGCGCGAGGGTGCGCGGCTACAGGGTTTTCCTGACAACTATGTATTCGTGGGCGGCAAGCAGTCTAAGAACCTGCAAATAGGCAACGCCGTCCCCCCTATTTTAGGCGAGGCTATTGCGCGAGAAGTTAAAAAGGCGTTGGAAAAGTTGGCATGAAGAAGCTGTTCCCTGTCGCAATTACAAATAAGAATCGCGCTAAAGCTGGGTCTTTGCAAGGCTTGGCAGGGCGGGAATATCCGCTATTAGTCGCTACGCGTCTTTTACAAGATACGAAATTCCGCAAGGAAGTCTGCCGCGTCCTTAATAAAAGTGCAAATGACCTTGTAGGTGTTGAGGCAGGTGCTTCGCTAAATAAGAATGTCGCGTCCGTTGTTGAGCGCCAAAAGACGCCATCCAAGACTACCTTGCGTCTTTTGTGGCGGGACGGAAACTGCACAAACTTTATCGTTAAGAAGTCTGCCCCCGCGCAAATCTGCCTCAAGAAGGTGGGCGCATTTATCTCAGAGTTCCAAGCACAATTTAAGAAGAAGATTCCGACGCGTGTGCAAGAGGCTTTGGCGTTATTTGTGGGAGAACACCCTAAACAAAAAGAGATTTTGGAGTCAATTTCTGTTAACTTTGTGGGCGATGAGATTCGTGATTTGGAGAGAGCTTATAATAATCGCCTAACGCTCGCATCGATGTATGGATATGACCTTGAGATGGCGGACGCGTTACTTAATTGGCTTCGTGAGAATACGGCGGAATTGATAGCCTTTTGTTTCTCGCGCGGCGCGGCAAAGAATGCGTGCGACTTTGCCGAGTACCTTTGGTATCACAGCTCGAATGAAGCAGACTCTAATTATCAGATAATTGACCTTAAGAAGCTTATTGGGCAAATAAAGAAGATTCCTAAGAAAGACCTAGCCCTCCTCGTTGGCGCACAGGACGCGGCAAAAGTGGGCTCGACGATAAGCCTTCCGTTTGGCAATCTGCAATATCACGAGCACAGTCTGCAATTTCGCCACGATTATAAGCGCATTAAGGCTCTTCTTGAATGGAAGACGGAGAAGAAATGTTTCGGTTCGCGGCAAAAGGAAAGCGGACACAAGAATGAATTGCTGGTAGCGTCCGCTCTTAATAAAGACAAGCAGTTTCTCGCACATTTCTGTAGCCGTGTGGGGCACGCAGTTTCGGAGTTTGTTTGCGCTGAGGCGGGTGGTAAAAATGCCAAGAAGGTGAGCAGCATTCTTGGTGGCAAAACGCAAGGCAAGACGGATGTCTCGGTTCTTTGGAAGGATGGCACATATACAAACATCTCTCTAAAGAAGAATCCAGCGGGGCAGGTTTATCTTGTGACAGCGAAGAACTTTGTTAATGCCTATGAGGCACAGTATAAGACAATTGTTCCAAGTAAAGTCCGCCGCGCATTAGCGTTCTTCATCGGCGAAGACCCCGAATCTCGCGCTATCCTTGAGGCAACGGATATCGCAGTGGACGGAAAGAAAGCACGCGAATTAGCTTATGAGCAGAATTATCGTCTAATGTTCGCGGTTATAAAGAATTATGACCCGAGGATGGCAAGTGAATTACTCGTTTTTCTTCACAAGCAATTAGCCAATGTGTTTGAATTGTGTTTCTCGGCGGGTGCAGTGGAAGATCGGTCGCTGTGGTCAAATGTGCTTTGGTATAGGAATCTAGTGGACGCGGAATCGCAGGGATTGAATTACCTAGTCTCAATTCCCGTTGTGAAAGCGGCAATAGAAAGGCATCTCAAACGACTCGTCGTTGAACCAGGCAAAGAACCTGGCTCAACAATCCAGCTTCCGTTTGGGCACCTCCAATATCACCTCAAGCAACTAGAGTTTTATCAAAAGCTCCAGAAGATTCAATCCCTCATCTCGCTAAAGTAAGGTCTAAGGGGTAAAGAATGGTATTCGCGCGGCATTTTTGGTATAATAGTAGAACAATTTTTGAGATGACTAGGATTTAAATTCTATGAAAAAGGCAACGCGGCATAACTATGGGCTCGGCTATATTGCAGACGAGGATCTCTTTCGCCATGTGAAGGAGACCATTGCTCGTCTTAAGATGTCTATGGACTTAGCGGGCTTTGAGAAGAATATTGTTGACCCAATTAAGATGACGCTTGAAATGCATGCCTATCAAACCACGCCCAAACAGGCTATTGAGCGCGAGATTGCGCGGCAATTGGGCAAGACGGTTGAGGCGGCTGTTGGATGGTTTCATCAGAACATTTTTAAGTATATCAAGGGGTGGGAAGTGCCGAAAGATGGTGTTGATGTAATGAATACGCGCGGCACTATTTTCGGCGAGATAAAGAATAAATATAACACAATGAATTCTAGCTCGGCAGAGAAAGTGTTTGAGAAACTGAAGGGAATCATTGTGGGCAATCCGAAAGCGACAGCCTACCTAATTGAGATAATTGCAAAGAAAAGTCAAGACCAAGAATGGCACATTGCGGGGCAAACGCTAACCGCGACAAAAGCCGCGCGCTTGCGTCAAATTTCAATTGATAGATTCTACAAACTCGCGACGGGCAAGAAGAATGCGTTCAGAGACTTGTGTTCCGTTCTCGGTCTCGTAATTGACGATGTCCTCGCCGCCTACCCAGCGTTAAAGCCAAAGAGCGTAGATTTGCAGCACTATCTCAAGAATGAATGAGCTGGAGAAAGCCGCGCCGCCGAGGGTTCATAAGTTGCCGATTAGGCTGTTTCAGGGTGCTCCGTTAGCGCGTGCGAGTTCTTATTGATTTCGCGGCGGACAGAGTTCTTAAACGAGTCGTGAGATTTGTACTTGCCGAGTCCGTATTCCTTCTCAATGGCAAGACAAGCGGGTGTTAGCGCGTCTCTCGCGGGAAGTCCTTTATTCCGCAGTTCCCAATATTTGTTGATTGCGAGATTAACGAGTCGCGTATTGGTGCGACTGCGTAAGTTGGGTGACTCAGATTCGCCCGAGACTTTTTGGTCAACTGTTCTAAGGTCATGATGTATTGATTTTAGCTCTTTGATGATAATTCCTGTCTCAGGGTTTGTGACAGTTTGGGCTTGCCCTTGTATCGGTTGGAGCGCCGCGAAGGCGTGGGGGAGGAGGGTGAGAGTGCCGCAGGGGGTGAAGGTGAGGGTGGAGGCGAAGGTGAAGGTTTGGGGACGGATGGGGCTTGCGTCCGAGAGAGTATCGGCGCGGCCTGTGAGGAGGATGTAGGGTGCGTTGGGGGTTGCCTTGAGAGCGCGGCAGAGGCTATCTTCGTGGGCACTCGTTTGCACAAAGACGAGGCGTCCGTCGAGTGCGGGGTGGGCGCTTAGTCCCAAGCACCAAGTTTCTTCATCGAGTTGCTGAAGTGCCGCGCAAGAGAGCAATTCTTGCAGGATCTGAGCCATCCGTTCGGGGTCATACTTCCAAACGGTGAGCTCGTCGTTCGTTGGGTGCAGGGGTTCGCCTGAGCACGGACACATCGCGATGAAAGTTCCGTCATCCTCTTCGATGACTTCGCGTTCGGGGTCGTCACAGCAAGTATGCGGGCAGTCGTAGTAGCCCCTACGGCGAGCGAAGGCGAGGAGCCCGCTTTTGACGAGCGGATGTGCCGCGCCGAGTCCTTCGAGTTGAGAGAAGCGCCATTCGTTCATTTCGTAGCGAATGGCTTGCGTGAGGAGATCAATGGGAGGAGTTATCATTGGCTTTACGGATAATGTTATGTGCGTTAAGGAAGGCGGTGAGCATTTTCTGGACATTGCGTGGCGCGGCATTGTAGCCCGCGATGCTGGTCTCGGAAATCTTGAATGTGCGCGGCATATTCTTGCGGCGCGGCGTATCGTAGGTGAGGCGAAGGTGCACGCGGGTGACGGTGGTATTGGGCGAAAGAAGGCGTTCCTTGCCAATTTCGCTACGGATAGCCTCTTGCAGGTTGTCGTCCTTCTCAATGTAGGTACGGCGGCTTTTCGCGTTCAGGCGCAATTCGAGTCCGATAATCACGGCACGCCGCAGGTCGCATTTGAGGTTTTGTGGAACCGCCAATTCCCACTTATCTTTCCACTTTTGGAGGTCGTACTTAACGGTCTCCATTTGGGTGTAGGAGTCAGCCCCGAAAAGTGCCGCGGCGAGTTCGTGTGCGAGTGAGTCGCAATTTTGGGTAGTGCTATCGTAGACGAGCCCGAGGCGTGACATATCGTAATCGAAACGAAGGACGACATTGAAAACAGGGGCTCCGTTGATGGTGGTCGGGGCTTTGGCGTTATCCTCCCAATATTCGATGGCGGTTTTGTGGTTGGGGAGATAAAAGACAATCGTCTCAGTATCGCCATCGGAGTAGTCCTCGCTCTTACAGCTATAACCGCGAAATTCGGTGTGTTGAATGAATGTTGTGACCGTTTTCTCAAGTGCCGCGACGCGCTTGGCGATGAGTCCGCGCGCGGGCTCTTCTTTGAATTTCAAGTCAAAACAAGTCCATTCACTGCGTTTTTTGGCATTTACCTCCGTGCGCTTAACGAGTTCGCGCCAGAAGGCTTCGGAGCGCGTCGCGTAGCACCATGCCGCGAGAGTCGCTACATTGAAGGAGTCGACATTCTCGGGCAATTCGATATTGTCTTTGCGCAGGAGGGTACGAATCACTTGGATATTCGACTTTTCGTCTGCGACAGGCGCAATTCCCACGAGAGCCTCGCCGAGCGCGTTGCGGGATTCGGCTGGAAGTGCCGCGATGGCCGCATAGAGAGGCTGGGGATTTCGGCAGGTGAACGCCTTCCATCCCTCGTTTGGCATAGAGACCCCCAACTTTTGGAAGAGGGCTTCCAAGACATAAGTGTCTATTTTCTTCACTATCTCGTTCATTTTATATGTTTCAGTCATATTGAGTTCCTTTTATGAAAACAGACGCATATTTTACCATAATTCAGCCTCGCTGACAAGGGGATATTTTAGGTTTTTTGAGGGTGGGAGAGGGTGTTTTTAGACAGGATTAACAGGATTACAGGATTGTAGTTTGGCTAGGACGTGCGCCGTCGCGTCCGTAAAGATCTCACGCAGAGACGCAGAGCTCGCAGAGAGGTTTTGGAGATAGCCCCTTCGGGGCTGAGGGGTAGGTGTTTTTAACCACGGATTTTCACGGATGGGCACGGATTTGTGGGCGCGGCGGTTTATAACCCCACCCACAACGGTCACGCGGGACGCGTGCCCCTACCATTCGCTTCGCGTTTCTCTTGCTTGCAATTGAAAGCTTTAGAATTGAAACAAACTCTCTGCGAACTCTGCGTTCTCTGCGTGAGATAAAATCACCCCCTAAAAACGCGTTTTCAGCAGAAAACGGTTGAATCTTCGGAAGATTTATGCTATCATATAAGTGTTATCTCTCCGCAAAGGGGCGTGAGAGGTGCGGGAGTATGCTATGAAAAAAGTGATAGTTGCAACATTGGTGGCGGCGCTCGGAGCGTCCGTCTGGGCGGCGGATTTTGCCAAAATTCAGGAGTCCTTTGAGGATAAAGACGGAACAGCGTGGACCTATTCCGCCGATGGCTATTGGTCCTCAACGGATGACAATGCGAAAGACAATATCACAACAGTCGAATATGCCGAAGATGAAGGGTATGACTACGAGGATGAGGAATCAATCGAAGGCGCGGAAGATGTCCCTGCTGTAGAAGGTTGGTCGGGCGATAAATACCTAAACCTCGCGAAGGCAACCAACCTCTCCCGCAACTTCGCGAAAGACGGAGAATCAATTACAGTTGACAGCACCGACGGCTATGTTCTCGATACGCTCGCCACATTTACGGCGACGGAAGCCGAAGATGCCCCCGAACCCACCGAAAGCGACAAGTTCCTGATTTGGCTCGAGGAAGAGGAAATTGTGAATGGAACTACTGGAGAAGAATCTTGTATTACCAACCTTATGATTAAGTGCGGAAATGATGCCGCGTCCGCCACAAATGTGTTTACGTTGTTGACCTCGAATGGAACACTGCCCGTTAATGTTGGTGAATGGGTGCGTGTCTCGGTTAAGGCAATTCCCCTTTATACGGATGGTCCCCTCGGCTTCGTCGTTTATATCAATGGCGCGGCAGTTTCGGCGGGAGAGTCGTACGAGACCTATAAGGCACTTTTCTCTGACGCGACGAAGTTAACCTCTGCCGCGAAGGGCTATTACGAACTCAAGCAAATCTTCCCCGCTCTCACCTCTAGCACTACCCTCACCGCCGTCGACATCAAAGGCACAGGCAAAATCGACGACTTCCAACTCGTCACGGCAAGTGATACCTCTGCCCCTGCGTTTACCGCCGACCCTATTATTGTCACGGCGCAGAGCGTTGGACTTGATTCCGAGAAATCGAAGTCCCTCCAAATGAAGAAGGGCACAATCATTACAGAACAAGTGGCAAATGCTTATATGTTGAGTCAGGTCGACGGCTATGCTTTTGTTGGATGGTATACGGACGAGAAGTGCGAAACCAAGGTTGAATTCCCCTATACGATTAAGGAGTCCGTTACTTTCTATGCCAAGTTTAATGTAGTTGTTGCAAAGATTGGCGAGGTAGGGTATTCGACTTTCCAAGAGGCTGTTAGCGCGGCAGTTACGGCGGCTACAGCGGAGAACTCTGTCCAAATTGATATCGCAAGAGACTTTACAATTGATACAACAATAAAGCTCTTGGGCAAGGGCAAGGATACAACGAAGATAGTTATTAATAATGAGAAGTATGCCGTCACATTTGATACAAAAGATAAAGCAGGCTTCACCATTGATGATGCTACCGTCACATTTGAAGGCGAAGGTTCTTGGAAAAATCCTTTTGAGACAATCAATGGGACAATATATGCAAAAACAATGTTCTGCGTCGGTGAAGTTGGCAAAACCGTGGATGGGGCAAAAGCACTTGCTCCTGCGGATGTTATTATTAATAGCGGTACCTATGTATCTCACGATTCTCATGTCTTTAATGTGGCGTGTGGAAGTGCCACGGTAAGTGGTGGTTCTTTTAAGGTGGAGAATTATTCAGAGAAGTTTTGCTTCAGAGCGGAGAAGTCTGATATTGATGCTGCAAATGCGACCGCTACGCTTACTATTACTGGTGGAACATTTGAAATACCCGATACCTCGGCAGGCTTGCCAGTTGGGCGCAAAGAGGAAGAAAAAGTGTATGCGACTACGAAAATTCTAGCAACAGGCACTGCTAAGTTCAAGTGTGCCAAGAAGTGTATCACTGGCGAAATTTCGAAATATGGTGCGCTTGGCTCGTATCTCGTAACAAAAAATGACAATGGCGAGTATGCTACAACTTCTGACTATGCTTTTACGCTCGATTCGGATGGCTACTACTATGCCGCGCCGAAGGTCGTAACGATTGGCGAGGTCGGCTATGCCTCGCTCCAAGACGCTATTGACGCGGCAATTGAAACAAGCACGGCAGATAATGAGGTCACGATTAATATCTTTAAGGATATTACGATTACAGATACTGTCAAGCTCACAGGTAAAGGGCTGGATGCAACAAAGATTATCCTTAATGCAAATGAGGGTGTCACAATTTCCTTTAATCCAACAGATGTATCTCATCGTGGTCTTACAATAGATAATGCGACAGTGACCTTTAATGGGAAGGGTACTTGGACACATGTTACTGAGTCCGGCAATCCAAAGACAATGATTTGCATTGGCGAAATGGGCGTTAAAGATGGGGAAGAAACGAAGATTGCTCCCGCCTATGTTGTTGTCAATGAAGGTAACTTCTCCGCTAATTTGCCTCATATCTTTAATGTTCAGGCAGGCGTTGTCAGAGTGAACGGCGGAACTTTTGAGGTTAAAAAAGCAGCGAATAAGTGTTGCTTCAGGGTTGAAGATTTTGAAGCAGATGCAACGGACAAAGCGGATGCAAGTGCATTGTTAGTCGTTGCGGGTGGCACATTCGCTACACCTATATTTAATGAAACACCAGCAGAAGGGCAGAAAGATGGGCAAAACGCGCCTCCTGTTGCTATATCGCGTGGGGCAAAGAACGCTGAAATTCATATTCTAGTGACGAGTGGTGCTAAGTTCAAATGCGCTGAGGTTTGTTTCTCGGATAATATGAATAAGTTTGAGTCTATGGATGACCACTTCTATAGTGAGGGAACGGATGATGCGGGTGAGCCCGCAGATATAGAAGCTGAAGACTACAAGTTCGTTAAAGGCGCGGATGAGTATTGGACAATCAAAGAGATTACTAAGGCTAAACTTACTGTGACATGGGAAGAAGGTAAGGTCGTTAGCTTTAAGTTGAGCGATGATGAAGATGTCATTGAAACAAAGAAGGGGAGCTCGTATTCGATTGAAAATTACGATGTCGATGATAAGGATGAGGTTTCGGTTGTCGCGGCGGATATCGTGTTCTCTACTGGATGGACACTTGACGAAGAGAAGAGCACGCTGGGTCCTGTCACGATGACGGAAGATCGTACGCTCAACATCGTGGCGAAGCTTAAGTATACTCCTGTTGCCCCCGAGTCGACTTCGACAACAACATATACCGATAAGTCGAAGGCAGAAGACCTCGCGGACGCAATTAACTCCAATAAGGTGGATATGATTACTGCGCCAGACATTTCGGCGGCGACCTTCTTCCCGTCAGATTATGTCAAACTCTTCGAGGCGAAAGTTAATGGTGATGCCACAAGTGGCTATACGGTGTCCGTTGTTCTGACAAAAGACGCGAAGGCGACGATTCAGGAACAGGTGAATAAGGTCTTTACGGCAGAGAGCCTTGACCTTTCCACTGTGGCGACGGATGGCGCGTCCTTTACGGCTACGGCAACGCCTGGTTTCTACTACACCGTGCTTTCGGGGACGGATGTGAAGGAGATTGAGACGATGTCTGACCCTGTTTTGGCGGAAAGTACGACCGTTGAGTTGACACTCCCGAAGAAAGATGGCAACTGCGGATTCTACAAGGTTCGGGTGGATGTCACGAAGCCCGCGACTTCCGCTGAGTAAGGCACTTTCATTAACGACAAATAAAGAACTAACTTATGAGAGAGAAACTAAGTAATCGGCTCGGGTTCCTAATGCTGGCGGCGGGATGTGCCGTCGGACTCGGTAATGTGTGGCGGTTCCCCTACATTGTGGGTAAGAATGGTGGCGCGGCGTTTGTTATCGTCTACCTGCTCTTTTTGCTGATTCTCGGGTTCCCGCTGTTGACTTCCGAGCTCGCGAATGGACGTGCCGCGAAGCGGTGTGTGACGGAGTCCCTCGCGGCACTTGCTCCTGAGTCCACGAAGAAGTTTTGGCATAAGATGGGCTTTATTATTGCCGCCGGGTGCTTCGTCCTTATGATTTACTATACGGATGTCGCGGGTTGGCTCGTCAAATATACGGCGGACTATGCGCGGGATATTGCCCCGAAGGGCGACTTCTTCCCTGCCTTCACGGGCTTCCTTGCTGATAAGGATATGCGCGGCGGTTATATGCTCGGGGTTGTCGCGTTTGCGACGCTGA
>CAVLAC010000062.1:0-1132 GCA_963661055.1 bacterium | reverse complement strand
CATCTGGGGCGCGGTCTTCTTCTTGTTCCTCGCATTTGCCGCGCTCACGACGATTATTGCCGTCATTGAGAGTCTGATTGCGGGGCTAATGGACTCCTTCGGCTGGTCGCGCGTGAAGACGGCGACATTGGTGGGGCCCGCCATCGCGATTTGCGCGATGCCGTGCGTTCTCTGGGAAAATGTGCTTGATTGGGAAGACTTCGCCGTGAGCCAGTGTTGGTTGCCGCTCGGTGCGCTTATTATGGGACTCTTCGCGGTTAATAGCAAGTGGGGCTGGGGCTGGGAGAATTTCCGTAAGGAAGTCTCGACAGGCGAGGGCTTTGGACTCCCCGAATGGCTGAAGCTGCATTATGCGGTGGTAATCCCGATTTTGGTGCTGGTTATCTTTGGTATGGGAATCTATCAGAAGTTTTACGCCTAAGGCGTGAGTGAGAGGTGAGGAGAGAGAGATGAGGGAAAGTCTAAGCAACCGACTCGGATTTTTGATGATGGCGGCGGGTTGCGCCGTGGGGCTAGGGAATGTGTGGCGCTTTCCTTATATCGTGGGCAAGAATGGTGGCGCGGCATTTGTGCTCGTCTACTTCGCCTTCTTGCTCCTTCTGGGGTTTCCGCTTCTGACGGCGGAACTTGGCATTGGACGCGGCGCTAACCGCTCCCTCGCCGCGGCACTTACCACCCTCGCACCCTCCAACTGGAAGAAGTTTTGGCGTATTCTCGGTATCATCATCGCGACGGGTCCGTTTGTTTTGATGATTTACTATACGGATGTCTCGGGTTGGCTTGTTAAGTATACAGGCGACTTCCTCTTCAATACTCAGCCCACGGAAAACTTCCACGGCACCTTCACCTCGCTCGTCTCGAATCGCGGCGTTTGCAGTGCCTACACGATTGGCACGATTGCGATTTCTACGCTTGTCTGCGTCATTGGCGTTGTGAAGGGGGTGGAGCGGGCGACAAAATGGATGATGATTTCGCTTCTCATTCTTCTCACGGGTCTCGTGGTGCGTGCTGTCACTTTGCCAGGCGCGGCAGAAGGGCTCGCGTTCTACCTGAAGCCTGATTGGGCTAAGTTTATGCAAGACCCCCTAAACGCCATCTTTGAGGCGATGGGGCAAGCCTTCTTCACGCTCTC
>CAVLAC010000061.1:0-12768 GCA_963661055.1 bacterium | reverse complement strand
TAAGAACACTTATCGTATGGTTGCAACACCTCTTAAGGACTTTCATAATAAGATTGATACCATTCGTTGGTCCTATACGGTCAAGTAATAGGCTGTTTGCTACAGGTAGCGAGAGAGGGGAACTTTTTTCAGGTTTCTGAAGATTTGATGTGCAAGAAAGCCCAAAATATGATAAAATATAGGTAATGGAAAAGGTGAACTATAAAATTGGTCGGGTCGTCTTCGGCAGCGCGGCATCCATTGCCGCCGCGTATGAGCGGTTTTCCGCTCAAGAAATAGACGAAATTAGGCTTTCGGATACGGCGTCCTCGCCGTTTCCGCTCAAGCGTTGTACGCTCGAGCGTGAGGCTCCTGTCGCGGGTGTCGGCACATTTCGTGGCTCTGAGAAGCGGACTCTTGTCTTTGCGCCGAGTACGCGTCCGGGCTGGTGGATTCGTCGTATGGACTTGCCTGAGCAACTCGATACGCGCATCTCAATTGAGAATCTGTGGACGAGTGCCCAGAATCTCGTAATGCGATCGGGGTCTCCGCATAACTACCTGCGGATGGTTGAGCACATTGTGGCGCTCAAGGCGGGGCTGGGGCTAGACGATGTTCTTTTGAAGGTCTACAGTGGCGACCCGCCGCTTTTTGATCAATCGTCCCTGCCGCTCGTGAAGGCGGTAGAACATGGGCATATTATTGAGGAGGCGACTCCCGCTAGCTTTGTGACGGTGCGTGAGCCTGTAGCCTTCGGAGGCAAGCGCGGCGATTTCCTTTTGTTCTTGCCCGCAGAAGAAGGGCAACGCAACTTGCGAATTGACTGCGCCATTTCGTGGAATACGGTTATTGGCAAGCAGCGCGTCCTTTTTGATGTGACACCTGAGACGTTCCGTTATGCCGCGCTCGCTCGCACAAACGCCACCCATCGGCAATATGTGCTCGCGAAGACGGTGGGCAAGCTTTTTGCTGCGACACGCAATCTTGGTTACAATGACCGCAACATCCTCATTCACGGCCCGCGCCGCTACTATACCGAGCCGCGTTTCCCGATGAAGGACAAGTTCTTGGAACCGATTTGGCATCGCGCCACACTCGATCTTATGGCGGCACTCTCGCTGACGGGAGCCGACCGCTTTGTCGGTACTGTCGTAAGCTACCGCGCGGGGCATACGCTCGACTGCGATGCCGTCCGTGCACTTTATAGGAATGATCTACTATGCTCTCTTTGATTCTAAAGCGTCCGCTCGTCATCTTTGATATTGAGTCCACTGGACTCAATGCGCGGCGCGACCGCATTGTTGAACTTGCCGCCATTAAGGTTTGGCCTGACGGACGCGAGGAAAGCCGTTGTTGGCTCTTGAATCCGACGGTGCCGATTCCGTCCGAGACCTCGGCGATCCACGGGATAACGGACGAGATTGTGAAGGACTGTCCGACTTTCGTGGATAAGTCGCGCGAGATTTACGACTTCTTCAAGGATGCGGATTTGGGTGGGTTCAATTCCGACCACTACGACATCCCTTGTTTGGAGGAGGAGTTTTTGCGGGCGGGGTACGCGCTGAACGCGTGTAGCCGCAAGCGGATAGATGTGCAACGCATTTACCACCGCATGGAGCCGCGCACGCTGACGGCGGCGGTCAAGTATTACCTCGGGCGCAGTCACGAAGGGGCGCACGGTGCCGAGGCGGATGCCCGCGCCACGCTGGAGGTGCTGGATGCGCAGATGAAGAAATATCCCGAACTGCCGCGCACGGCGGATGAGCTGGATGAGTATCTCGTGCCGCACGATCCGCTCAATGCTGACCGCAATGGTATGCTGCGCTGGAAGAATGGAGAGCTTACCATTAACTTCGGGAAAAAGCGCGGCGAATCGCTAAAACGGCTACTTATCAATGAGCCGAATTACCTGCGCTGGATGGTGAAGGGCGACTTTGACACCGATTTGCGCGGCATTGTGCAAGACCTGCTTGAGAACGGACGCCTCCCGCCCGCCCCAGAAACTAATAAATAACCATAGGCGCGTGGGCGTAGATATGGTATAATATACGAAAGATTTGAAGTAAGTCTAGAAGAAGAAATATGGATAAGCATTACGATGCGAAGGCTGCAGAAGCCAAGTGGTATCCCATTTGGGAGAGCAAGGGTTATTTTCATGACGAGCCCGGCAAGGGTTCGCCGTATTCGGTTGTTATACCTCCGCCTAATGTAACGGGCATTTTGCATATGGGGCACGCCCTGAATCAGACCATTCAGGATATTCTCGTTCGGTGGCATCGTATGCGCGGCGATAATACGCTCTGGCTTCCTGGTACGGATCACGCGGGCATCGCGACACAGAATGTCGTTGAGAAGGCGCTCAAAAAAGAGGGCAAGCGGCGGCAGGATCTCGGGCGCGAGGCGTTCGTCGCGCGTGTCTGGGAATGGAAGAAGCAGTATGGCGGCACAATCGTCCATCAGCAGCGTATGCTCGGCAACTCGACGGACTGGCAGCGCGAACGCTTTACCTTTGATGAAGGGTGCTCACGGGCCGTCGCCAAGGTCTTTACTCAGCTCTATGATGAGGGGCTTGTTTACAAGGGCAATTACATCGTCAACTGGTGTCCGCGCTGTGGCACGGCACTCGCCAATGATGAAGTCGAGCACGAGCCGAATAAGGGACATCTTTGGTACTTGAGGTATCCGATTGAGGGTTCGGCGAAGGGCGTAGCGGGCGCACGCGACATTGACTATGTGCTACTCGCGACAACGCGTCCTGAGACACTGCCGGGCGATACGGCGGTCGCGGTAAACCCGAAAGACGAACGCTATGCCGCGCTCGTCGGGAAGAATGTGCTTTTGCCGCTCTCGAATCGTCCGATTCCTGTCATCAGCGATGATTATGTGGAAAAGGAATTCGGTACGGGCATTGTGAAGATTACCCCCGCGCACGATCCAAATGACTTCCTCGTCGGTAAGCGTCACCATCTCGCTGAGGTGGATGTGATGAATGGCGATGGCACAATGAATGCACTCGCGGGTGCGAAATATGCGGGGATGGACCGCTTTAAGTGCCGCGAAGCAATTGTCGCGGATTTGGAAGTGGGCGGCTTTCTTGACCACATTGACGACTACGACAACCAAGTTGGGCACTGCTATCGGTGCCACGAGATAGTGGATAGCCGCCTCTCGAAGCAGTGGTTCGTGAAGATGAAACCGCTCGCCGAGCCTGCTGTCGCGGCAGTTAAGTCGGGCGAGACACGCTTTGTGCCTGAGCGTTGGAGCAAGATTTACTTCAATTGGATGGAAAACATCCAAGATTGGTGCATTTCGCGGCAACTTTGGTGGGGGCACCGCATCCCCGCCTACTATTTGCCTGCCGCGAAAGGCGAAGAGCCGAAGATTGTCGTCGCCGAGACACCCGAGGCGGCACTCGCGAAGGCGAAGACAATTCCTGGCTTTGAGAATGTGACCGCCGCCGATTTGAAACAGGATGAGGATGTGCTCGATACTTGGTTCAGCTCGTGGCTGTGGCCGTTCTCGACGCTGGGCTGGCCTGAGAAGACGAAGGATCTTGAGTACTACTATCCGACGACCGACCTTGTGACGGCGCAAGACATCATCTTCTTCTGGGTGGCGCGTATGATGATGGCGGGTATCCACTTCATGGGCAAGCCGCCATTTAAGAATATCGTCATTCACGGCATTGTGCGTGATGCGCAGGGACGCAAGATGTCCAAGAGCCTCGGCAACTCGCTTGACCCCTTGGAACTCATCAACCTCTATTCGGCGGACGCCCTGCGCTTTTCCATCGCGCTCATTACGTCCCTTGATTGCGATACCAAGGTCAATAAGGAGAAGTTTGAGATTGGGCGTAACTTCACGACCAAGATTTGGAATGCCGCGAAGTTCCTCGCGATGAATACGGGCGATAAGCCTGCCGCGACCACACTGAAGGGCATTACAGCGGCGGATTTGACGGCGGACGAGAAGCATATTCTTTACGCGACGGATCTTGCCTGCCGCAAGCAGAGTGAAATTCTCTCCCAGTACCGCATTCAGGATGGAGCGCTCGCGATTTATGACTTCATCTGGACGCAGATTTGCGATGGCTATGTGGAATATGCGAAGGACGCGCCGAATAAGGAGGTCGCCTTCGCCGTCTTGGCGGATGTCTTCTACAAGGCGCTCCGCCTCTTGCATCCGTATATGCCGTTTGTGACCGAAGAAGTTGCTCATCAGCTCGGCTACCTCGGCGAGGACGAGACGATTATGCGTGCCGCGTTCCCGACGGGTTATAGCGAAGAAGAGAAAGCCGCGTGGGGCTTGTCGCCTGAGGTGTTCGCGTTTGTGAATGCGAAGCGTGCGACCATCACCGATTTGCGTGCACTGCGTGCCGAATACAAGGTTCCGCCCGCGAAGTTCGTGGATGTGACCTTGCGGTGCCGCGATGAGGCGACGGCGCAAAGTCTGAAGGCGGAATATGATTCCCTCAAGAAGGCGATGCGTGCAGAGAACCTCGTCATTGACGCGGAAAAGTCCGAACTCGCAATGCCGGGTAAGCTCGGTGAACTTGGTACGGTCTATCTCTCGCTTGAGGGACTCGTCGATAAGGCGGCGGAATCTAAGCGTATCGCGGGCGAACTCGCGAAACTCGGTGGTTTTATTAAGTCCGCTGAGGCGAAACTCGCGAATGAGAACTTCACTGCCCACGCCCCTGAGGCCGTCGTTGCCGAAGCGCGGCGTAAGCTCCAAGAAAACCGCGACAAGGTCGCCCAACTCGAGAAACTCGCGAAACTCTTTGCATGATTGCCTATATTCGAGGAACGCTTGTTGAAAAAGAACCCTCCCGCGTCATTATTGAGGCGGCGGGGGTTGGCTATGAGATTCTCATTCCGCTTTCTACTTTCGATAAGATCCCTCAGAAGGGCGATGAGGCGAAGTTGCTCGTGAGCCACTGTGTGCGCGAGGACGATGAATTGCTCTTTGGCTTTTCCTCCGACCGCGAAAAGGATATGTTCCTTAAGTTGACGGGGGTTTCGGGGGTCGGACCCAAAATCGCGCTCGCGATTCTGTCGGGCTCGTCCCTTGGGGAACTCTGCCTCGCCATTGCGAGTGGCAATGCAAAGCGCCTCGCCTCCATTAAGGGCGTCGGACGCAAGACGGCGGAAAAGATTTGCGTTGAGCTGAAAGATAAAGTTAATCCAATTGAAGCTCTCGCGGCAACTTCGCGGCAGAATGGTGCCGATTCGCGTGCCCCAATGATGCGGGACGCGATTTTGGCTCTCTCGGCACTCGGCTTCAATGAGGAAACCTCGAATAAGATGGTCTCCACCGTCCTTTCGGCTGACCCCTCCATCGCGGATGTTGAGACAATTGTAAGAAAGGCGCTCGCGCGAAAGTAGGTTCTTTGTATGGCACAGGCGCAACTATTTGCTGATGATTATAAGGTGACACTCGATGTCTTCGAGGGGCCGCTTGATTTGTTGCTGTATCTTATCCGTCGTGAAGAGCTAGATATTTACGACATCCCGATTGAGCATATTACGACGGAATATATGCGCTTTATTGATGAAGCGCGGCAGTTAGATCTTGATATCGCGGGCGAATTCATCGTGATGGCGGCGACGCTGATGGTGATTAAGTCGCGTATGCTATTGCCTGTCGAGCGGCGCAATACGAGCGAGGATACGGATGAAGAGTGGGTTGACCCGCGCCTTGACCTCGTGCGGCAGTTGATTGAGTATAAGAAGTTCAAGGATGCCGCGATTCGTTTGGAGCGCCTCGAGGCGCTTACGGCGGATAGTTTTGATTATGGTGGCGGACGCCCCAAGTTCGCGAAAACTGAGGCGGACGGCAAGCAGGCGCTCGCTAATCTCGACCTCTATGACCTTCTGACCGCGTTTCAGGAAGTTTTGGCACGCGCCAATGAAATGCCTCACGAAGAATTGAAGGGCGTGCGGTATTCGGTGCCTGATAAGATGGACTATGTGCTCGAGCGCGTCCATAAAGAAAGCCGTGTTTCATTTGTCGCGCTCTTCAAGCCAAATGCCGCGAAAGGTGAGATAATCGTCACCTTCTTGGCGCTCTTGGAACTCCTGCGCCAACACCGCGTCATTGTCTACCAAAACGCGGCATTTCACGAGATAACGATTTTGCCTTCGAATGAAGAGCCTCAAGATAAGCCTTTAGAAAGACCCGACGATTATGAGTGAGAATGTGAAGATACCTTTGCCGCGAAGCCTGCAAGAAATTGTGGGAGCCTTGCTTTTTGCGAGCGAAACGCCACTGACGGCGGGCGAATTGCGTACGGCTATTAAGGCGGTTGAGCCTGAGGAAGGTGAAAATGCCGAGGTAATGGATGTTTATCATACCTGCACCTCGCGCGAGATTGAGGATGCCCTTAAGGGTCTTACCAAGGCACTGGAAGTCGCCAATTGCGGCTTTGAACTCGTCTGCACGGCGGGTGCGTATCGTATTCAGACCGTGCCGAGTTGTGGACGCTATGTGCGGGCACTCCTGAAGCTGGACCGTCCGAATCGCTTGGGGCGCGCCTCACTTGAGACCCTCGCCATTATCGCCTATCGCCAGCCGATTACTAAGAGTGAGATGGAAGAAATTCGCGGCGTGGATGTGACGGCGAATGTGAAGACGCTTATGGATTTGCAACTTATCCGTCTTGTGGGTAAATCTGAGTTGCCAGGGCATCCGTTCTTGTATGGTACAACGCCGCTCTTCTTGGAGCACTTTGGACTTTCCTCGCTCCAGCAACTGAACGAACTCGACCCCACCTTGCAACGGTCGAATCCGCGTCAAAAGGCTGAGAGTTACAAGCGGCAGGATAAGAAGACCGAGCTTGAGGTCGTCGTCGAAGAGCAAATCGCGGCAGATGAAGAAGCCGCCGCTAAAGAAGCTGAGGCGGCGGCTCAGCCCGAAGAAAAAGAGGATGATGAGGGCGTTCAGCAAGCCGAGTTTGACATTTCGGAAGAAGAAACGCCCGCCGAAACCGAAGAGAAGGGTGATGACTTCTTTATTGATGATACCCCTGATGAATTTGATGATGAAGATGAAGAAGATGAAGAGGAGGAAAGCGATGAAGATAACGAAGATTAGCTTAGCCGTACTCGCCTTATCGACGCTCACGGCGTGCGATTGGCTTCAGAAGCTCGACTTCAAGAAGGAGCGCGGCGACGGACAGTACCAGTCCGCGATGGCGGACTATGCGGCGGGGCGCATTGACGCGGCAATTAAGGGCTTCAATAAGGCTTTGAAGGGCGACCCTGGTAATGCGAGTGCCCGCTTTCAGCTCGCGAGCCTTCTGCAAGATTCGCGCAGTGACTACTTAGGCGCAATTGTCGAATACCGCGAATATCTGCGCCAAGAGCCGACGAGCGATAAAGCCGCGCTTGCGAAAGAGCGCCTCGCCATTTGTGAACGCCTACTTTCCCACGAAATTTCCCGCACGACGAGCGAAAACCGCACCTTTGTGAAGGAAGCGGAAGAAGCCCGTCTCGAAGTCGAACGCAAGGCGGCTGAAATCACGAAGCTTAATGACGCACTTTCTAAGGCGAATGACCGCATTGCCATATTGGAGAAGCAACTTGCTAACCAACAGCGGTTTATGCGCGACTTGCGGAGCGAAGATGAAAGTTCGGGACGGACTGTCGCGAAGGTAACGGACGATGTTCGTGCGCTTCTCGATGAGGAGGAGTCCGTTGATGACCGCCTTGATTTGAAGAAAGATACGAGCAAATTGGTGGCGGAAGCCGATCGCGAGGATGCTCAGCGCGGCTCTTCCCTCTTGCCCGCGAAACCCGCGCCTACGGCGGACGGCAAGGCGGCGAAGGGCAATCGTGACGCGCTTTTTGGCGGCAAGAAGAAAAGTGCCGCGCCCGCGCCCGTCCACCCCGATACTTATGTGGTGCAGGAGGGCGATACGCTCTACAAAATTGCACTTCGGTTCTATAATCGTGCGTCCGCTTGGCGCGACATTCGCGAAGCGAATAAGGCAGTGATTTCTACTGACGGACGCATCAAGGCGGGGCAGACGATTAAGTTGCCGTAAGGTATGCGGAACATCCATACAGAAACCGTAAAGTCCGCCCACGCCTATACGCGCTCGCCCACGCCGTGGCGACTTGATTCCTATCGCGGCGCTTCGGGTGTGACTTCGGACGGCAAGAAGTATGGATGGAAACTTTTCCACTATCTCTCGGGCGGCGGAATGCGTGCGTTTGGGCGGTCCGTCGAGCAGGAGGAGACATCCTGGCGGCAGACGCGATTCCTGAGGGTCTGCGGGATTCTTGTCCTCATTTGGCTGTGGTTCTATTTCTAATGAAAGGAAAATGAAGATGAAGTGCTCTTTTAGAAAGTTAGGGCTCGTGTGGGTCAGCTGTGCGGTTTTGCCCGTCCTCGCGGCGGAATCTAATCGCCAAGCGTTTCTCGGTCAGCAGGCTTATGACGAGGTTCAGCGGCTCGCGAGCCAACTCGACGCGCTCCAGAACGGACAAGATGAGCTTTCGCGGCGTTTGAGCAAGATTGAGCGGACACTTTCCGCGAGCGACAATGACGCGGCACTTAAGAGTGAAGTTGCGGCACTTCGCAGTGAAGTCGCCTCGCTTCGCACGCGCCTCAATTCTCAGCGCGGCGAAATTGTGAATGACCTATCCGCACGGCTCGCGAAGGCAGAAAAGGCGGAGCGCACCGAGCGCCGCCGCGCCGAGGAAAGTGCCGCGAGCGGAACTTACACCGTCAAGAGTGGCGATACGCTGACTTTGATTGCCCAAGCCTGCAATACCACCGTTTCGCGGCTTAAGGAGCTGAATGGGCTTACATCCGATCGGCTACGCATTGGGCAAACCCTGAAAATCCCTGCAAAGTAAAAGGAGCGACGACAATGAAGATTCTCGTAGTTGGTAGTGGCGGACGCGAACACGCGATTACATGGCGACTCGCGCAAGATACGGCGGGGCACGAACTTTACTGTGCACCTGGCAATGCAGGAACGGCCGCGCTCGCGAAAAACCTCTCCATTGGCGCGGAAGATATCGAGGGTATTGCCGCGTGGGTCTCAGCTGAGAAGCCCGACCTTGTCGTGGTGGGACCCGAAGCCCCCCTCGTGGCAGGACTCGTCGATCGCCTAGCCGAGATTGGCGTGCCTGCCTTCGGGCCCGTCGCCGCTGGGGCACGGATGGAAGGTTCAAAGCGCTTTGCGAAGGAAGTTATGAACGCGGCACATGTTCCGACGGGGCGTGCGGAAGTCTTTACGAACCCCACAGCCGCGAAGGCGGCTCTGCCCGCTTACGGACTCCCCGTCGTCATTAAGGCGGACGGGCTTGCCGCTGGTAAGGGTGTGGTTGTCGCTGAGACACGCGAACAGGCGGAGCAAGCCATTGATGATATGCTCGTTGACGCTAAGTTTGGCGCGGCGGGTGCGGAAGTCCTAATTGAGGAGTTTCTGGATGGCGAGGAGTGCTCCATTTTGGCGATGACGGATGGCGAGAATGTGGTGTTACTTCCATCTTCCCAAGACCACAAGCGCATTTTCGATGGCGACAAGGGTCCGAACACGGGCGGTATGGGGGCGTATTCGCCCGCGCCTGTCGTCACTCAGGATATGCTTGGCGAGATTAAGGATACGATTATCATCCCTGTCGTCAAGGAACTCGCTCGTCGTGGCATTACTTATCGCGGCATTCTTTATGCGGGCTTGATGATTACGCCATCCACGGGCAAAGTCGCCCTGAGTGGCTCGCGCATTAATGTCGTCGAGTTCAACGCACGCTTTGGCGACCCTGAGACGGAAGCTGTTTTGCCGCGCTTGGGCGGGGACTTCGCAACGGCTCTTCTGCACGCGGCGACGGGGCACCTCGCCGAATCGGATATCGTCGTGAAGCCCGAAGTTGCCGCGACAGTCATTGTGGCTTCGGGAGGGTATCCGGGCTCTTACGAGAAGGGCAAGGTCATTTCGGGGCTCGAAAATAATTCTGCACTCGTTTTCCATTGTGGAACGAAGGCGGAAGGTGATAAGATTGTCACTTCAGGCGGACGCGTCCTGAGTGTCACAGGTATGGGCACCACCTTGCGCGAGGCCGTGGATAAGGCTTATGAGGGCGTAAAGAAGATTTCCTTCGATAAGATGTTCTATCGTAAGGATATTGCTCACCGCGCTTTTGACCGCCAATGAGCGTCGTCCGTTATGTGAATCGTCCGTCGGGCGAAGTCGTCACTGAGACGGTGCTGGGCGATGGGGCTTTGCGCTTCGCCTATGAGACGCTCTTGGGGCGGACGCTTTGGCCCGTCCTCTTCGGCTCGCGGGCGGTTTCCGCCATCTTGGGGCGCTACTACGATTCGCCGCGCTCGAAGAGCAAAATTGCCGCGCTCGCGAATTTGCCAGGCTGTGAACCCGAGGAAGCCGAGAAGCCGTGGACGGAATATCCGTCGTTCAACGCCTTCTTTACGCGGCACTTAAAGGCTGGGGCGCGTCCCTTGGGCGAGGGGCTTGTGAGCCCTGCGGATGGACGCCTCCTCATTTACCCAAATGCCGCGCTCGATACGGCGTTTCCACTCAAAGGGGCGCGGCGGACTCTTCGGGAAGTTCTGGCGCTTGAGAAGGGCGATACCCTGCCTTTTGTCGCGATGGATATTGTCGTTGTGCGCCTAGCTCCAGTCGATTATCATCGCTACCATTTCCCGACGGACTGCTCGGTTATTGGCTCGCCCCGCGTCATTGCGGGCAAGTATCATTCGGTTAACCCCATTGCGCTTTTGCGGTATCCCGATGTTTATGCGGATAATGAACGCCAGATTACGCGCTGCGAGGCGAGTTGGGGCACTTACTTCATTATCGAAGTCGGAGCTTTTGGTGTAGGGACGATTAAGCAGACATTCGACATCGAAACGCCGCGAAAGGGTGATGAGAAGGGCTACTTTAAGTTTGGTGGCTCAACCGTCATCCTCGCCTTGCCAGCGGGGAAAGTTACATTTGACGCGGATCTCCTTGCCCATTCGCGTGAGGGAATCGAGACACGAGTCCGCGCCAATGAGCGCATTGGGCTTGTTTAAGCCCTGAGAATGCCAAGGTCATAGGCACGTGCCACGGCGGCGGTGGCATTCGTCGCCCCAAGCTTATTCAGGATGTTCCGCATATGCGTCTTGATGGACTCAAGTCCTATCCCGAGTTCGCGTCCGATTTCCTCGCGCTGTTTGCCGCGCGCGACACCTTTAAGGACATCGAGTTCACGCGTAGTGAGGAGTTCCTCGCCCACGGGCTGAATCTCCTCACACGCGAAGTAGTTGGGGTCTTCAATAATCTTACGAATTGCCTTCGTGAGAATATCTTGGTCGACGCTCTTCGGCAAATAGCCGCTAGCGCCCATTTCGCGTGCCTTCGCTACTTCTTCTTTTAGGGGCATTCCCGCGAGTAAGAGAATGCGCGTACTCGGGTAAACGCTCCGCGCTTGCCTGAGCAGTTCAAAGCCGTCCATCTTGGGCATCCGTACATCTGTGAGCACGAGGTTCGGACGGTGCAAGGCGCACGCCTCAAGTGCCGCCGCCCCATTGGGCACGACCGCGACGACGGAAATTCCGTCCTCGCTCGTCAACATAGCCTCAAGTCCCTCACGAACCATCGGGTGGTCATCTACTATCACAATCGTTGTCATAACTATATTATACCATTTATCTTGCCGCCTGTGGGAGGAATAATGCGAAAAGTGAAATTACCCCCTCCCACTTTCCGCCAAAATAATGTATAATATAAGCATTGGTAGGGGGCGCAGTCCCTTGCGCCCCGCAATGAAAGGTACAAATGCAATGAAGAGCGAAACTTGGGAAAATCCCGCTGGCGGGAAAGGTAAGATGCTTATCGAGCACATCCTCGATGAGAACATCTTGAAAGACAAGAACGGACTCTACGCCCGCGTCACTTTGCCGCCTGGCGCGGTTCTCGGCTATCACGAGCACCACGGCAATGGCGAGAGCTATTTCATTCTCTCGGGCTCGGGCGAATATAATGACAATGGCAAGACCCGCACCGTCAAGGTAGGCGATGTCACATGGACTCCCGACGGCTCGGGGCACGCCCTCAGCAATGAGAAGGGCACAGAGCCCCTCGTCTTTATCGCCCTCATCGTCAATAGCTGAACGGATGAAAGTCTGGCTTCAGCGCGTGACGGAAGCTTCCGTCGAAGTTGACGGCGAGATTCTGTCGCGGATAGGCTTAGGCTACCTAGTCCTACTCGGTGTAGGACTAGGGGATACGCCTTCTGCGGCAGATACACTCGCCGCACGCGTTGCCGCGCTCCGCGTCTTCGAGGATGAGAACGGCAAGATTAATAAGTCCATTCAGGACGTGAACGGCGATGTTCTCGTCATCTCACAATTTACCCTCTATGCCGATACGGCACACGGACGCCGCCCTGGCTTTTCAAATGCCGCGCGCCCCGAGCTTGCCGAGCCGCTTTACGAACGCTTTGTCGCGAAATTGCGCGAGCATTTGGGCGCAAACCGCGTGGGCACTGGACGTTTTGGTGCGCATATGAAAGTCCGCCTCCTTAACGACGGACCCTTTTCTCTCGAATTCACGGCGTAACCCTCCGCTCCTCGCGACCGCGTGCACGAGGTTGTATAAACTCCGAGGCACCCACCAGCCCCGAAGGGGCTATTCAGAAATTCAATTGTCAAAGATCAAAGGGTAGGGTCACGCGTCCCTTGCCCGCCGTTACCGCTTGGCGCGGAGAGCGCAAAGGGTGCGGTAGTCGAGGAGCGCGGCGCGGGTGGGGGCAATCCATCCGACGCGGCGCATTTTCT
>CAVLAC010000060.1:12439-12869 GCA_963661055.1 bacterium | reverse complement strand
TGCGCCGCCTAGGCAAGAAGAAGGTGCGTCCTTCCCATCTCTAAGGGTGCGGGTTGCCGTCAGGAAGGTCGCGCGACGGCAACGCGAAGGAAAAGTGTCGGGAAGGTTTTGAAAAAGTGTCGGGACACTTTTATAAAACCGTCGGGACGCTTTTTCAAAAGTGTCGGGACGCTTTTCCTTCCTCAGGCTTGCGCGAGACCTTTCAGCCGCGCTTCGCCGACCCTTGCCGCGCCTTCGGCAGACCTTTTTGATGCGCTCGATTTGTCCAAAACTTGCCCCTATCGCGGCACTTTCTTATCCTTCAGAATAACTTTTTTCAAGCAAATTTGGCTCTAATTCTGCTGAAATTGGCTTATATCGCTAAGAAACGGACGACAACCCACCGCTTTTCTCAACATATAAACGGGGGGGGGGGGGGGGGGGGGGGGGA
>CAVLAC010000060.1:0-12412 GCA_963661055.1 bacterium | reverse complement strand
TTGACTTAGAGGATAAAAAAGTGGTATAATATATGGCGAAATGTCTGAGAACTCTAGATTGTTGACCCTTCTGGTCATCACCGCTTGCTTTTGTGTAAGCGGCTGTAAGTCTATCATCGGACTCTTCCAAGAGGATGAGCCGATTGATACTTCCGTTGTCGCACAGTGGTGGGATGGCCCGCGTATTCGCCCGGGTGTTGGGCTTATTGTGCAGGTTGGTGCTGTCGGGCAAGAGAAGCCAATTGTGATGGATGCCCAAGTAGATCAGAAGGGTGAGGTGACATTGCCGTATCTTTTGCAGGCGCCTGTTTCGTGCGATGGCTTGACGCTTGAGGCGTTCAAGAACAAGGTGACGAAGGCGTATCAGGAATATATTCGCCAGCCTCAGATTTCAGTGCAGTTCTCTCCGTTTGATATGCGCCTTGGCGTAAGCCCCTATGGTTCGGTCAATGTGCTCGGCGAGGTGGTGAACCCAGGGCCCGTCAATATGCCGCCGACGATGGATCTTACCGTCACGAAGGCGATTCAGGCGGCGGGCGGCTTGAAGCCGTTTGCGGATAAGGAAAGAATCCGTGTGACGCGGTGCGAGAAGGATGGCTCGCAGACGCGCAAGATGGTTGATTTGGTTGAGATTGGCGAGAAGGGTCGTATCGACAAGGATATGGCTCTCAAGCCAGGCGATGTAGTCTATTGTCATGAGATTCGTTGGTAACTCTAAGAGAAAAGAGGTAACATGAATACGAAGAAGTTGGCAGTTCTAATAGGCGTTTGCGCGGCACTTGTGCAAGCACACGCTTTGACTTTGGTGGAGGCTCGTGCGAAAATCGGCGATGCCGCCAATGACGCGAAGGTGATGGCTGAGACGACTGCGGCTTTGAGCGCGGCAGATCAGGTCACATTCCTCGCGCAGGTTAACGAAGCGATTAGCAAGATGCCCGGCTCTGAGTCGGATCGTACGGCGAAGTACTACGCGGCAAATAAGGCGGCGCTTACCAATGCGAAGAAGGGGAATCTCTCCAATTTGCTGGCCGAGACTTATGCGACGGTGTCCCTCGAGTCTTTGGTCGTTATCAACGAACGCTTCGCGACGGAACTCTTTAGCCGCGCGGCGGGTTCGGGAATGACGGACGCCCAATTCGAGCAGATTGCGAAGTCCAATATGGCGAAGATTCAGTCCCGCACGGCGGCGGGTTCGGAATCGGCTGAGCGCAATACCTTCGCGATTCTTATGTTCGTTCGTGCCGCTAATGGTTCGCCCGCCAATCTCGCGGATACCCTCATCAATGATATGCCCGACGCTCAGGCGCGGCAGATGGCGAAGGCGGAGTGGATTCCCGCCGCTCTTGGTGACGGCCAGCCCAAGGACTATGCTCCCCTGCTCGGTTCGGGCGAGGCGGAAGTTGCCCCGATTGTCGACATCCAAGTTTACGGACCCAACATTAAGCATATGAACCTCCTCACGGAACTCTCGTCCATTGATTCCGCGAAGGGACTCCAGACGGGTTCATTCAATAATCCTATTTTCTTGAGTGACGGCGTTCTCGATCCGATTGGCGATACGGGCATCAACCGTCTGCCGCGCTGGGTTGACCCCAACGATGGTATTCACCAGAATGAAGACGGTACTTGGAATACCGACCGTAATCATGGGGGGCTCGATGAGCCCCGTGGTTACCAGAACCAAACCATCTAAACAACACCTAAATAGGAAATAACTCATGAAGAAGTCCCTATTTACAATTTCTCTCCTCGCGCTCGGCACAATTGCCGCGCAGGCGGGTGAGCTAGACCGCGAACGCGGCATTCGCGTTGGGCAGCGCCTAACCATTAACCCGTATGTGTCTCTTTCGTATACCTACGACTCGAACCCTGATTCTTACCGTAAGTCATCCGCTGGTTCGAACTGGGAAGTTAACCCTGGATTGAACTTCACCTACTTGGAAGATAACTGGTCCTTGGTCGGTGGCGCGTGGTACAGCTATCACGCCTACAACAAGTATCCGAGCCAGCAGAACTCCTCGAGCTACGGTGAGCGTTTGGATTTCAAGTGGGCGAACTCCCTCCCGAATGAGAAGGGTTGGTCACTCGTTTTAGGTGAGAGCTTCCAGCAAGTCGCCGAAGATGATGACTGGAATTATGCGGGTGGTCGTGGTTATGGGCGTGACCGCAAGCAGTTCACTTTCGATGGCGCGGCAGAACACCGCTTTACGGAACGCTTCCACGCGGCACTTACTGGCGGCTACTACTTGCTCGACTACGAAAATGACACCTACAAGTATGGTAACCTCTACGGATGGAAGCGTCTCACGGTGGGTGGCGAAGGTGGCTATATGCTCTCCCGCTGGACGGACTTCATTGTTTCCGCTAACTACATGTGGTATTGGCAGGATAACTCGGGCTATTACTACGGCGGACGCCAACAGAGCGACTCGACTGGCTACTCGTTGATGGCAGGTGTCTCGACTCGTGCGACGGAGCGTATCACCTACCGCGTCTTGGCGGGCTGGTCGCGCTTCGAATATGCGGGTGCGAGTGAAGTTAATGGCTGGACCTACGAACTCTCGGGCAAGTGGGATATGACCCAAACTTGGAGTATGATGGTTCTCGGTTCGAGCTACTACCAGCCGTCGGAACGCGAAGTTGGCTCGGCTAACAAGGTCTACAACATCAGCTGGGGTCTCGCGAAGAGCCTCGTCCGTAACAGCCTGCGCGCCACTTTCGATGTCGCCTACCGCAAGGAAGAGCGTGTTTACTGCTTCGTGAACGATGGCTATGGCGGTTATTCTGAAAATATCTTGAGCGGACGCTTTGGGCTCGTCTATACGCTCAACCGCTTCCTTGATATTTACGGACGCCTTGAGTATCAGATGTATGACGGTGACTATGCGACGAACGATAAGTCCTATGACTTTGATCGCTTCCGTGCAACAATCGGTCTTCGTTTGACCTACTAAGGATAAGTGCAAGATTTTCTGACGAAATGCGGATTGGCGGCGCACCTAGCCCTCACGGCTGTCGCGCCGCTCTTCCTATTTCCCTTTTGCGGGAACTCGGATGTGGCGGGGGTACTCTTCGCCTTATCGGTCTTCGCGGCGTTTTGGATTATCCTTTTGCCTTCCCGACTGAAGGGTGAGGAGCCCTATGAGGCGCGCGACCGCGTCCTTTCTGCGACGGCTCGTGACCCTCTCTTTTGGGTGCTTATCCTCATTCTTGTCTATGCCATCATTTCTTGGCTGAATACAGGCATTGCGCTCGCTTATAATGCTGAAGAGTCGGTTTGGTATCGGGCAAGTGCCGCGGTGGACGCGCTACCCGCTTCCGTTAAAGGCGAGGGAGCCCTTTTTGCGGCGGGGGCGCTCGCTTTGTTGGTGGTCGTGACGGGCACGCGGCAGGCGTTGGGACGCGGCGCGCGGGCGTCTTTCCTCTATTATTTGACTGTTTTTGGAGGAATTGCCGCGCTTTCGGACTTAATCTTCCTCTTTTCGGGTGCGGAAGGGGCTCTGAAGGCGGTTGTTTGTTCGTGGGCTTCCACTTCATTCTCAGGGATGGGCTTTGGGCTCGTCTTTTTGGCGGGGCTTGCCTCTCTTGAACTTGCTTTTGAGGACCATGAGACGCCTCGTGTATTTCTTAATGCCTTTATGGTTGGGGCGAACGCGGCGGGTATGCTTTTCTTTATGCCGATTGAATTAGCCTTGCCCATCTTCCTCATTGGAGTCGCCTTTATTCTTTTCGCGTGCTTCCGCCTCGTGTATGTAACTGAGACAAATGACGCGTTTAAGTATCTCTCGCTTTTGGGTATTGCGTCCCTCATCCCTGTTTTGGCGATTATGTGGCTGATGTCGGATGACCTCCTTGGCTTGCGTAGCGCCCTCTTCTCACGCGGCACTTATTTGCCTGCCAATTGGCTGGAGGTGCGTGAGGTGCTTGACCGCGTCGCCCACGCGGCGTGGACGGAAGCTCCTTGGCTTGGGACGGGCATTGGCTCTTTCTCTCTCGACTTGCGTTTTGGTGCGGAAGCGGCGGACTGGGCGATTCTCCCTGCTGGGCAGGCGACGACTTTGAATGGCTGGTGGCAGATTCTTGCGGAATCGGGCATTGTGGGGCTTCTATTCACCTTAATTGTGCCCGCGTTCTTGCTGTTTACTTGGTTCCGTCGCCTTTTCTCGTTCTCTAAGGGACGCAAGATTACCTATATTTCGGCAGCGCTTGGAATTGCCGCGCTCATCCTCGTTTGGTTTGAGACATTTGGCTCGGCTTCCCTTTGCCGCCCCGAGGTTACGATTTTAGTTTGTGCCCTGCTCGCTGTCGCGGGTAAGGCGTTTCCTGTTCCGCCGCGCTCCAAATCGGAGGCGGACGAAAAAGTTGTCTTGACTTGAGGAGTTAATATGGCAGATAAACCTCTTTATTATGGTAAGCAGTCGGGCGGCCCGATTTACTACGGCTCAGGCAAAGAACCCGCCTACGGGGACAGATCCCCCTCTTATTATTATGGCGGCGGCAGTTCGCTTTATGGTAGCTATGGCGGCGCGGCGAATAATGGCGATGGCAATGACGGCTCTATCGTCGGCACGATTACCCTCGCGCGTATGCTCCGCGTCTTTTCTCAGCGTTGGCTCTCGATTTTCGTCTTCCTCCTCCTCGGGCTTATCGCGTCCTTCGCGATTTACCGTATTTCCCCCACGATTTATGAGGGCAAGAGCGAATTTTCGATGGATATCGGTCGTAACCGCCGCGCGGACTCTCCGCTCGGGCAGGCTATGCCCGAACTCGGCGATAACTATACGGAAGTCTTTAACACCCGCCTCTCGGACTGGCGTTCGCGCAAGATTCTGACGATGATTTTGCAGGCGTACCGCACCAATAACCCCGCCTCCACCGTGCCCGATGACGAAATCCTTGAGGCACTCGTTGATTCAAAGCTCGAACTCCAGCGCAACTCGCGTATCATTACGATTAGTGTCCGCTCGACTTCCGCTCGCCTCGCGGCAGATCTCGCCAATGCCTACGCCCAGGCGATTGAGGCGTTTACGGACGACGAGAACCGCGTCCGTTGCGATAAGGCGGTTGCCAACATCCACGCTCAGGTGGAAAAGAAGCGCCGCGAAAAGGAAAAGATTGCTAAGCAGCTCCTCGAGTTCCGTACCGTCAATAAGGTGGATAACTTCCGTTCCCGCCGCGATACGGTTCAGCAGAGCTTGCAGAAGACGACAGCGGATATTCTCGTCTTGGAGACGACCGAGACCCAGCTTGTGGAATGGGAAAAGACCCTTCGGGATGTTCAGAAAGCCCCCGAGAACTTCGGCTCGCTTGCCTCAGGAGTGCCGCGTGCCCAAGAAATCTCCGAGGAATATCGTGCGTTTCAGGATGCCTCGCTCGCCTATGCTTCGCTCCAACTCGTGTACACCGATAACCACCCCGATGTGCTCGCGAAGAAGAAGGAACTCGAGATGTCCAAACAGCGCTTCTTGGACGCTGTGGAGCGTGCCCTTCAGACGGGTATTGCTACCTTGCGGGTGACGCGCAACCAATTGGCGAGCCTCTATAAGAAGCAGGAAGAGCTGCGTACGGAACTCTCCACCGTCGAACAGCGCATTGTTTTCGCTGAAAGCGGACTTTCCACCTACGAGAGCGAGTTTGAGACGGCAAGTGAGGTGCTGACGGGGCTTATCTTGGATGAGAACAAGGCGCGTTTGGAGCAAGAGTCTCACAACGAAATGGTCCGCGTCGGAACTGTCGCGGAAGAGCCGAAGAAGCCTGTTCTCCCCAACCCCTACATCATCTTTGGCGCGGGCATTATCCTTTCGCTCGCCCTTGGCTTCCTCTTTGTGTTGATTGTGGATAACCTTGAGGACACGATCGTTAACCTCTCGGATATTGAGGGACGCCTCGCTCTGAAGGCACTCGCCGTATTGCCCCATGTGCGTCAGCGCACCCGTGACCGTGTGGCGAAGACGCTGATTACCGATAAGTATTCGCGTTTCTCTGAAGCCGTGGCGGGGCTTCGCAACTTGCTCGATTCGCCGCGCTATGAGGCGGTTTCTCATTGCCTTCTCGTGATTTCTACCCAGCCTGGCGAAGGCAAGACGATTACCTCGAGCTCGCTCGCAATTTCCTTTGCTCAGGCGGGACGCCGCGTCCTTCATGTGGACTTCGACTTGCGCCGCCCGCGTCTCGCGCGTATTTGCGGCATTGAGCTGACTGAGGAGCGCAGCTTCTCCCACGCCTTGCAGCGTGCGGGCAAGGATAAGGTTGACTTCCAGAAGCTCGTCAATCACATTGATGAGACGGGCGTGGATGTGATTTGTTCTATGTCGCCCGAGGGCATTTCGCCCGCGACAATCTTTGGTTCACGGATTATGCGCGACTTCTTTACCTGGGCTCGCGGACAGTATGACCATATTGTCGTGGATGCGCCGCCGTTTGGGCTTGTGGGCGATGTCGTTTCGCTCGCGACGCAGGTGGATGGCGTCATTATTATGTGTTGCCCCGACCGTACGCACTTTAAGCCGATTCAGCACTGTGCGCGTACCCTCGCCGAGTCGGGCGCGAATATCCTCGGCGTGGTCGTGAATGATGTCGATACTTCAAGCGAACTCGTCTTCAGCTCAAGCGTGCGTTACGGACGCAAGGGTTACGGTTATGGTGGTGCCTACGGTGGCTATGGCTATGGTTATGGCTACGGATATAGGCCGCATAGTGCTCGCCCCATTATGGGCAAGGACGCGCCGAATGACAAGCCTGCAGATGCCCCTGCGGCGACCGCCGCCCCAGACGCGCCGCAACCTACCAAAGAAGAGAAGAAGGCGGAAGACGACTTGGGTGACGATGAATAAGGTCTTCATAGACGGTAGCGCGGGGACGACAGGACTCCGCATTCGCGAGCGGCTTGCCGCGCGTAGCGACCTCGAGTTGATTGTGCTTCCCGAGGAAGTGCGCAAGGATGTCGCCGCCCGCCGTGAAGCCCTTAACGCGGCAGATGTGGCGTTTCTTTGCTTGCCTGACGCGGCGGCTATTGAGGCGGCGGAACTCGTTACAAACCCAAAGACCGTTATCATTGACACTTCTACCGCCCATCGCACCTCCCCTGATTGGGCATATGGCTTTCCTGAAATTGCGGGACAGCGTGAGAAGATTGTCTCTTCGAAGCGCATTGCGAACCCGGGATGTCACGCGAGTGGGTTTATCGCCCTTGTCGCCCCCTTGGTGCAAGCGGGGATTCTTGACCCTGCCACGCAATTGAGCGCCTTTTCGCTCACGGGCTATTCGGGTGGCGGCAAGAAGATGATTGCGGACTATGAAAGTGCCGCGACACCCCTCCATCAAGGCGGACGCCAATATGCGCTGTGGCAGACCCACAAGCACCTCCCTGAGATGGTGAAGATGTGCGGACTAAGTGCCGCGCCCATCTTCTCGCCTATCGTCGTCCCGAGCCTAAGCGGAATGGAAGTGACGGTGTCCCTTTTCGCGAATCAAGTGAAGGGCGGCATTTCCGCCGCGAAGGTGTGCCTCGCCGCGACATATGCAAATGCCGCGCTCGTGAAGTATGTTGAGAATGTCTCGGAAGGCGGCTTCTTGTCGTCCGCCGCCTATGCAGGGCGGGACGATATGGAAGTGTCGGTTTGGGGCAATGAGGAGCGTTTTACGCTTGTTGCACGCTTCGATAATCTAGGTAAAGGAGCCTCTGGCGCGGCGATTCAGAATATGAATCTCGTCCTTGGCGAATCCGAAACCCAAGGATTAGTAGTTGCTTAATTGTCGAATTTATGGTATTCTATTAGTCAACACAATAGAGAAAGGTAAAATTATGAGACCTGGAATCTGGCAAATCGTCATAGTCATACTAATCATCGCGGTTCTCTTCGGCGCGAAGAAGATCCCCGAATTGGCGCGTTCGCTCGGCAAGGCGAAAGGCGAATTCAAGAAGGGGCTCGCGGAAGGCGAGAAGCTCGAAGCTGAGGCTGAGGCGAAGAAAGAGCCCGAAGAGCCCAAGCAGGTCGCTGAGGCTTAATGACGGACCTGGTTCGAGAGCGGCTGAAAACCGTTCCGACCCGCCCCGGATGCTATCTCATGCGAGATCGCCGGGGCGTGATTATTTATGTCGGCAAGGCGAAGAACTTGCGCCGACGCGTCTCGAGCTACTTCCGCCCAGGCGCGAAGCATCCGCCAAAGGTTCGCTCGATGGTCTCCACGGTCTGGGACTTCGAGTTTATGACCGTCAAAAATGACGCGGAAGCCCTCCTAACCGAAGCCTCCCTCATTAAGAAGTATAAGCCGCGCTTCAATATCCTAATGAGGGACGATAAGCGTTACTTGGCTTTGCGTGCCGACCCCAATGACCCGTGGCCGCGCTTCTCGTGCGTCCGCATTATCCGTAGCGATGGGGCACGCTACTTTGGTCCGTTTCCCTCAAGCCCTGTTGTGCGCGCGGCGAAGGACTTCGTGGAAAAGCGGTACGGAATCCGCTCGTGCGCGGCACTTTGTCCGGACGCGGCAGCGCACGCCCATTGCCTCGCGAATGTCATCCGTAATTGTTCCGCCCCTTGCCTCGGCAAGATAAGCGCGGCGGAATACCAAGCACGCTTTGAGGAGGCGTGTGCCTTTTTGGAAGGCAAGCGCCCCGCCGTGCTCGCCGAAGTGGGGGAGGCGATGCATAAAGCCGCAGAGAAGGGCGACTACGAAAGTGCCGCGCGCCTGAGGGATACCCTATTCGCTCTCAAGGAGATGACGAAGGCGCATTTCGTCCGTAAATCCCCCGAGATGCATCGCGAGGATGCCGAGAAGGGTATCGAGGAACTCGCCGCCGCACTGAACCTCCCCAAAGTGCCGCGCATTATCGAGTGCGTCGATATCTCTAACCTCTTCGGCACTCACAATGTCGCTTCGCTCGTTGTGGCGCGGGACGGACTCCCCGATCGGCGCTTTTACCGTCATTTTAAGATTAAGTCCTTCAAGGGAGCGGACGACCCTCGCGCGATGGCGGAAGTCGTCCGTCGCCGCTACGGACCCGACTCCACTTTGTTAGAGACTTCGCCGCGTGCCGACCTTTATATTTGTGACGGAGGTATCACGCAATTGCGTGCCGCGCGAGCAGTTTTTGCTGAGTTGGGCATTAGCGACATTCCCACGGTCGGACTCGCCAAGCGGCAGGAGGAAGTCGTCCTTGATGACGGTCTCCCTAATGTCTTTTTGCCGCGCGATTCGCAGGCTTTGATGGTGATTACGCGTTTAAGGGACGAAGCGCACCGCTTTGCCATTACCTATCACCGCTCTTTGCGGGAACGCACCATCCGTGAATCGGTGTTGGACGAAATACCAGGCGTAGGCGAGGCGAAGAAGGTGAAGTTGTTGACGACTTTCAAGTCCGTCTACGGCATTGCCCGCGCCACGGAAGACGAAATTGCCTCCGCCGCTGGTGTAAACACCGAAACCGCCCAAGCCATCCTCCGCGCCGTCCGCTCCCTCACAAGCTAATGCGGCTTGCGCGAGAAACTTATGAACGCGGCGCCGCGCGTCTTTGCTTGCCGTATTTAGAGAATTATAAACTCCGAGGAGCAACAAAAGCTTCGCTAACGCTACGCGGGGAGGCTACGCGACAACTCGCCCAGACATACTTGTTTTATCTCACGCAGAGGCGCAGAGAACGCAAAGAGGTTAGAGGTAGGGTCACGCGTCCCGCGTGACCGCCGCGACAGGGGTAGGGGGCGGAGTCCCTTCCGCCCCGCGTTTAAGAATTAATAATTCCACTCTTCAACTTCAACTACCACTTCTCTGTGCCTTTGTGCCTCTGTGTTAAAAACATATCTACAATTCTACACGGCTAAAACAACTTCCGTGGCAATTCGTGGTTAAAACCGCCGCTCCCTCAGCCCGAAGGGGCTATCTAACCCCCTTTTATACTTCTCGGTGGAGATGGTTTTGGAATTGGAGTGAAAAATCTAGTTGCCAAAACAACCGTATTTTTGCTATACTATTGGCGTGACAGCTTATAATAGAATTTTTGATGTTGCGATTGAGAACTACGGACTCATCACATCCTCGTGTGCTCGCACAATGGGGATTCCTGTTGGTACACTTGTGGATTTGGCTCATCGCGGCAGATTAATCCGCATTGGGCAAGGCGTATATCAGCTTGCTCAATACTTGCCGACGGAGAGAGACCCTTATGCTCAGGCAGTGGCTTTAGTGGGTCAAGGGGCTTATTTGTTTGGAGAGTCCGTAATCGCGATGTTGATGCTTGCGCCTACGAATCCAGATGTTATCTATGTGGCAACACCATTTCGTGTCCGTAAGAATCTGGCTAAGGGTATTGTTGTTTGCCCTGCACTTAAAGGAGGTCATCCTTCGCAAATAGAGGGGATTCCTTCGCAGTGTGTGGCGGACGCGCTTATTAGTGCTCAAGCTACAATGTCCACAGATAGAATAAGAGCGGCTTGTGATAAAGCATTCCAACTTGGTAAGATAGGCCTAGAAGAGAAAAGAAAGGTGATGAATGAAGTCAGGAAAAGAGAAACAGCGTCCAAATAGTAAGCGACATTTGGATAGTGCGCTTCAGCGTATTTATGGGGCAGGCGCAAGTTTAGTTCAAGTACGGATGGCAATGGCGAATACAATAGTTGGACAGCTCTTGCCAGATGTGGTTATAAAGGGCGGAACATCTTTGCGCATTCGTTATGGACGCAATAGTTCTCGTAATACAATTGACTGCGATGTCGCGCGGCGAGAGGAGCTTGATGAGTTTATTTCTCGTCTTCGGACATCGCTCGCACAAGGCTGGAATGGGTTCTCGGGCGAACTTGTGATTAAGAAGCCTGCAAAACCTCGGGGTATCCCATTTGAATATGTTATGCAACCCTTTGAGGTGAAGATTTCTTATCTCGGACGGTCTTGGTGCACGGTTTTATTGGAGGTGGGTACAAACGAAATTGGGCTTGCGGACACTCCAGAAATGCATCCTGTGGCGGCGGATATCGCAGAGCTTTTTACGACATTAGGCTTTCCGCCTCCCAAGCCGTTGCCACTAATGCCTCTAACATTTCAGGTTGCACAAAAATTGCACGGAGTCTCGTCCGTTGGCAGTGACCGCGTGAGAGACCTAATAGACCTGCAGCTTATTTTGGCAAGGGAATCTCTAGATATGCGTGAAACAAGAGAGATTTGTGAGAGATTGTTTAAGTATAGGAAATGCCAATCCTGGCCGCCTACAATAGTAAAAGGATCTCAATGGGACATCCTTTATGAGTTACAAAAAGGCGCATTAGATGTACTGCCAACATGTGACGCGGCAATTGAATGGGCAAACAAGCTCATCAAGAAGATTGCTACTACCACTTCTCTGTGACTCTGTGACTTTGTGTCTTTGTATTAAAAACACATCACCCACAAATCCGTGCCAATCCGCGAAGATCCGTGGTTAAAGCCGCCCCCTCAGCCCCGAAGGGGCTATTCAAAACTCTGAGTCTCAAAAAGGTGGGCGCGTTGTCGCGAAGCCCTCAGCGTAGCGTTAGCGAAGCTTTTGTTGCCCCTCGGAGTTTATAATGCCCCCTCGCTCAAAACCAACCCACCCTATCTTGACGCGCTTCCTCTTCCTCTCTGCGCCTCTGCGTGAGACGCCCCCGCTCACCTCTCTCGCGTGAGATAAAATCCTACACCTCAAAATTGGCGTTTACTTTCGGACGCGAATATGCTATACTATTTGCATAAGGATATGAAAAGGTATGCGAATTGAGTGCGGAGCATTTAGCAGGTGCGCACAATCTTTGCGCGGCACATTTGCTTGCTTTCAGAGTGTACGAGAAGGCACTCTGCTATGCTTGTTTGTATACATTACACCCTCAAGTTGAAACACGGCTTGCTCTCTTTGACACCTTTCTGCTATGATTAAGAATATTTTATCTAAAAGGAGATTTAAATGGAAATAGTTGATGATTTCAAGAAAGACGAGAAAGAGATTCAACTTGAAAGGTTGTTAAGCTTGTATGCTACAGTAGGAGCTTTTGACTTTGGAACGATATTTCGAATAGGGGAGAATATATGGGCACAGAAATTGCCAGACTCATATGTACAGAGAGATGATAGATGTGGGCATCCTGGTATATGTGTTTCAAAATCAGAGGGGATTATGATGGTTGTGCCTATGTTGTATGGAACATCCAATGAGGATAAAAGGTCATTACCTTTGAATATTGATGGAGAAGATCCTAAAAGATTGACTTATTTTGGACATTTTAATTCTGTGGAAATCCCCTTAACTGCTTATGAACGGAATCCTACTCGACGAGTATGGGATAAAAAAGACAGGAAAGATGTTTTTATGAGAGGTTGGAATGGGAAAAATAAATTAACATCGAATGAAATTAAGGCTCTTCGGGCTTTTTAGTGGAAATGCCCCCTACACTATTGGCAAAAGGTTCAA